>JAIRXP010000041.1 GCA_031268215.1 Bifidobacteriaceae bacterium | reverse complement strand
GTGACAAACGGAACTGAGACGGCCAAGGCCTTTGTCTCGCCGCAGTTCCGGACCTGGGCGGACGCCAAGTCGACCGACTTCAACACTTTGACGGCCGGGTTGAACGAGTTGACGGTGTCGCAGGACGGTGCCGTGGACACGGCCACTACCAGGACGTTGACGTTCAGCTTGGACGAGCCGGCGTTGTTCACCGACGCGATGGTGACAATAGAGCCGCAAGGCGGTTTCAGCGCCGCGAAGACTACTGCTTTGGCGGCGGTTGAGGGTTCCGGGAACTCACAATACCTACTGCGGGTCAACGGCGATTGGACCGAGGGCGACACCCTGCGCGTGATCTTCCAAACCCCCAGCGACGGTGCCAACACACATGTCGCGCCGCGAAGGCTGGATGTCACCCTGCACCGCGACACCACGCCACCGGTCCTGGAGGACCCGACCGGCGCGCGGCTGTCCAAGGCGGAGGCGACCGTGAAGGTGACGGGCGTGGAGGAGGGGCAGCTGTTCTACTGCGTGGTGGCGGCCGAGGACCCTGGTCCCAGCTTGGAGCAGGTCAAGGACTGCCTGGGCAACGCGCCCATGGCGGTTGGCGTGAACACCATCAGCATTGGCGCCCTGACCGGCAACAACGCGTACAAGGCCTACGTGTTGGCGCAGGACCTGGAGGGGCTGTGGGGCACGCAGGTGACCGTGGTGGACATACCGCCGGTGTACCCGTTCAGCATTGCGGTGGCGGCGGATTCGGCCGGCCGCGGCGTGATTGAGAACGCCGCCGGTTTGGAGTCGGAGTACCCGGCGGGCGCGGTCATTGAGGTCGAGGCCGAGGGTGAGACCGGTTTCGGGGTGGAGTATTGGGACGACGGGCAGGCGGGCGGGGTGTTCGACGACGCGTACTCGTCGCGGACTGTTTACACCATGCCGGAGGGGCCGGCCCAGGTTGTGGCGCATTTCGCGCCGACGGTGATTTATTTGAGCGCGACCGCCGTTGACGGCGCCTCGGGCACGGCCACGACCCGCGAGGTGAAGTTGACTTTCGCGTCCGACATGCCGGGCGATCTGACGCCGGCCCGCATCATTTTGCCGGCCGGTTTGACGGTGACCGGCGTGGACCACACCGGGGCCGGGGAGTACGTGATCACCATCACCGGGTTGACGGGTCAGGGCGAGGTGCCCATCCGGGTGAGGTACCCGGGTGTGGCGGCCGTCCCGGCGATCCAGACCGCGGTGTTGTACTTCGATTCGACCGCGCCGGTTTTGACCCCCGACGGGTGGGACCGGACCGCGGCGAACAAGGGCGAGTTCAGTTTCGAGTCGACCGAGGCGGGCGATTACTGGTACCTGACCGATTCGGTCGGCGAGCCCGCCCCGGACGCCGCGGACGTGGTAGCGGACGGCGTTCCCGGGCCGTCGATGGTGGACGGGCCGAACACTCGGGCTTTGACCGGCGCGGATCTGGCCGGCTGCGGCCCGCGGGTGGTTTACGCGGCCGGGCAGGACGGCGAGGGGAACACGTCGAATGTGGCCTCTTGGCGGATAGGCGGGTTCTGCGATTTGACGGTGACGGCGGGGACGGGCGGGTCGGCGGGTCCGGCGGGGCCGGCCGGGCGCCTGGAGGGCTCCGAGGTCGGGTTGACCGCGACCCCGGACACGGGTTACGAGTTCGCCGGCTGGGAGGTCGTGGCGGGCGGCGACGAGTCGCTGCTGGCGGACGCG
The DNA here is from genome assembly GCA_031268215.1 of Bifidobacteriaceae bacterium. Taxonomy (GTDB): domain Bacteria; phylum Actinomycetota; class Actinomycetes; order Actinomycetales; family WQXJ01; genus JAIRTF01. The sequence goes on along the minus strand of JAIRXP010000041.1, from coordinate 26,329 downwards.
TCGGCGGCCAAGACCGAGTTGACCATGCCGGGGGCCCCGGTGACCGTCAAGGCGTTATTCGCCAAGAAGACCCTGACGGTCAAGTTCGATTTGAACGTCCCGCCGGCCGCGGAAGAGGACGTGTCCGGGTGGACGAGTAGCGGCACCGGGAAGCTGGGCGGGCTGATCGGCGCGCCGGCGGCGGCGCCCGCGTTGGAGGACTTCAACTTTGTCGGCTGGTACGCGACCGCCCAGGCGGTCGACGGGGCCCACCCGGACGAGGCCTGGGACTTCGCGGCTGACACGATTGGCGCGGACATGATCCAGGACAACGCGACCGTGACATTGCACGGCGCGTGGGCGTCTGCCTGGGGCGAGATCAGTTACGCAATCCACGACACGGACGCTTTGCCGGCCGACCCGCGCGAGTTGGGGCCGGACACCGAGCGGATCGGGTCGAAACTGGCCGACGCGACCTCGTACGGGACCGAGGTGACCCGGGCGGGGTTTGAGTTTGACGGCTGGTTCTTGGACGCCGAGTACACCAAACCCGTCGAAGACGACACCGTGTTGGAGTCCACGGCGGTCACTTTGCACGCCCGGTGGCTGCCCAACGGCGACGGCGACTACGCGGTGGTCCATTACAAGGTCGACTCCGAGGGGACCGCGGTCGAGGCGGACCGGGAGGCCTATGAGGGCCAGATCGGCACGCCGACCATCACCGCCACCCCGGAGGAATACCCGGGCTACGAGTTCGACGCCGACGAGTCGACTGTCGCCGGGACGATCGCCGATGGCCTGGAACTAGACCTGTATTACAACGCGAAACCGGTTCAGGTGACCTTCGACGCGGGCGGCGGGGCACCGGAGCCGGACCCCGTGGACGGGTTCTACGATGAGACGGTCACCGCCCCGGCTCAGCCGGCCAGGGCCGGGTTCGCGTTCCTGGGCTGGGAGTCGGCCGAGGTGAGCCCGTGGGACTTCGGCGCGGACGCGCTGACCCAGGCGAACGGCGTGACCGGCGCGGACGGCGACTCCCCCGGCCTGGAGTTGACCGCCGTGTGGGCGGCCGGACCCACCGCGACCGGCGACACCGCGACCATCGGGTTGGGCGGGACCGCGAACCTGCAGGGTTCGGCCGGAGCCGACCAGGACCAAGGGGCGACGGTGAAGACCGCCGTGGTGACCACCGATGAGGACTGGGTCGCCGACGCCGCGATCACGCCGGGCCTGGACGGGACCGTGGTGTTCGAGGCCGGGGACCTGCCGGCTGGGGACTACACCTTTGAGGTTGAGTACACCGACTCGAACGGCCTGACGGCGTCGGCCGAGTTCACGGTCCACGTGATAGCCCCGCCTACCGTGGCCGGCGGGACGACCGCGACAATCAAACCGGGCGGGACCGCCAGCTTCCCCATGACCGTGACCAGCGCGGCGACCGTGGAGGAGGCGGAGGTTACGGGCGCGCCCCCGGGCGCTGAGGTGACCGCCGAAACAGACGGGGAGGTTGTCTTCGAGTCGAGTTCGCTGCCCGGCGGGGTGTACAAGTTCTGGGTGACCTGGACCGATTCGGTGGGGCAGCCTTCCACCGCGAAGCAGTTCACCGTCACAGTCCAGGCCGCCCCGACCGGCGTGGGCCGGAACATTGACCTGGCCGACGACTTGACCCAGGGTTCGCTGAAACCGGTCAACGACGTGACCGGGACCAGCCTGCAACCGCTGGGCGAGGACTCGTTCACCCAGCCGGGCCACGGCGAGTTGGAACTGGACGAGGAGACCGGCGTGCTGACTTACACCCCCGAGGTGGGTTGGATGGGCCAGGCTGTCTTCCAGGTCGAGGTCTGCGACGACCTGGGCCAGTGCCTGGACTTGGAATACTCCTTCACGGTCCTGTCTGTTTACACCCCGCCGGTCCCGCCGGTTGTGTCGGGTGACACGGCGGTGATTGGTTTGGGCGGGACCGCGAGCCTGGCCGGGTCGGTCGAACCCGACCAGGACCACAACGCCACCATCGCCACGGCCGAGGTGACGACCGACGAGGAGTGGGTCGCCAAGGCTGTGATCACCCCCGAATTGGACGGGACCGTGGAGTTCCAGGCCGGGGACCTGCCGGCCGGGGTTTACGAGTTCGAGGTCCGGTACACCGACTCGAACGGTTTGAGCGCCGACGCGGAGTTCAAGGTCACGGTGGTCGACAAGCCGGCTGTGACCGGGAACACCGAGGCGCGGGTGCCGGTGGGCGGCGAGGCGGAATTCACAATGACCGTCACCACCGGGGTGACCATCAGTTCCGCGACCCCGGCGAATGTGCCGGACGGCGCGTCGGTGACCGCCAAGACCGACGGGAAGGTCACGTTTGAGGCCGGGGAGTTGGAGCCCGGGGATTACCAGTTCACGGTGGTTTACACCGATTCGACCGGACAGGACTCTGAACCAGTCGAGTTCACCGTGACTATCCAGGCCCCACCAACCGGTCAAGGCCGCGATGTTGAGGTGGCCAACGATCTGACGTCGATCTTGTTAGACCCGCTGGATGACACCACCGGCCACGGTTTGCAAGCATTGACCGCCGGCTCGTGGACCGGCCCGGCCCAAGGGTCGCTGGCCCTGGAGTCCGGGAAGGTACGGTACACCCCGAAGACCGGCTGGAAGGGGACCGACAGTTTCAGCGTCGAGGTGTGCGACGACCTGGACCAGTGTGTGACCTTGGATTACACGGTCAAGGTCCTGTCTATATACAGTCCACCCGAACCGCCGTCCGCGTCCGGTGACCAAGCCAACGTCGCAGTGGGTGGGACAGTCACCCTTGATGGTGATGTGGCCTCAGACATCGGACACGGCACAGTAATCGAAGACGCCACCGTGATCACCGCTGAACCATGGATAGCGGACGCGACAATCACTCCCGACGTTGACGGCCAAGTGATCTTTGAAGCTGGAACCCTACCGGCCGGCCAGTACATGTTCACGGTCCGGTACACCGACTCGAACGAAGCGACCGCCGATGCCGTCTACACAGTCACCGTCATAGCACCACCCGAGGTCACTGGTACTGCCTCGATCAGAGTCGCTGTGGGTGGGACCGCCAGCGTCTCGTTGACTGTGACCAGTAACACAACCATTGACCAGGCCAACACCCTGAACGTGCCCGCCGGTGCGCAGGCCACAGCGGAAACCGACGGGGAAGTCTCATTCGATGCCGGATCGTTGACCCCTGGGGAACACACATTCGAGGTGGCGTTCACCGACGACCTGGGTCAAGACTCCGACCCGTTCCAGATCACTGTCACTATCCAGGCCGCCCCCACCGGGGCTGGCTACCAGTTTGATGTCGCGGATGATCTGACCCCGGCGGATGTGGACGTGTTCACGGACGTGACCGGAACTGCGTTGAAGGCGTTGACCGCCTCCTCGATCACTCAGCCGGCCCACGGGACTGTGGATGTGACCGATCCAGGAACCATCGAATACACGCCCGAGGAGGGGTGGAAAGGTCTGGACCCGTTCACGGTGACGGTTTGTGACGACCTGAACCAATGCTTGGTGTTGGATTACACCGCGAACGTGCTCAAAGTGACAGCCGCTCCGGCCGGGCCGCCGTCCGCGTCCGGGGCGACCGGTATTGTCGCGATGGGTGGAACCATAGAACTGGTCGGGTCTGTTCACGGCGACCAGGAGCACGGTGTGTCTATCAGTAAAGCTCAAGTCACCCAAGCAGGCGATTGGGCGGCTAAAGCAGGAATTACACCGAAACTAGACGGCACAGTCTGGTTCGAGGCCAGGACCCTACCCGAAGGTGAATACTCGTTTACGGTCACGTTCACTGACTCCAACAACCAAACCGCTGGGGCCCAGTTCACGGTCACAGTGGTGGCCTCGCCGCTGGTCTCCGGCGACACCTCCGCTAAGACCCCGCTGGGTGGGACCGCTAACCTCGGGTTGACAGTCGCCAGTGACACCATCATCGACTCCACCCAAGTGGCGGGTGTCCCGGCGGGTGCAACAGTGACAGCCGAAACAGACGGCAAGATCTCATTTGAGGCCGGTTCCTTACCGGAAGGCGTATACACATTCACTGTCACATATATTGACTCCCTGGATCAGGCTTCGGAGACCGTTCCAGTGACAGTGACTGTTCAAGGGCCACCCGAGGCGGCCGCGACTGTGGTGCGGGAGAAAGTCCGGTTGGGTGGTCAGGTGATGTTCCCTGAATCGGTGACATCTAAATATGGGTGGATCAAGACCAGGGTTATCACAGCCAGCCCGGATCAAGGCCAAGCGGCGTTAGGGTCGGTTCATTACGACGCGGCTGGTGCCAGCCCGGGTGAGCATCCGTTCGTTGTCGAGTACACGGACGATTTGAACCAAACCACCCAAGTGACCTATATTCCGTTGGTTCAAGCACCACCTACTGGTAGTGGCCGGACGGTTGTTGTGGCTGATGATCATACAACGGTCGAGGTAGATGTGTTCGCGGATGTGACTGGAACTAGTCTGCGGGCGTTGACGGCTGGGTCGTTAACCCAACCAGCTCATGGTGTGGTAGTGGTTAGTCAGTCGGGTGGTGTGCGTTATATTCCTGAGCCGGGTTGGAAAGGCGTCACGTCTTTCAAAGTCCAAGTGTGTGACGACCTAGCTCAATGCGTGACCTTGGAATACCAGGTGAGCGTGTTAGCGCTTACCCCCACACCGCCACCAACACCCCCGACACCACCTGCCACGCCGACGCCTACACCAACGCCTGGCCAGACGGCATCGGACAACACCAACGGATCCAGCGGGTCTGGCGGGACCGACGGCAACGGTGGTCTGCCATTCACTGGCGCAAACCACGCCACCATGCTTTTGTATGCGGCCGGATGGCTGCTGGCGGGCCTGACACTAACCGGCCTAGCAGCCGCCCGTCGCCGCCGCACCCAAAAGTAACACGGTCCCCAACACCCGCCAAAGGGCATCGGCCCAGTGACGTGCTCCATTAGGATGGTGACTTGGGTCCGCTCCAGGGCGGACCAGCAGTATCTACAGATTGGATTACTTATGAGTCTCTATTTGGTCAGCAAGGTGAAGGCCAATGACTCGGCCGACGGGGCACGGCCAGCGACCGGCGCGGATGCGCGGGCCAAGTTGAGCCCGGAAGAACGCGAAGCAGCTATCACGTTGCCGGTCAGAGAGGTTCACGTCGCCAACCGCTGCGGTGCGGGCCGCGAACTACAGGAAATGACCGAAGCAAAAGCTCTGCGCGTTGAATTGACCGACGCCCGCTGGGAGGCGACTTTCACGCCAACCCGGCTCATCTTATGGTCTCCGTTCACAATGCGGGTCTTTGGCAAAGCCAAAGTGAAACCGGGGAGGGCATTGGCCGGCCAGATAATGTACGAATGGTTCGACGAGATGAGCCTGAATGGTTCCGGTTTCATGCTTGAATTCGCTCCCCACCCCGATGACTATGTCACCTGGCATGGACTTGAACTCTTCTTCGGTAGCTCTGAGCAGGCCGCCGAATTCACTGCCGCTTTGGCGGATCGTCTAGAGCGATTTCACCGCGGTCAAGGCAACGGCGAAGAAACACTGTTCACGGAATTGGCGAGGCTGCGCGCTCTTGACTGGTCTTCGAGGGAGCACACGGAGTTCAATTTGATGAAGGCGGGTGCCAAGGTCAAGTACACCGACTCTTGACCCGGCTGCCGGGCTCAATCAGCTCCGTCGCGAAGGGCAACAGTCCACGACCAAGCTCCGCCCTTGGCAGCCGCCCGGTCAGTACTGGGCCGCGAGCGCGATCGTAAACAGGAGGACAACCGCGACCGCCAGGCCCAGCGCCAGGTAGCCCAAGATCAGGCCGGCCAATGCCATGCCCGCGCCGCGTTCGCCGGTGCGGCGGATTTGGCTGCGGGCGATATGCCCAAGAATGATCGCCAAGATGTTGCCCGCCCCCGTCAGCGCCAGCACTAACGACGCCACGGCAAGGCCGTTGGTGCCGCGGGTAGGCACCGGCGCGGGATATTGGCCCTGGGGGACTGGGGCTGGGTATTGGCCCGGGGCCGATGGTGCCGGATAGGCGCCCGCCGCGGCAAGCTTGGGCCGAGCCCCGATGGCCGCCAACAGTACGGCGGCGGCGAACGCCAGTTCGTGGATATCGCCCAGGAGGATCACCAGGCCAGGCCCAGACCGCGTTGCCGCCATCCAAGTCCGCAGGCCAAGCTCGGCCGCCAAAGAGTTCCAAACCATCGAGATCAGGCAGCACAGCACTTGCGCGCCAGCCAAGACCACCAGGACTACAGGCACGCCGCCGGGTTTCGCTGCCGCCGGTGCCCAGGCCGCTGCCAACGCCACCCAAATCGCGCATTCGAGCACCAAGGGGGCGGCGGAGAGGCCCGCCCTGCTCGCGAAAACCCATTGCGCGAGCGTAACTAACCCGATCACCCACGACAGGGCCACGCAGCCCAGCGGTATGGCGAGCCACACGGTCCGGCCTTTCCGGGCGTGGGTAAACGTCAACACTATGAATGAGACCATGGCCGCGCAGATCAAGACGGGGTGAATCAGGCCCGTCACATTCACCTGCCAGTATCCGCGCTGCACGAAATACACAGAACCCAGGTACGCGAAGTAGACCACTAGGGCGACACACATCAGGGCGCCGCCGGCCAGCAGCGGCCCGGAGAATGGATGGGCGCCCGCGGGCGGGCCGCCCGGAGACGCGTAAGCGGCGCCCTGGGACGTCACTTGGCTGTAGGTGCCGGACGCGCCCGGCGCGCTCGGCGGCGCTGCTTCGTCAAGCGGACTGGAATCCCCGGCGGTGGCCGGCGGCTCTGGGTGGGACGCGGGTGTAGGCCGCGGGCCTGCCAGGGGCTTGCCGCAGGAAACACAGAACCGCTCTCCTTCGGCGACGGAGGTGCCACAATTGGGGCAATACATGACAGCAATCCTCCCATCTCCCGCGTTACGGCGGCAATAGCGGCTGGACGCTCGGCGCCAAGGAATGGCTCGCCCAGACCTCGGGGTAGTACAAAGCAAGGAGCCGGTGCTGATATAGTCCCGGTTGTACTAGGTGCTGCCCAACAACTCAAGGAGATACCCCATGCGCCAGGTGTTTGCCCAATTCCCTTCCGAATCCGCGCCTAAAGGCGTGTCCGTCCCGGCTTCAAACAAACGCCGGCCCGCTCGCCGCTCAGGTGTGTTGGCCTCGGCCGTCGCACTTGCCGGCGCGCTGGCGCTGACCGCCTTGGCGCCGGCGACCGCTGTCCCGGACGCGGTCCCGGACCCCGATCTGATCAACCGCGCCGGCGACGGTTCGGTTGATCTCTCGGCCTGGACCGCTACCACCGACGACGAACTCGGGAAGGCCACATTCGTCCGGAACGGCATCAACTACCAAGTTGAAATGTCCAGCCGGTACGCCGCCGGCCCGTTGGTTGCCAACCGTGTCACCGACCTGTCCAGCGGAGGCGACGGCCACACGTACTCGTACCGGGACGGGACCGGCCATACTAGCTCCTTCTGGCTCCAGCAGGGCGGATCGCGCGAGTCGTTGTCCGCGTACGACCAAGCCTTCTATTCGAAGTCATCGGACGGCGGACAGGCCGTCGCCCAAGAATTCACGGCGGACACGACCGATGGGAAGATCAAGGTCAGCGAGGTGCTGCGGGTCGAGTCGAGCGGACAGCTAGTCCACCACTACACCCTCACCAACGTGGGCGCCACGGCCGTCTCCGGTCTGACATTCGGTGCGGAACTGGACACCGAGCTGGACGGAGACGACTGGATTCCCCTGATCAAGAGCGCCGGCAAGTCCATTTACATTGAGAACTCAACCTTCCGGCTTTACCTGTCGCTGATCGACGGGGACCGCATGATGGCGGGGGACTGGACCGACGATGACTCACTGTACGGCTGGCAGGAGGTCAACACGCAGTCGGCCGGCCAGACGATTGTGACGGGCGTCGACTCGGCGATCGAATACCAGTTGGTGAACCGCACCATCCCCGTAGGCCAGTCGATCACTATGACGGTCGGGGACCGGATCTACGAGGAGTACGAGGTCCAAGAGGCCAGGGTTAACGTGGTCTATTGGGATGACGAACTTGGCGTCGAGTACATTCCGAGCGGCGGGAAGGTCGTGTTGACTGGCGAGCCGCTCGACCCGGTGTCCTTCACCGCTGCCGACGCTCAGTCGCATCTGCCCGCCGGGTACATCTTGGGCGAGGTGGAGAATGACGTCACGCAGTTTGACGACGACAACTCCACCGACCAGCAGATCAAAGTCCACGTCACGCACGAGCACGAATACGGCAGCGCGGTTGTCGAGCGGACAATCGCCTATGAGGGTGGCGGCGAGAACAACCCGGAGCCGGTTACCAACGTCGCATCTTGGACGTTTGAACGCGACCTGGCAACGGGCGCGTACGCCTCGACTTCCACGGAGGGTTTCCCGCTGGTCGTCACCCCCCAAATTGACGGGCTGATCCCCAGCTTGGAGCAAGTGGACGCTCAGATGGCCATGCTGTCCGCCGGCCCGCCGGCTGACTTCACTGTGACCGTCACCTACTCGGTGCCGGGTGCCGTTGATCCGGCAGCGGGCGACATGGGCATCAGCCCGGCCGTCGTGCCTGGAAACCAGCTTCCTCTGACCGGCGTATCCGGAGCGATACAGATCGGGATCGTCGCGCTGGTCTTGATCGCCTGCGGGGTGGTGGCGTTGCGGCTGACGCGGCGGCGTCAGCTAATGCCTTGAACCTGTAATTCGGGGCGTCCTTGGGGGACCGAGTACATCCCGCCCGCTATCCGCTGACGGCCGCCATGATGGCGATCACGAACACAACGAGGGCGGCCAGGCCCAGCCAGCCCAGGACAGCGCCCGCCACGGCCATGCCGTGCCCGCGCTGAGGGAACTTGCGGAGCTGGCTCAGGGCGATGCTGCCCAAGATCACGGCGATGAGCGATAGGCCCAAGAGGCCCGTTATGAGCGCGGCCACCGCCACGCCGTTGGTGGTGGCGCCCGGCGGCATTTGCGGGTAAACGAGCTGCGGCGCCGGGGAGCCGCCGGACGGCGCCGGCTGCGGCAATGGCTTGCGGTAGGAAGGCATCTCCCGCTCCTCGGACCAATCGAGGCCTGTGAGCCATTCGCGCATCGCCGGGTCTTGTGCCAGGTGGCTCGCTAGTGCGGAACAGAAGAGGGCGGCATCGGCGGGCGTGGCGAACGCCAACGACAGGCGCATGGCGACCACCGCCGATGACGTGCCGCTGGGCATCCGGCGCTCGCAGGCGAACATCAAGGACAGCGGCCCGTCTCGGTCGATCTGGTCGATGGCGTCCAGCGGGAGAGCGCCGCCGGTCGCGGCACCCGGTTTGATTGTCTTTTCGCCCGGCCAGAGCGAGGCCCACGGCGACCAAACTGCGATCCTCTTTGGCGTGATAATCACTTCCCAGCGGTCGTCCGCGATGAAGCCTTTGCCCCCCAGGGCCGGGCTGGTCTGCCACGCTCCCGCCGCCGGCAGTCTGATAGTGCGATTGCGGGTGCGACCTATGTAGCTCTATATGAATCTGCGCTAGCCTGGGGTGATGGCCAAGATGATCGGGATCGCGGAGTTGCAACGGCGAGCATCGCAAGTCGTCAATGAAGTGCGAAGCGGTCGAGCGGAATACGAGGTGACGTCACACGGTGGGCCTGTGGGCGTTGCCTTAGTGCGATTGCCTGATGTCGACCCGACCGGCATCACTCCCGAAGACCTCATGTTGACCCCCTACTTTACGGCTCCGGCGCCTTCCGTCGCCGTCAGGCAGGCGCAATTGGACGCGGTGGAGGCCGCGCGCGACGCGGCGGGCCAGGTAGGCGCGTGACGGCAATTGGTGACCCGGTGGAGGATGAATCGCGGCCTGAGCCGCCCGAGCCCTCCGAGCCGCCCCGCATACTGCTTGACACCAATGTCGTGATCATGCGCCCAGATCGGGCCAAGCTGACCGCACTAGGACCGGCCCGGCTCATGGTGGCGGCCATCACTTACGCCGAGTTGGCCGAAGGCGAGTTTGCCGCTGACCCGGCGGCCAGATTGCGGGCGCCGCTCGACCTATTGCTGGCCCGGCAGGCCTATGGTCCCGGATTGCCGTTCGACGATTCGGCCGCCCAGGTCTATCCCGCCATCTGCCGGGCGGTCATTCAGTCCGGCAGGGCGCTGGGCCGGGCGCGCCGGATCGATATGATGATCGCGGCCATCGCCCTGGCGAACGGGTGCGGGCTGGCGACACGCAATACCGACGACTTCTCGCCGCTGTCCACCGTGCTGACCCTAATTGACCTCTGAGAAGTGCAGCGCTGTGGAGCCAGGCCTCCGGTTGTGGCAGTTAAGCTGTCCGCGACCGGGAACCCCGAGTCAGCGAACTCGGGCCTGTTCCGTCCGGCCCCGACCGGCGCTGCCAATGGCCAGCCCGCGCCATGACAATCGTCGCCTACCGGGACCGTTGGAACCACACCGGGCCCACCGCCGTCCGCCCCAACCCGGCCGGTCGACAAGAACGCATCGATGCCGCCAGAGGTGGCGGCACCGGCAAGCACCTGCCGGTCCTTGGGCGACGTGTCTGCGAACGCGCCGGCGTCGACGCCGGTGGAGGTGAGCGCAATGCCTGCGACCACGGACGGCGTGATCAAGTAGTGACAGCCTCTGCGGGCGTCGAAAACGGCCATCATCAAAGCACGGCGGTGCCCGATGCCGTCCACGGACTGCGCGGCATCGTGCCAGGTCACAGCCCCAAGCCCGCTTTCTTTTCCTGTCCTCGCACGCGACCGCGCAGCGGGCAACCCCACTCAGGCCAGCAAATCATCGCCAGGCTGCCGGTACGCGCAGGACTGCAACTCGCAGACGCACCCATCTGTGCAGTCCTTCGGGGTCCTGAAGATGCATGTTTCGGCCACCCCTCTCGCAGCTAGGCTGGCATCGCTCGAAACGTCCTGTCGCCGGGTCGCGAGCATGAGAGCATTGGTGTCGTGGAGGACACGAGGGGCAGATTATGACCGACGAAGACCTTGGCACAGTCAACGGCGCCCCCTTGACTCTCGAGGAACTCGAAACCTGGGCGGCCGAGGCCGAGGCCGGATACCCCCTAGACCAGCTCCAGACTCCGGGCAGGCGCCTGCGCCGGCCCGCTCAAGGCGAACGGGTGCGGCCGCAATTGCGGCGACCGGGCTAGCCCGCGCGCCGGGCTTCTGCTATTTCGGGTGTCTCAAGGCGCGAAGCCTCTCCGCCGCTGCGATGAGTGCGGCCATGCCCGCGGCGAAGGCGAATGGTACCCACGTTTCGGAGCTGAATCCCTCGAAGGCGAACCCGTAGGCGATCTGGCCTATTGGGGCGGCGATCTGGGAGCCGGCCAAGAGCAGCGCCATGACCTTGCCGGTCATCTCTTTGGGGGTGGTCTTTTGAATCTGGGTGATGGCGAAGATGGACACTGCGGTGCAGGCGGCCACGGCCGCCATCTCAAAGGCGAAGAATCCGGCGAAAGGTGGCCAATAACCCAAGCTCCGCACTGCGGGGAGCATAGCGGCGGCCATCGGGACCATGAGGGCGGCGATCAGCCACAGGGCCCGGCTCAGGTTGGCCATGCGCAGACCGCGGGTGAGTTTCCCGGCGAAGATCGCGCCGATGATCGTGGCGGCTTCGGTGCAGGCCAACCCCAGCCCGTACATGGTGTCCGTTGAGTGCAGGGTTAACCGCAAAATGTAGGGGACGCCAATCAAGAACACAGGGACCAGGAGCATGTTGAGCGCGCAGGCCAGCCCGATTACGCGGAGCACCAGTGGGTTGTCTCGCCCAGCGAAGCGGAGACCTTGGCGCACGTCACCTAGGAGCGTTGCCGCCAAGGGCCGGTCACTGGAACGCTTGGCGAAGGGTATGCGGATGAAGACTTCCAGCAATGAGGAAGCGGCGAACGCGGCGCAGCTAGCGATCAGCAAGGTCCCGATGCCGACCAGACCGTACAGCGCGCCTCCCACCACGGGAGCGACGAACGATGACAGCGCTCCAATTCCGGAGACCAGGCCGTTCGCGTCGGCCAGGCGGTCTTGGGGAACTAGGGCCGGGACGGAGGCTTGCACCGTTGGTTGATACATGGAGCTGATCAGGCACAGGACCGCCAGCGCCAGGCCGATCACGCTCACGGGCGCCTGGCCCAGTCCCATCGCCACGATCAGGGCCAGTACAAGCGCGGCGCTGGCCGCGTCCAGCCCGATCATTAGGTTCCGCTTGGGAAACCTGTCGGCGACAGCTCCGCCGATGGGGGTGAAGGCGATGCCAGGCAACGCAGACAAGGCCACCACTAGGGCGAACACGTCCGCCCCGCCGGTGATGTCTAGGACATGCAGGTCGAGGGCGAACCGGAGGGTGGCCGAGCCAATGACCGAGACGACTTGGCCGGCGACCAGCAGGCCGAAATCTCTGCCGGCCACCGGGTTCACTGCACTTTGCGCTGGTTGCCCTGGAAACGGCATCGGCCTATTTCCCTGGCTGGACCGAAACTGGGACGCGTCCCGCTTCCGAAGACAAGAAGAAGCGGCGGTCGCAGCCCACAAGGACCGCCGCGACCGCTATCAGCACTCCGTAAAGGATGGTCTTGGTGGCGTTGGTGACCATGAACGCTTCTGAACTGACGTTGACTACGGCGTGGAAAACAACCGCCATGACGATGCTCCGGCCGTTCCGGTAGTAAATCCAGTTGGTAATCACCGTTAGCGGGACCACACCCACCAGAAATGCGAGTGCGTAAATGGGGCTCTCCGCCAGGAGATTGGCGTGGTAATAGCCCTTGACGAAGAACAGCGGCAAATGCCAGGCGGACCAGAGTATGCCGAACAGCAGGACCGGGCGAATCAATGGACTGTGACCCCTCAGGGAGTCGATCCCGTAACCACTCCAGCCGAGTTCTTCCAAGGCTGGGGCGGTGAAGGCGATCAACCAACTCAGGCCGACGGCCCCCTCCACTATGGAGAATTCGGGGGACAGGGCCAGTTGGTCAAGACTGCCACCGAACGGCGTCGAGGCCGCGACCGCCACGGCTATCAGCGCGGGGTAGCCGAGGATCGCGAGGGGCCAGAACCCTTTGTTGATTCTGGTCGTGTCCAGCAGCTTCGACTTGAAGTCGCTCCGGACAGATCGGTTGGCTGGTCCGGCCATGCAGATGGCGGCGGCTATCAACGGCCCGAAGAGCCCTAGGATCATCCCCGCTGAGATCAGGGGATCTTCCATCAGGTTGCCCGTCACGTTGTGGCTGCGTACGGCGGCAACCGCGTAACAGCTCCAGGAGATGGCGAAGGTCAGGCCGAAATACTTTCCGGGGCTGTACTCGCGCTCGGCTCCGCTGACTGCGCCGGTTGCTCGGGCCCCGCTGGTCAGGCGGACCGCGCTGTTCCCGCTAGCTTCGCGTTCGTGTCTCGGCTGTGTTTGCATGATGGCCCTCTCAATCTAAACTGGACGTGGCGTCCATTTTATACCATGCTGGACCAGCGGTCCACTTTGCGGCGGCAGCCCTGTCAGCCGCGAAGCGAGCGACTCAACGGCGTTGCCATGGCGTTGGCGGTCGGTCCGCCAGGAAAGCGAAGGCATCCGGCCTGGCCCCCAGCGCCAATTCAGTGATCCGGACCACTTCGCGAGCCCGGCCGGCGAACTCCTGGGGTGTCCAGGCGAACAACTCCTCGTCGAGGATCGCTGAGATTCCCACCAGCAGGAACTCCACAGTCTCCAAAGGGTTCGGGGTCGAATAGACGCCTTCGGCGACACCCTGCTCCACTACTCGCGCCATGACGGGCGCCACCTGGCGGATCGTCTCGACCAGGCTGCGGCGACGCAAACGCGCGTTCTCCGGCCGGTGCAAGTCTTCGATGATCCCGCCCTCGGGAGTTTGGGCGATGCTGATCAAGGCGATCAACTGGACCATTTTCGAGTGAGCGTCCAGGCCGGCGGTGTTGGCCAGGGCATTGGCCCGTTCCACCAGGTTGGTCGTCAACCGTTCCACCACTGCTTCGAGCACCTCATCTTTGGAGTCGAAGTAGTGGTAGAACGTGCCCTTACCGATCCCGACCGCCTCCAGGATGTCAGCGACGGTCGTCGCCTCGTAGCCCTTCTCCGAGAACAGGAGCTGTGCCGCGTCGAGGATCGCGGCCACCCGCGCGTCCCGCTTCTTGGTGAAGCCTCTAGGCATGTTCTGACCCTCTCTGCCGCGCTTGCCGTCCACCATAGAGCAATCTGGACCGGGGGTCCGCTTTGAAGAGGATGGCGACTGTCCGGCCAGACTCTGACGGCGACCGCTGATCTGGTGAACCTAGGACGCCGGTGCAACAGTGGCCTCCTACGCCTCGGTGACGGCCCTCAAGAATCGCGGCTGTATCGAATCGAGTTTCGCTCCCGCAGTTCATTGAACCGCTCCTGTTCGGTGCGCCGGCCCGCCCGCCAGGCTTCGAGTATGCCCTGTTCTGACAGGGCCGGCCCAGCCCACAGCACCGATTCGTCGTCCTGGCTCATGACCAGCCTTGACCCGCCCCGCATCGGTTCGGCCGCCATCCAAGCGCGGTCCTCAGGCAAACGAATCACGCTAAGAACGCTTTGTGGGATACCCAGCAACTCAGACGCGCGGGCGCCGGCTTCAGTTTCATTGTTGACTGGCATCGTCTTGTGTCCTTTCCGGCCGTGGTTGACGAGCCTACTTGGGTCCGAAGACGGCGGCATCGGCCGTGATGCCCTCATGGTCAAGCAAGGTCGCCACGGTCTTCCGGAACAAATCCAAACGCTTGGATTTGCTCAGGCGCGCGGCTGGGTGCTTGGCTCCTTCGCGGGCAACGGATATTGAGGTGTTGCCGCCGGTCTTGCCCGCATCATGCGTTTCGAAGTCTCAGAAGACTCCCAGCTAATTCACAAAGGAATCACAGGAAGGGTCGTTAGGGTCATCCGAAACAGCCGAACGGTAAGGAGTTCTAATGTTCGCCCGCAGACACCGCCGCGGCGCGGCCGCCACAGGCCAAGACCCGGCCGCAGATGACGCTGGCACCTCGTCAGATCGCCAGCGAAAGGCCCGGCGCGGATTCCGGCGGCGCTGGCCTTGGGCGGTGGCCGGCGGCGTTGTCCTAGTCGCGGCCGGTGTGACGGTCTGGTTGACGCGGGGCCATTCCGAGGCTGGAGCCACCGAAACTATCACCCAGACAGTCACCGCCAGCCTCCAGACCCTCGACAAGTCCGTTACCGCGAGCGGCACCATCACGCAGGCCGTCAACGAGACTGTCTCGTTCGAGGCCTCCGGGACGGTCCTGAGCGTCGAAGTGGCCGAGGGCGACCTGGTCGAAGCGGGGCAAAAGCTCGCTGAGATTGACACGCTGCGGCTTGAGGCGGACCGGCTCGAAGCGGTGGCTGCCCTGGCTGAGGCGAAGGCTTCGCTGGCCTCAGCTCAAGACACCGCGGACGGCTCCTCGGCATCGGACGCCAGGATCTCGGCGACCGAAAAGCAGGTTGAGGTAGCGACCGCGAACCTGGCGGTGGCTGAGGCCGATATGGATGACGCGGTGTTGGTCGCGCCTGCCGCCGGGCAGATCACGTCGGTGAGTGTCGCCGTGGGAGATGTAGTCGGCTCATCCGGAGCCAGCGGCGCCACCGGCAGCGGCACCACTGGCCTAGGCGGAATGACGGGCCTTGGGGACAGTTCTTCCCAGTCGTCATCGACCGCCGCGTTTACCATCATTGGAAGCGACTCATGGTCGATCGACCTGACGGTGTCAGACTCTGACCTGGCCTTGGTCGAGGTCGGTGACCAGGCTGAAATAGCGGTCGACGGGGTCGCGGACGCTGTGTACGGGGTCATCTCATCGCTCGGCCGGGTCGCCTCGACATCCGGCGGCAGCGCCGCTTTCCCCGTGAGCGTTGACATCACAGGCCAGCCCGAGGGTCTCTATGACGGCCTGAGCGCCTCGGTCGCGCTGATCTACGAGCGCCGCACAGATGTCCTGACTGTGCCGCTGAGCGCGGTCCAGACCGTTGACGGTGTCACATACGTGGACAAATTGGTTGACGCGGTCGCAACCAAGACCGAGGTGACCGTTGGTGAGACCGCTGGTTCGATGGTCGAGATCACCTCTGGACTGGTCGAGGGAGACGAAGTCCAGATCACCATTGCCATCTCCTCCGGTTCGGATGACTCCGGCGATGGCGACCCGGCGCGCCAGTTCCAGCCGACTGGTCCAGGCGGCATGAGCTTCGAGGACTTCCCCTCAGACTTTGGCGGAGAGGGCGGGTTCCCGCCGATGGGCGGCGAGGGCTTCCCGCAGCGCGGTAGTGGCGGGTTCGGCAATGGCTGAGACGCATGTGATCCGTTTGGCCGACGTGCGGAAGACCTACTCCAACGGAGACATCGAATTCCAGGCGCTGCGGGGCGTGACCCTTGACATCAATGCGGGCGAATATGTGGCCGTGATCGGCCCGTCTGGCTCTGGAAAGTCCACGCTGATGAACATCTTGGGCTGCCTCGATGTGGCCACCTCAGGGCGTTACGAGATCGGCGGCGAAGACGTTTCGCAGATGGACGAATCGCAACTGGCAGAAATACGGGGCCGCCGGGTCGGGTTTGTCTTCCAGCAGTTCAACCTGTTGGCTTCGATGCCGGCGTGGCGCAACGTCGAATTGCCGCTCTGCTACGCCGGAGTCGGTCCCGCCGAGCGCAAACGCCGCGCGATCGCGGCCCTTCAAGACGTTGGTCTGGGCGACAAAGTGAACAACCGCCCAGGCCAACTATCCGGTGGTCAACAGCAGCGTGTCACCATTGCGCGCGCCTTAGTCACCGAACCGACTCTGTTGCTGGCGGATGAACCGACCGGCAACCTTGATTCCAGTTCGGCGAGAGAAATCCTCGACATTGTCGACCAGGTGCACCGAAGCGGGCGAACCGTGGTGCTGATCACGCACGACAGAGACGTGGCGGGCCGGGCGGATCGGCTGATCGAGGTGCGCGACGGGAGAATCTTGGAGCCGAACAAGGCGGCACTAGCGGCGGCGGTGGAGCGATGAGCTGGACCGAAACTATTCGAACGGGACTGGCCGCCATCCGCTCGCACGCCATGCGGTCAGTGTTGACCATTGTGGGTATCTTGATCGGGATCGCGGCGGTGATCCTCACGGTGGGCCTTGGTTTGGGCACTCAAAAGGACGTCTCGGAGTCGATTTCCTCGCTCGGGTCGAATTTGTTGATAGTCCGGCCCGGCTCGTCCACCTCGCTGGAGGGTGTCCGCGCCGGGTTTGGCTCGTTGACCAGCTTGACCATGGACGATGCCGCCGCCCTGGGTTCTAAGACCGCAGCGCCGGACATCGCCGGGGTCGCCCCCGAGGCTTCGACTGCCGTTTCGTTGGAGAACGGGGACACCAACTGGACCGCCACTGTCACTGGCACCACCGCGTCGTGGCCGGAGGTCCGTTCGCGCACCCTGCTCCAAGGCGAGTTCTTCAGTGAGGCCAGTGCCGAAACGGCGGCCAACGTCATTGTGCTCGGTTCCGAAACTGCCCAGGAGCTGTTCGGTACCGCGTGGGCAACGGGCCGCTCGTTGACCATCGACTCGGTCACCTACGAGGTAGTCGGCGTGCTGGCGGAACGGGGCTCATCAGACGACACCAACCTGGATGACCTGGCGGTCGTGCCGATGCAGACCTATTTCGCGAACATCTCGACCTCCACCGCATCTGCCTCGGTTCAAACCCTCTACATCCAAGCAACCTCGCAGGACACGCTCTCAGCGGCCTACCAAGAAGCGGAGACGCTGCTGGCGAACCTGCACGGGATCACCGACTTAGACTCGGCTGACTTCTCCATCTCTTCGCAGGACGCGCTGGTCTCCACCGCAACCGCCGTCTACCGCACCTTGACTGTGCTCCTGGTGGGAATCGCGGCGATCGCGTTGCTGGTGGGCGGGATCGGGGTGATGAACATCATGCTGGTGTCGGTCACGGAGCGAACCCGTGAGATCGGGCTGCGCAAGGCGTTGGGCGCGAAACCGGGAGCGATCCGCCGCCAGTTTCTGGTCGAGGCGACCGCGTTGGGGCTGGTGGGCGGCGTTCTGGGCGTGGGCCTCGGCATCACTGGTGCGCTGACATTGCCGAACGCGCTCGGCTCATCAATCGTTGTCTCCTGGCCGGCGGCGTTCGGAGCCTTGGCCGTTGCAATTGGGATTGGTCTGGTGTTCGGCGTCTACCCAGCCACCCGCGCGGCCAAGCTCGCCCCCGTCGACGCGCTGAGGGACGAATGAAGACGATGCAGACGCAACCAGTCCTGACACCTGAAGGGAACCACTCATGAAGCTGCTATTGAACACCCGGGCGGGTTGTGTTGCCACCCTGGCGGCCGTTGGTCTTGTCTTGGCCGGGTGCGGCGGAGACGAGCAATCCGCGGCGCCTGAACCGGAGGCGTCGCCAACTGCGGTCACCCAGGACGCGACCGGAGGCCCAGCGGCGAATCCCGGCGTTTCCGGCACCATCGCCGCAGTCACCGACAGCCTGCTTCAGGTCCAAGACTCTGAGAAGCAGACGGCCGTGGCCTATACCGCGGACACGGCTATCACCGAGGAGGTGGCTGGCACCCAGTCGGATGTCGTGGTCGGTTCCTGTGTGAGCGCGATCGGCGCGGCGGCGGGTGCCGAGGATGACAGCCCGGATACGGTCGCGGAGACTTTCGCAGCTCAGACCATAACCGTGACCCCGGCTGGCGCCGCCGGCTCCTGCGCCGGCGGGCTCGGCCGCGCCGCGGGTGGCGGGCAGCGGAGCGGGGGCCCCGGCGAACTGCCCGAGGGGATGCCGTCCGGCATGCCGACGGGTGAGCCGTTCCCAGACGGCGGTGGCCAGGGGTTCGGCGGCGTGGCGGCGGGGAACATGGTGTTCGGGATGGTGACAGCCGTGGACGGCGAAACGGTCACGGTCGAACAGCCTGGTGTCCCCGCGTTCGGCGCTGGCGGACAAGAAGAGGCAAAGGAACAAGACTCGTCCGCCTCTATGTCCCGCAGCTTCACTATGGGCACGGCCGTGATAACCGCGACGAAACCGGCCGACGCGTCTGCCTTGCAGGTCGGCAAATGCGTGGCGGCCCAGGGTGAGGCGGACCGCTCAGGCAAAGTCTTGGCCGAGTCTTTGGCCGTCTCTGAGCCAGGTGAGAACGGGTGCGCGATCGCCGGTGGCGGCCGGTTCCGGTCTGGGGCGGGCGGGCCCATGCCGGATGGCTCGACCGGGGCCAACTCCGGCGCCCGCGCCGGCGGCACAGACAGTGGGCCTGGCCGGATGGGTTCACCGGGGCACACCGACGCGCCTGGTGCCGCCACCACGGACGAAGAGGAGGAGTGGACATGAAGAGGGCGCTCTCACGAGCCCGCCGCCGCGCCGCCGGCGCCCCGCGGCGGCGCCGGATAATCCTCGCGGCCGTGGTCATTGCCGTAATTGCCGCGGGTGGTGGCGGCATGGCCTACGCGCTGGCGGGGCCGGCCGGCCCGCAATACCGCACCGCGCTCGCGACTAATGGCTCGGTAGTGCAACAGGCGTCCGACACCGGGACCGTGAACAGCGTCTCCCAGCACCAGGCCGCCTTCCAACTGGACGGGGTGGTTGAGTCCGTCGCCGTCAGCGTTGGAGGCACGGTTGAGCCGGGCCAAACCTTGGCCATTCTTGACCCTGCCGACTTGGACGAATCAGTCCGAGATGCCGAAGACGCGCTGGCGGACGCCGAGGACCAGTTGGCGGCCGATTTGGAGGCCCAGGCGTCTGGCGCGTCCTCCGCCACCACGGCCAGGACCGGCCAGGGGGCTGCGGTGAACGCAAGCGCTTCAGGCGGCGGCGCGGCCGCGGCCGCGACCAACGCGGTGTACATCGTCTCCAGCGCCGCGGCTCAGCGACCCGTCGCCGGATCGGCTGCCAACGTCCCGGCCGGCCAGGCTGAAGACGGCCTCGACGAGGTCAACGCCGCCATCGAAGCGGTCAAGGGCCGCCAGGGCGAGCTTCTGGTGGCGTATGACAGTGTTGCGGGACTGCTGGAGCGGGCGGAGGGCAGTCTGGCCGATTCCGATGCGGCCTGCGCCTCCTTCATGAGTGCGCTGTTCCCTTCTTCCGGCGACCCAGATGCCGACGCGGGCGAACTCGAGGGAATCAAGCAGTCCCTTCGAGACTGCCAAGTCGCGATCGGCGGGGCCCGGGCCGCGCAAAGCGAACTGGGAGCTAGCCAGCGGGCGTTGCTCCAGGCAGCTGACGACTTAAACAACGCCGTCAGCGATCTAACGGCGGCACTCGACCAGCTGAACCTTGGGTCCGGCGAGGGAGACGGCCCAACCGACCCTGAAACTCCCAGCGATCCCGAGACTCCCGGCACCCCCGCTACCCCTGGGGTTAGCCCAGAATCTCCCGGCGGGCTTGGTGGCTCCACCGAGCGGCCGGGAGCGGACTCCCTGGCCGGCGGCGCGGCATCGGGCAATGGAGGAGCGGTAGGGGCAACCCAGGGGACCTCCGTCACCGCTGAACAGATCCTGTCCGACCAGGCCCAGATCGAGTTGCTGGAAGCGGAATTGGCCATAGCGGTCAACCAGCGGCAAGCCGCCACTTTGACAAGCCTGATCGGGGGCACCATCGTGGCGGTCAACGTCGCTGCGGGCGATTCGGTGACATCTGGGCAGGTCGCGGTGGTGGTCGACGGCGGCCACGGCTTCACCGTGACTTTGACTATGGGGCTGAGTACGGTCAAAGAACTCAGCGTTGGCAACCCGGCAACCTTTGCGGCCGGGTCAACCGACCAGGAGCTGACGGGGCAGATCGCGGCTATCGGGATCACCAACCAGTCCAACACGTCGGTTCCCTCGTTCGTCGTGGAACTGACGGTGGACCAGGCTGACGCCACGCTCTATGCCGGCGCCCGGATCGCGGTCGTGATCACGGTCGCCAGCAGCGACAACGTGGTAACCGTGCCAACCTCGGCGGTGCATGTCTCCGGGGACGGGGCGTCAGTCCAGATGGAGGGCGAGGCCGGACTGATGGACGTCCCCGTCGCGGTGGGCGCGATGGGGGCCGAGTTGACCGAGATCACCGACGGAGTGGCCCTGGGCGACAGGGTGGTACTGGCGGACCTGTCCAAGAATGTGATCGAAGAAGCCTCGTCATCTAGCGATTCCGCCGGCTCCTCGCTGCTTGGCGGGAACAATTCGCTAACAGGCGGCCGCAACGGCCTGAGCGTCAACGTGGTCCCGGGCGGCGGCGGCATGCCGGGGCCGCCACAATAGCCGGACGCCCGCGACGTGCCGGGATAGGGAGGATCTGGACGCCCTATCCCGCGGCGCCGAACAAAGAACGGGGGTGGGGCGCGGCGGCGCTGGTGGGCCTTTTCCGGGCCTGTACTGTTGCCACTTGAAAGATCCCTTCCCGCGTCGCTGCGCTTTGGGGCTCTGATACCCCTATAGCCCTCATGTTCACGTCAGGGGGGCTGTCAGCGTGTAGCCCGCCGGCTTGGCGTAGGTGATCTTGACGTCGAAGCAGTCCAGCTTCTTGCGGAGCCGCGACATGGAGGACCGCAGGGCCTGTGAGGAGCCCACCATGGGTGCGTTCCACGCCCTCAGATAAAGTTCTTCCGTGGACAGCGCCGCGCCGGGAGCCGCGGCCAACGCGTACAGCAGCGCGAACTCCCTGGGTGTCAGGCCCAGATCGGCGCCGACGGGGCGACCGGCGGGGTCATGGCGCGGCGGCGCATAGCCGCCCCGACGCGGGAGAGCAGCTCTTCCATGGTGTACGGCTTGGTCAGGTAGTCGTCCCCTCCGGCCATCAGCCCCCGCACTTTGTCGCCGACGCCGGCGTGGGCGCTGACGAACACGATGTGCGCGTCCGTGGCCTCCCGCACCGATTCGGCGAAAGCGAGCCCGTCGCCGTCCGGCATGCCCACGTCCAGCAGGATCACGTCCGGACGGACCGCGGGGAACGCCGTGCGGGCCTGCTCCAAAGTGGCTGCGACCGCGACCTGGTAGCCGGCGCCTCTTAGCGCCCGCGTGTTCACCCGGTTCAGCCTGCGGTTGTCTTCCACTATCAAGACACGGCCGCCAACCGACCCTCCATGTGCTGGATCCGCCGCCGATTCCGTCGTTCCGCCGCCGCCACCGCCGGCCGCAGGGCTGTCCGCCGATTCCGTCGCCCCGCCGCCGCCGCCGGCTAAGACACCCGCCGGCGCCTCGCCGGTCCGCGCGGCGCTGATCAGTTCCCCCAAACCGCGGCATTCGGCCGCGATGACGGCGAGGTCCTCAAGAGACTGCGCGGTCGCCCTGCCGCAGGTGCGCAGATCCTGCCCCACCATGTCCGCGTATGCGGCGATCACCGCCAAGGGGGTGCGGGTCTCGTGTCCGATTCGTCGCATAACGGCGGTCCCCAGCTCGGAGGCGCGCTCCAGGGCGGCGTTCGAGGCGGCCAACTGGCGCTGTTCGGCTTCTGCGGCTTGGGAACGCTGCACCGCGTCCACGAAGACGCTCATGGTCTGCAACAACACCCACACAATGCTGCCCAGGCTGACCGCCCAGCGGTCCAGGTGCGGCAGGAGCGTGTGGCTGAATGTGAGATCGTGCATGCCGGTGGCCACGAAGCAGGCGGCGCCGATCATGAACAGATATTGGGGCAGGGACGGCTGGCGCAGTTTCGCGACAACGGTCACGGCTAGGATGCCTACGGTGGTAGCCACGCAGACGGTGAAGGCTGTCAGGAACCAGGTGCTCAGCTGCCCGGTTGGCACCCAGAGCGGGGCCACGCTGAAGAAGGTGGCCAAGGCCAGGGTGAGGGCCTGGAACCACCGCTTCGCTAGGCGGGGGAACAGGACGTAGAACAGGCCCAGGAAGCACAGCGCCATGAGCCCGTTGGAGGCGTGCTCCAGGCGGTACTCGGCGGCCCAAGGGAGGTGCGGGAACATCGAGAAAAGGGGCTTCGGGTCGGTTGTGGCAGTCTTGGCGGACATGGCCGCTCCCGGCCTGACCGATCTCAAAGGAGTGGGTCCGATCACCGGCGCCCGCCTGCTGGCCGCCTGGGGAGCGAACGGACGGATACGTTCCGAGGCGGCGTTCGCGCGCCTGGCCGGCGTCGCTCCCATACCCGCGTCGTCGGGCAACACCGTCCGTCACCGCCTGTCCCGCCGAGGCGACCGGAAACTCAACGCCGCGATCCACATGATCGCCCGCTCCCGCCAAGCCCACGACCCCGAAACCCAGGCGTACACCGCCAAACGGATCGCCGAAGGCAAAACCGAACGCGAAACCCGACGCTGCCTCAAACGACACATCACCCGCCAGCTCTACCGCCAACTCAAGAAGATGACCGCTTGACAAAACCCATAGAAGGGTCCAACTAGAAAGCGGGATTCGATGAGCTGCTGGACCGCCTCAGGGACATCATGGGGCAAAAGGGAGGCCGGCCCTGGCTGCTCGGCCTGCGCGACCAGCTGCGGCTCACGTTGACATTGCTGCGGACCGGCATCACCCAGCGGCTCGCCCCGGGCCTGTTCGGCGTCTCCCAGCCCACGGTCTCCCAGATCAAGTCGAAACTGGAGCCGATCATCGGCCTGGCGCTGTCTTTCACGGGCATACCGCTCGGCGAGGCCGCCGCCACCAGGCCCCTCGTGGTGGACGGGACCTATGTGCCGACCGGGAACCGGAAAGCCGCGGGCAGCGCCAACTACTCAGGCAAACGCCACTGCCAGTGCCTGTCGGTCCAGGTCGCCTGCGACTTGGGCGGGGGCCTGATCGCCGTGTCGGACCCAGTTCCCGGCGCCCGCCACGACGCCGCCGCGATCGAGCTGACCGGCTGGCGGGCGGCCCTTCAAGACGCGGACTGGCTCGCCGACTCCGCCTACGCCGCGACCAACGCGATCACCCCGGTAAGAAAGAAACCCGGCCAACAACTCCACGAATCCGACAAAGCGTTCAACAAACAAGTCTCCCATTTCAGATGCGTCGTCGAAAGATGCATATCCCACCTAAAGAACTGGCGGATACTCTCCCATGGCTACCGGCGCCGGCTACGCCAACTCCCATTCATTATCGCGCTCGCCGCGAAACTCGAACTCTACCGAATCGGATGGTGAAACAGAATAAGGGTTTCTAATAGGGTTCTCAGTCGCCCTGAGCCACACGAGATAGGTTCTATCCGCTTCCCTGGGCCTCATCAAGCAGCTTTACCAGTTGATCACCGATGATAACTGCGGTGGCCGTCTTCTCTTGGGGACGACCAGACACATGGATCCCTACAAATGTGCCGCTGGCGCCTAAAGCGGAGACGGGGCTTCCGCTGAGTCCTGAATGACTGTCTGCGGATAGTGACAGGGTCAGTCCGTCAACAGCCGTTACAGAACCCGCTACAGATTCCCCTTCGCCTTGCTGCACCGAGATCGTCACTTCATCGCCGACGGCCAGCCCACTGTCCACAAGCCGCATGGTCCCGTGCTTGTCGTCGAAGGATCGGTCAAGACGAATGACTGCCCAATCTGCGGTCCGATTCCCCTCCAGATAGGAGACCGGAATCCATGCCTTTGCGCCGATGGCGCTGTCCTGTCCGATGGTGACTGTCATCTTTCTCAGTCGAGGCCCACCGCGATCATTCAATAGGCAATGAGCTGCGGTGACAGCCGTGTCTTGCAGC
This sequence comes from Bifidobacteriaceae bacterium, assembly GCA_031268215.1. GTDB lineage: Bacteria > Actinomycetota > Actinomycetes > Actinomycetales > WQXJ01 > JAIRTF01. The sequence continues at coordinate 1,712 of JAIRXP010000041.1, read as the reverse complement.
ACAAGGACAGCCGTGCATCCAGTGGACAGTTTGCCGACCGCGCCCTGCTGTGTCGCCTCACCGCTTGTGCCACTCGCGCCACGCGTGATTTCCCCCGCAGACGCCAGAGACTGTGTATCAGGGTCAAGGTACCCAGCCTCAATGTCATACGAGTAGAAGGCCCCGTCTTCCGCTTTGTCCGGCGACGCGCACGCGCACAACGCGAGCGCCGCCGCCGCCAAAGCAGTCCGCGTCCAACGCGCAGCCGTTCGCCCACGCATCTACAGGCCCGCGAAGAACTCGCCGAGAGTCAACCGAACACCTCGCGACCTGATGCGGGCGAGCGACACAGCGACCGTGGCACCCACTCCCACAACGACGTAGATGAGAAATTCCGCTTCGCCAGTGGCCACTAACACTGCGATGCCAGCCGCAAGAAGCGCTGCATCCATCACCACCACGGCGTAGCCGTACCTTCGGCGGGGAGCCACGTGGGCAGCTTCCCCTTCTTGTGCGTCCAGTCTCCGGACGGCAATTGACATGGCGACCAGGTCGATGGCCAAGACAAGAGCGGCGGCCGCCGCCGCAAGATAGCGACTTGAGAACGCCAGATACACACATAACCCAAGACTCATCGCCGCGGCAAGTCCCAACAACGACAGCACCCATCCAGCGAACCGTGTCTGTTGCTCCACCTGTCTTCCTCCTTCTCTCGTTGTAAGTCTTGCCGCACCCCGTGTTAGCTTCCCCCCACTCCTGCTTGCGAGCGCCCCAATGCGGCCCTCTTCAGGTCGACGCGGGGTGGCGGGGGGAAGCGTATGCGGCTCCCAAACGACCGCACCGATGGTTGCTTGCAACTCCGGGCGCCTCAGCAGTGACTGCCCACCCAATAGAAGAGCGCCCAGTTCCCAAGCCAGACCGCAACCCTTATGGCGGGGTGCGCGCTGACCATGGCGAGTGCCGCCTGCCAAACGGCGTTGTGCCCCAGGCGAACATACGCGACCAGTAGTTTGCAGACAGTCTTGCGGTCAATCTGCTGGTCGGGGTCAGATATCGGCTCGTCAGACGGGACGTATTCGTCCAGGCCAGCCTCGATTGCCGCAGCGGCACCCTCATCCGTGCTGAGGTAGTCGTCCATGACTTCGCCCATCATGTCGGCGAGTTCTTCGAACGTCACTTCCTGACCGTCAAGCGAATTATCGCTCTCGATTGTCAGGATCTGGTCGGCGAAGTCGTACTCCATCTCGATTGTGTCGCCGTTGACTGTAGCATAGTCCTCAACGATGCCGTCCGGCGGGACGTCTTGGAGCAAGTCGATCAGGCCAGGAGAGGTCTCTTCAAGCAACTCTACGGTCTCTGGCGAGACGTTTTCGAGCAGTTCGGGCGTGTCGGTACCATCGCCCGTGGTAGCCAAGGCCGCTGGCCCAGCACACAGGCTCAGTGCAACGAGTGCCGCAATAGCAGGCGAGACGACACCCGGACGAAAACTGGCGAATTTCATTTGGTCTTCCCTTTCGTTGTGTTGATGATGGCGCCGGCACCAACGCCGCGACGTCAGAAATCAGCCACGCCAACAACTTGATCGTATCTTGGGGGGGGGGGGGGGGGGGGGGGGGGGTCGAGGGTGATGCCGAGGGTGCCGGGGGTGCGCTGGGTGTAGGCGCCGGTGATGGCGGCGGTGCCGGTGGGGAGGATGTTTAGGGTGGCGGAGCCGCCGTCGGCACTGGCGCCGT
>JAIRXP010000026.1 GCA_031268215.1 Bifidobacteriaceae bacterium | reverse complement strand
ATGGGTGTTGTGTCCCGCGGTTTGATCTACCGGAACATCACGCCTTTGGCCGAAGAAACGCTCGCAGATACACCAATTACCGTGATAGCGGGAGCCCGTCAAGTGGGGAAGACCACGTTGCTGCGCCAGCTAATCGAGGGTCGTGGTGCGCGTTTGGTCAACCTTGACGCGACCGTCGACCGGCAGGCCGCGGAGGCGGACCCGGACGGGTTCGCGCAGCAGTATCCGGGTGGCATCTTGGCCATCGACGAGATCCAAAGGGTGCCGCGGTTGCTTCTGGCGCTCAAGAACGCGCTGGAGGCGGACAGACGTCCAAGCAGGTTCTTGGTTACGGGCTCGGCGGACTTGTTGACGCTGAGGGGAGCCCAAGAGAGTCTCGCCGGGCGAGCTCAGACCGTGCCCCTCCAAGGACTGAGCCAGGGCGAAAGCCGGGGCCGGGTAGAAGATTTCCCGCGCTTCATCTGGGACTTGCCGCGGACGGGGCGCCTGTTTGATACCCCGGACTGGAATAGGCGTGACTACCTCGAGCTGGTCACCGCAAGTTCCTATCCGGAGATCCACGCCAGCCCGGCGCGAACCCGGGACCGTTGGCTCGGCAACTATCTGGACCGGGTGCTCGGCAAGGATGCCATTGACATCCCCGGGATCAACTATCCCGACCGCCTGCGGCCGTTGCTGGCCATGTTGGCGGCGCAAGACGCTACTGAGTTCGTGGCCGCCAACTACGCGCGCTGGCTGGACCTGCCGGCGCGGAGCCTGCCCACCTACCTGGGTGTGTTGGAAAAGGTGTTTCTGGTGCGTCGTTTGCCAGCGTGGAAGCACAATGTCGCTGCGCGACTTGCGTCGAAGCCAAAGACGGTGGTGGCGGACTCTGGCCTAGCCGCCTTCTTGTGCGGCGTGGATGTCGACGGCCTTGAGCGAGACATTTCCTCAGCGGTGGTTGGCGGTCTGCTGGAGGGTTTCGTGGCTTCGGAGTTGTCGAAGCAACAGGCTTGGTCGCAGGTAGATTTCGAGCTCGGGCATTACCGCGAAGCGCAGGGGCGTGGCGGCCGGAGCCCGGAGGTGGACCTGGTACTCGAGAACCGGGCGCGCCAAGTGGTAGGGATTGAGGTGAAAGCTACGACCAGTGTCACGTCACGCCATTTCCGTGGCCTCGAGCGACTGAGGGAGAAGGCGGCCGGTCAGTTTGTCGCTGGGGCGGTGTTGTATACCGGTCCCCATGCGCGTCCGTTCGGCGACCGCCTGTGGGCGCTGCCCGTCGCGGCGCTCTGGGAGGCGTGAACTGTCGAGAGGCGGAGCTCGGCATCGCGAGTCACGGCCGGAGCCGTCTTTACGTGGCCTAAGCCGGGGGAGAGGCCAACCCGGCGGTTCGGCGGTGAGTGCCTGGGCGGCATCGGGCAACCGGGCATAACAGGTGTAGGTAAGGTTTAGGGCGTGCTGCGTATGTCGGAACTATTTGTCAAAACCCTTCGCGAAGATCCCGCCGATGCCGAAGTGGCCTCGCACAAACTCCTGGTTCGGGCCGGTTATATCCGGCGGTCGGCACCGGGGATCTACACTTGGCTGCCGCTGGGGCTGAGGGTGTTGGACAAGATCGAGGCGATAGTCCGCCAGGAGATGAACCGGATTGGCGGGCAAGAGGTTCGTTTCCCGGCGCTGCTCCCGGCTGAGCCCTATCAGGCCACCGGCCGCTGGGAGGACTACGGGCCGAATATGTTCCGCCTGCGTGATCGCAAGGAGGCGGAGATGCTCCTGGCCCCCACCCATGAGGAAGTATTTACGCTTCTGGTCAAAGACATGTGCTCAAGCTACAAAGACCTGCCGCTCATGCTTTACCAGATCCAGACCAAGTATCGCGACGAGGCCCGTCCCCGCGCCGGCCTGCTGCGCGGACGGGAATTCATCATGAAAGACGCCTACTCGTTTGACGTGGATGACTCCGGGCTGGACCGGGCCTATGAGGCCCAGCGCGAAGCCTACCAACGGATATTTGATCGACTGGGGCTTGACGTGGTGATTGTCTCTGCCATGTCGGGAGCGATGGGCGGGTCCCGGTCGGAAGAGTTCCTGCATTCCACGCCGGTTGGCGAAGACACTTACGCGCGGTCCGCCGGAGGTTACGCCGCCAACATCGAAGCCGTCACCGCAGTTCCGCCGCCGGCCCTACCAACGGATGGTCAGCCCCAAGCGTTGGTCACGCCCACCCCAGGTGCGGACACCATTGAGTCGCTGGTGAAGCTGGCCAACAGCGACCATGCCAGGGCGGGTGAGCCCTGGAGCGCGGCCGACACGTTGAAGAACGTGGTGATCGCCGCCGTCCACCCGTCCGGCGAACGAGAATTGATTGTGCTGGGTCTTCCCGGTGACCGCGAAGTCGATATGTCACGGCTGGCGGCCGCCTTGTACCCGGCCGAGGCAGAGCCCGCCGGGGACTCAGACTTCGCCACTCATCCCGAGTTGGTGCGCGGTTTCATTGGCCCGGCCGTTCTGGGAGCCAACGCCCCCGATCCGGCCCAGGGGGTGCGGTATTTCCTCGATCCCCGGGTGGTGGCGGGAACCGCCTGGATCACCGGTGCGAACGCCGTTGACCAGCATGTTTTCAATATGGTGGCGGGGCGCGACTTCTTAGCGGCGGGCCAGGACGGGCAGCCCGTAATAGACGCCGCGGAGATCCGGGCCGGAGATGCGGCGCCGGACGGATCCGGGCCCTTAGAGATGGCCCGGGGGATTGAACTGGGGCACATCTTCCAACTTGGGCGCAAGTACGCCGAGGCCCTTGACCTGCGGGTCCTGGACCAGAACGGCAAACGGGCCACGGTCACCATGGGCTCTTACGGCATTGGCGTGACTAGGGCGTTGGCGGCCCTAGCCGAGAAGTGCCACGACGGCCGAGGCCTGATCTGGCCAGCCCATGTCGCTCCGGCGCACGTCCATGTGGTTGCGACGGGCAAGGATCCGGGGATCTTCGCGGCTGCGGTCGGTTTGGCTGAGGACTTGGAAGAGGCCGGCCTCGAGGTGCTCTATGACGACCGCCCCCGTGAATCGGCTGGTGTGAAGTTCGCGGACGCGGAACTCCTGGGGATCCCTTACATACTGGTGGTCGGCCGGGGGTTGGCCTCCGGCGTGGTGGAGCTAAAGGACCGCCGGGCCGGCACCACCGCTGAAATCCCAGCGGCCAGCGCCGTCTCTCAGGTCAGTGAAGTTGTCAATACCGCGTTGAGGGCTGGCCTTTGAGGCCGTTCACTCAAGGAATGGCAGTGCGGGCAGGGCGGCGCCCCAAGCGGCAGCCTCACCCAGGTGCCACCTGAGCAGCAGGTCATTGCCGGTGCCCGCCGGCAGCGCCGCGTAATGGCTGGCCAGAGCTAGTTCAGTGGCGGCCCAGCGCTCCGCGGCGGCGGCCGCGGTGGTGGGTTGGGGGCCTAGCTGGTAGACCGGCTGGCGCGGATCGTTCTCACCTGACAGGGCGACCAGACGCTCTGCGCGCAGGCGGTGGGATTCGGCGGCCGTCTCCAGTCTGGTTCGCATCGCTTGATCAGAGACCTGGCCCGCCAGGTATTCGCCCACGAATCTGGCCTGATCCTCGGCTAGGGCCAGATCGGTTAGCTGGGCGGGTTCAGCATTGGCCAGATCTTCCACTGCTGGCGGTCCGTCAACGTCCAGCGTGTCGAAGACTAGGGCCTCATCTACGGCCGATGCGCGGGTAATAGCGACAAGGACATCGCCAGTACCACCTTCGGAACTGTCTCCAGCGCCGCTCTTAGGGCCGTCTGCCGGGCCGGCACCGGACAACCTAACCGCCAAGGTCCGCACCCGCGCCAAGTCGCGGCGCAGCGCCTCCGGTTCGCAAGCGCTGTCTGTGGCCTGGGCAGGGGAAGGGGCCGTCGCCGCGGTGGGTGCTGGCGCGTCGGCGTCATCGGCCGAAACCGTCACTAGCCAGACTGGCGCGTGATCCGCTAGCAGGGCGAGTCCGGCCGCCTTGAAACCGTCCGGTGGTGCGGCGGCGCAAACAGCCGCCAGACCAGCCAAACTGTCCAGCGCTTGGATCAGATTCTGGCGGTCCAGGGCGGCGGCTTGGTCGGCTTGATTAGGCGCGCCGACGCAGGCGCTCAGGCCTAGAAGCAAGGCACCGGCGCCGGTTACGACCAATGACCGGAGTTTGGGCATCGCTTAGATACTGCCACTTAGTAGACTCGTAGCCCAACACGGATGGCTGGGACTAGCCTAGGTCCGCGATAGGTAAGAACAAGTCAAGACAAGTGAAGAGGTCCTCCATGAGGGCCACGTCCGGGAGGCGGGACGATGGATATCAACATGACCGAGCTACGGTCCCTAGAAACCGAGCGCGATATTCCGCTGAGGGTTCTGATACCGGCGATCGAACAAGCGATGCAGCTGGCGTACGAGAAAGGCGCCGCTGCGGAGGCCCATTCGCGGGTTGAGCTGGACCGGGACACCGGCCACGTCACGGTCTGGGCGCAGGAACGGGATGAAGACGGGGCCTTGGTGCGTGAATGGGACGACACGCCGCGTGACTTTGGGCGAATCGCTGCGGCCACCGCTCGCCAAGTGATCGTGGCGCGGCTGCGGGACGCGGAGGACGTTCAGGTGATCGGCACGTTCCAGGCCCGCGAGAATGACGTCGTCACCGGCAGCGTGGTCCAATCGCGTGACTCCCGTGCTGTTCACGTCGATCTGGGTGGGGTAGAGGGTGTGCTGCCGTCCCATGAGCAGATTCCGGGCGAATCGTTGGCCCATGGCGACCGGGTCAAGGTCTTGATCCAGGAGGTCGTGCGCGGCCCTAAGGGGCCCCAGATCACGCTGTCGCGCTCGCATCCGCTGTTGGTCAGGCGCCTGTTCGCGCAAGAAGTCCCGGAGGTAGCGGAAGGCCGGGTGGAGATCGCTGCGATAGCCCGCGAGGCCGGGCACCGCACTAAGATCGCCGTAGAATCCAAGGAATTTGGACTCAACGCCAAGGGCGCCTGCATTGGGCCGATGGGCCGGCGGGTCCGGGCTGTGATGGCGGAACTGGGGCCGGAGAAGATCGACATCGTTGAATACTCTGAGGATCCGGCCGAATTCGTGGCAGCTTCCTTGTCCCCGGCCCAGGTTATATCGGTCGAGATCGTTGATGAGGCGAACCGCACGGCGAAGGCGGTGGTGCCGGACTTCCAGCTATCGCTGGCGATTGGCCGTGAAGGCCAAAACGCCCGTTTGGCTGCCAAGCTGACTGGCTGGCGGATCGACATCCATTCGGATGCTTGGGAAGAGGACGGGCCTGGTGCCTTCGGGGCTCCCGGACGTGGGCCCGCCGGCACCGCCGGGGGTTCGCGGTGGTAGCCAAGTGGGCGCCCCCGGAGCGGGCGGATTGGGTGCTACGGACGCAGGCTGCCCCGCGGGCCACTGACGCCGGCCAAGAAGTCCGCTAGACTAGCCCTCGCCCGGGCCGCGGACTCGAGCTTTCTGCCTGCGCACTGGAGGGACAAGCGATGCCTTCGAACCCAATGCGCACCTGTGTAGGATGCCGCGAACGTGACCTGTGCTCCAACCTCATCCGTTTAGTTCTCGATTCCAGTGCCTCACCGGCACAGGTGGTCGTGGATCCGGATAAGCGGTTGCCGGGACGTGGCGCATGGCTACATCCCCGGCAGCGCTGCGCCGACCGGGCGGTAAGCCGCAAGGTCTGGGGGCGGGCGTTTCGCCATTTGGGTGGCGTGGACGCTAGCTCCTTGCGGGGGCTGGATGGACCGGACCAAACCAATCCGTCGAAAGCGGGTGGAAAGACCGATGGACACACAATGAGTGCCCTGAGATGAGTACCCAGGACTAGACGGCTCGTTCCTGCCTTGGAACGGGCCAAGGACAGGAGCAAAGTGCAAAAGCAGCGCGTCTCCGCGCTCGCCAGAGAGCTTGGAGTGACTAGTAAGGAAGTCCTCGCCAAACTGAAGGAAATCGGCGAGTACGTGACTTCCGCTTCTTCGACGATTGAGGCACCGGTGGTGCGCAAGGTGATGGAGGCGTTCCCGCCGCCGTCCCCGCCAGAAGCTAAGGCCGAACCCGCACTGGAGCCGGCGCCCAAGAAGGCACCGGCCTCGCCACCGGCCGCCAAGGCGACCGCTGAGCCTAGCGCCGGACCCGCTGAGCCGGCTGCTGGTAAGGCTGAACTACCGGCCGCCGCTGAGACGGCGCCGGCCGGGCCGGCCGAGCCAGCGGCCCAGGCCAGTCCGGCAACGCCGGCCGAACCGCGGTCCAAGGCCGCAGCGGCCGCGGAGGCATTGGAACCCCAGGAACCAGCCAGCGGGGCTCCCGCCGCCGCGAAGCCAAGGCGGCAAAAAGCCGCCCAGGAAGCCGGTCCAGGAGCCAGTAAAGGCAAGGAGCCCGGCGCTCGTCCGCCGGCGCCAGGACCGCCAGAAAAGCGTGGCCGGACAGGCCAAGACGGCTCGCCCGCAGCGCCTAGGCCGGGTGGGCCCAGGCCGGGCGGTCCTCGTCCCGGCAACAATCCTTACAGCTCGGCTCAAGGCATGCGGCCACCTAGGCCAGGTGGGCCCAGGCCGGGTAACAATCCGTTCGCTTCGTCACAAGGTATGCCTCGCCCGGGCGGTCCCCGGCCAGGCGGTCCACGGCCCAGCCCACGCATGATGCCGGGGCGTACGTCGCTTGGTCAACCGACCGGAGCCTCCGCCCCTGGGGCTGGTGGCCGCGGTGGATCTGGAGCGCCAGGGCGCGGACGCGGCGGCGGTGGTGGCGCCGGCGCTGGTGCTGGCGCCGGCCAGGGCGCTGGGGGACGCACCGGTGGTGGCGGTTTTGGTGGTCCGCCTAACCGGGGCCGTGGCGCCGGGGGGCGTGGTCAAACCCAAGGCGCTTTTGGGCGGGGCGGTGGCCGTCCGGCCAAAGGCCGGAAGTCGAAGCGGGCCAAACGGCAAGAGTTTGAGCAGGCTGACGCACCGATCTTGGGTGGCGTGCGGTTGCCGCGCGGCGACGGGTCAACTGCCATCCGCCTGCGCCGGGGGGCTTCCCTGACCGATCTTGGGGACAAGATTGGCGCCAACCCAGCGGCGCTGGTGACTGTGCTGTTCAATCTAGGTGAGATGGCGACAGCCACTCAGTCCCTGGATGAGGACACTATTGGCACCCTGGGCGCGGAACTGGGGTATGTCATCGAGATAGTCTCGCCAGAGGACGAGGACCGTGAACTGCTCGACACCTTCGACATTGACCTGCAGGGTGAACTGGACGCGGAGACGGACGCCGAATTGGTGGCCCGTCCGCCCGTCGTGACGGTCATGGGTCACGTTGATCACGGCAAGACCAAGCTGCTTGACGCGATCCGCCACACCCAGGTGATGGAAGGCGAATCAGGTGGGATCACCCAGCACATTGGCGCTTACCAGATCGAGGCCGAACATGACGGCCGCGAACGGGCCATCACCTTCATTGATACGCCTGGTCACGAGGCCTTTACGGCCATGCGTGCCCGCGGTGCTCAAGTGACTGACATCGCAATCCTGGTGGTGGCCGCGGATGATGGCGTCATGCCGCAGACCATTGAGGCACTGAACCACGCGCAGGCGGCCAATGTGCCGATTGTCGTGGCGGTCAACAAGATCGACGTCGAAGGAGCCAACCCGGACAAGATCCGGGCCCAGCTAACTGAGTACAACTTGGTGGCTGAGGAATACGGCGGCGAGACCATGTTCGTGGATGTTTCCGCCAAACAGCGGATCGGCATTTCCGAACTCTTGGAGGCGGTGCTGCTGACCGCTGATGTGGGGCTGGATCTGAGGGCCAAAGCGGACAAGAACGCCCGTGGCGTGGCCATTGAAGCGAACCTGGACAAGGGGCGGGGCGCCGTGGTGACGGCGCTGGTCCAGTCTGGGACGCTCAAAGTTGGCGACGCGATCGTTGCCGGCACGGCCTATGGCCGCGTCCGGGCGATGTTCGATGAACACGGTGAATCGGTCGCCGAAGCGACGCCATCGCGTCCGGTCCAGGTGATTGGCATGACTTCTGTACCGCGGGCCGGAGACACCTTCTTGGTGGCTCCGGATGACCGTACCGCCCGGCAGATCGCTGAGAAGCGGGCGGCGGCTGAGAGGGCGGCCACCCTGGCGAAGCGGCGCAAGCGCATTTCGCTGGAAGACTTCACCCAAGCTTTGGAACTGGGCAAGGTGGAGACCTTGAACTTGGTGATCAAGGGCGATGTCTCCGGTTCGGTCGAAGCGCTGGAAGATGCCTTGCTACAGATCGACGTTGGCGAAGGTGTCGATTTGAGAGTCATCCACCGTGGGGTGGGAGCCATCACTCAAAACGACGTCAACCTGGCCGGTGTGGACAACGCCATCATCATTGGTTTCAATGTCCGCTACGCGGAGAGAGTCGAAGAACTGGCCGAACGCGAAGGCGTGGACGTGCGCTTCTATTCGGTCATCTACCAGGCGATTGACGATGTCGAAGCGGCTCTGAAGGGTATGCTCAAGCCGGATTACGAAGAGGTCAGGCTGGGCACGGCGGAGATCCGGGAGGTCTTCCGGTCCTCGAAGTTCGGCAACATCGCTGGTTGCTTGGTTCGTTCCGGGGTGATCCGGCGGGCGTCCAAGGCGCGAGTCCTGCGCGGCGGCACGGTCGTAGGAGAGTCCCTGTCAATCGAATCGTTGCGCCGCGTCAAAGATGATGTCACCGAAGTCCGCGAAGGTTATGAATGCGGGATTGGCCTGGGGTCTTTCAATGACATCCGGGTTGATGACGTGATTGAGACCTATGAAGTCCGGGAGAAGGAGCGCGTCTGATGGCTGATTCGCCGCGTGTACGGCGGGTCGCAGACCGGGTACGGGAGGTGGTGGCCGGCTTGCTATCCGGCCGCCTCAAGGACCCCCGGCTTGGATTCGTCACCATCACAGATGTCCGGGTGACTGGAGACTTGCATCACGCCACGGTCTTTTACACCGTTCTGGGCGGCGCCGAACCGCGCGATGCCACGGCTGCGGCGCTGGCCTCGGCGCGGGGTTTGATCCGTTCTGAGGTTGGCCAAGCGCTGGGCCTGCGGCTGACCCCGTCGATTGATTTCCAGTTGGATGAGTTGCCGGAAGGAGTTCACCGGATCGAGAAGGCTTTGCGCAAGGCCGCCGCGCGGGACGCGGCCTTGGCCTCGTTGGCCGCCAGTGCCAGTTACGCTGGCGATTCTGATCCGTACAAGCACAATGACGACTCCGCGGAACCCGGATCACAATCTCAACCAGAACCAGAACCAGAACCAGAACCAGAACCAGAACCAGAACCAGAACCAAGGCCAGCGTCAGCGGAGGACGCCGATCCCGGGGCCTGAAACGCCCTCGCCGGCCGGCCTGGTCCTGCTGGACAAACCGGCCGGCTGGACCTCGCATGACTGCGTGGCCCGGTTGCGGCGCCTGGCTGGCACTAGGAAGGTTGGCCATGCCGGGACGCTCGACCCGGCAGCGACTGGCCTGCTGGTGGCTGGTGTTGGCCGTGCTACCCGCTTGCTGACCTATTTGGTTGGTCTCGACAAGGTTTACGCCGCCACCATTCGTCTGGGTGCTTCCACCACCACGGACGATGCCGAAGGGCAAGTTACCGTCCAGGTACCGGCCAACGAGGTGGCGCTGGACCAAGTCCGGGCCGCGATGGCTAGGTGGCGAGGCCAGATAGCCCAGGTGCCCAGCGCTGTTAGTGCCATCAAGGTCAACGGGCAGCGGGCCTACGCCCGGGTACGCTCTGGCCAGACTGTGACTCTAGAACCGCGCCAGGTGACGGTCCGTCGGTTCGAATTGAATGAGGCCCATGCTCAGGGTGAATTCCTGGACTTGGACGTGACGGTGGAGTGCTCCTCTGGAACCTATGTGCGGGCCTTGGCCCGCGACCTCGGCGAGGAACTAGGTGTGGGTGGGCATCTGACCATGCTGCGGCGCCTGGAAGTCGGGCCGTTCACGGTGGAGCGGGCCAAGACCCTCGAAGAACTCGCCGCCGGTTTCTCGGTCTGGCCAATGGCCCAAGCGGCGGCCCAGCTCTGGCCAGTGCGCCAGTTGACAGCGGACCAGGCCCGCCGTCTCTCCCACGGCCAGGCGATCAACCACGACACGCTGGCCGTCCCGGGTGCCGGTGCCGCTGGCGCCTCTGGCCCCGGCGCGACTGTCCCCAGCGGGGCTGGCCGGCAAGCCGCTGGCTTGGTGGCGGCCGTGGGCCCAGATGGCGAATTGGTGGCCCTCATAGCTGGAGCGGGCGCCGGACCGCCGCCGGGTGGCGGGCATGACCGGGCGGCATCGGGCAACTTAGGGCGGGCGGCCCAGGCGCGACCGGTGGTGGTGTTCTCGTGACGTGCCGGATGAGGCTGGACCTGGCCTATGACGGTTCTGGGTTTCACGGATGGGCGGCGCAACCGGGTTTGCGGACCGTCCAGGGTGAGTTTGAGGCGGCCCTGGCGCGGCTGATCCGCCGTCCGGTCCCGGTGACTGTGGCGGGGCGGACAGACGCTGGAGTTCATGCCCTTGGCCAGGTAATTCACTTCGATCTGGCGAAAGCGGAACTGGCCCGGTTGGCGGGCCGAGCCGGACTGACGCCGGATGGGTCGCCGCTGGCTAGGCGCCTGAACGCGGTCTTGCCAACGGACCTCCGGGTGCTGGCCGCAGCCATGGTGGGAGGCGGCTTCGACGCCCGCTTTTCGGCCTTGTGGCGGCGTTACCGCTACCGGATCGCAGACCGGCCAGAGGACCAGGATCCGCTGGGGCGGGGTTACACGTGGTGGACTCGGCCGCTGGAAGACGGCGCCATGGCCGCCGCCGCGGAGCCGTTGCTAGGTGAACATGATTTCACTCCATTTTGCGTCCCACGCCAGGGCGCTTCGACTATCCGCACTCTGCAGCATCTAGACGTGCGGCGGGCGGGCCCAGGGCGGATTGACATCTGGGCCCAGGCGGACGCATTCTGCCATCACATGGTGCGTTTCTTGGTTGGTGCCTTGGCGGCCGTCGGGGCCGGGCGCCAGGATGTGGTCTGGCCTGGGGAAGTGTTGGGCTCCGGCCACCGGCCGTCTCAGGTTCAGCTAGCTCCGGCGCATGGTCTGACCCTGGAGCGGGTGGCCTACCCGCTAGATGATTCGGCCCAGCTGGACCGGGCGCTTCAGGCGCGGTCCAAGCGGGGCCAGGCGGCCTAGAGATCAGCCTTTGCCGGCGTCTGGACCGTCCTGGTCGTCCGCGCTGCTCGGGCCAACAGCGCCGCTGTCCGCATCGGGGCCAGCGTCTGGGCGGGCGGCTTCGCCGGCAGCCGGCTGGTCGAGGAACGCGGCCACCTCAGCGTCAAAGGCGGCGTCTACCTCCAGACGGGCCTGACGCAAATCCCAGAACGCCTCAGGGTGGTCCAGGTCATCCGAACCCGGGAGCAGGTCAGGATGCGACCAGACGGCCTCGCGGCCGGCCGGCCCGGCCCGGTCCGTGACCGATTGCCACAGCTCGGAGGCTTGGCGGGCCCGGCGTGGCCGCAGCTCCAGACCTACGAGCGTGGCCAGGGTGTGTTCCGCCGGGCCGCCCTCAGCCCGGCGCCGGCGGGTCATCTCTCGCAGCGAATTGAGGTCAGGCAGGTTCTGATCCAAGGCGGACTGGGTTACCTGGTCGACCCAGCCCTCAACCAGGGCCAGGGCCGTTTCCAGGCGATCCAGAGCGGACCGCTGGCGCTCCGTCAGCGCGGGAGCGACCACGCCAGAAGATATGGCGTCCCTCAGAGACCGCGGATCGTTCATGTCGGCATCTTGGAAGGCCGCCTCAAGTCGCTCCAGATCGATCGAAATCTCAGAGGCGTAAGCCTCAACCGCGCCATATAAATGATCCGCTAGCCAAGGCACGCGTCGGAAGAGGCGCGCGTGAGCGGATTCACGGGCCGCCAGGAACAGGCGTACCTCCGTGTCCGGGAGTTGCAGATCATCCGCGAAGGACTTGACCGCCGCGGGCAACATGGCGGTGGTGCCAGGATCCGCCAGCGGCAGACCGGTGTCGGTGTACCCGAAGACCTCGCGTGAAAGCTGCCCCAGCGCCTGACCTAGCTGTAAGCCAAACAATGAACCAACCATAGGCAAGAGCACCCGTGAAGTGTCGCGGGCCGTCTCCGCCGCGGCGGGGTGCTCCTGGGCGTGGCGCTCCATTAGTGATGTCATGGCCCTGGTGAGAGAGTTGGCCACCGGCGTGGTCACCTGACGCCAGCGTGGCAGTGTCGCCTCAACCCAGCCGGCGGCGGACAGCGCCACCGGCGCCCGGCCTGTGGATGTGAACTCAGTTGCCTGATCAAGCCACAAATCGGCGACTTTGAACGCTTCGTCGACCACAGCTGTCTGGCTGGCGGCGACCACCGGGTCGGCTCCCTCGAGAAGCGAAGCCTTGCGGGCGGCATCGTGCGCCAAATCCCAATTGATGGCTCCGTCCGGTGACCCGGTTTGGATCATGTGTGCGATCTGCTTGACCATCCGGCTAATCTCAGCCCGAGAACCGGTCAAGCCCATGGCCTCAAGCAGTGCGTTCGGGTCCATGCCGGATTGGCGGATCGCCTCAAGGACCTCCTCGGCCCTAGGGCCAAACCAAGTCCGGACCAGATCGACCAACTCTGGCGGCAGTCCGGGCTCGGATTCGGCGGGCAGTTCACTCATCATTCCCCCTGTCGGTTGAGTCAACGGTAGCAACCTGGGGGACAATTGCTTGCGTGACGATTGAAGAGCTCGCCAAGCGCCGCCTGTCGCCCCGCACCGTGAGCCTCCTGATAGGCATGGTCATGACCTTCGCTACTGGTGTCGCGATGTTCTCCCTGCCGGTGCCGTACGTGCTGGAAACGCCCGGTCCGACCTTCGACACCCTGGGCGCCCAAGACGGCGCGGACTTGATCCAGGTGGAGGAGAAACCGAGCCATCCAGTGACGGGCGAATTGCGGTTGACAACGGTTGGTGCGTACGGCACCGATCCGGGTTCGTTAGGGCTGTTCCGGATGATCGCGGGCTATTTCAACCCTGACGAGGCCCTGGTTCCCTATGACTTGCTGTATTCGCGTGAATCGACCGCTGAGGAAAGGGAGGCGGAATCGGCGGCGCAGATGACATCTTCGCAGGACTCCGCTACGGCGGCGGCCCTGGAGTACCTCGGGATGAGCGTCGGTATCTTGATCGATGAGCCGCTATCGGATGGCGCCAAGGCGGCCTTCAAGACTGGTGATGAACTCGTTTCACTCGATGGCAAGCCCGTTGAAGGCTACGGTTCGTTGAAACGGTTGTTGGATGTCATTGAGGGCGGGGATGAGGCGGAGGTGGCGATTGTCCGCGATGGCAAGGAGCGGACGGTCAAGGTTGTGACCAGCCGGGATAACGACGGGCGGACTCTGCTGGGGGTCACCATTTCATTCGATTTCCCAGTCAAGGTCGAATTCGGAGTGGAGAACATTGGCGGTCCCAGCGCCGGGTCAATGTTCGCCCTCGGGATCATTGACAAACTGGGGCCCCAAGACCTGGCGGATGGCCGGGTGATCGCCGGCACCGGCACGGTCGATTCCGACGGCTCGATCGGTCCCATTGGTGGTATCCGCCAGAAGATGGTTGGCGCCCGGCGTGATGGCGCGGAGGTCTTCTTGGCCCCGGCCGCGAACTGCTCCGAAGCGGCTGGCCATGAGCCCGCGGGGTTGCGTGTCATCAAGGTTTCGTCGTTGGACGATGCCGTCAAGGCGCTTTCCGCCCTACGTTCCGGTGGCGGAGATGAGCTTCCTAGCTGTTCTGACTGAGCGCTGAGGGCGCCGTTTCGCCCAGGGCTGAGTCCCGGGAACGGGCTCGATGGCGGGCGGCCGTCACGCCCCGGCGCTGAGATGTGTTTGGATTGACGGTGTGTTCTCACTAAACCTGCCGCCACGTTCGCCAAGACCACCAAGACCACCACGTGCCGGGGGCGGCCAGGGCAAGCCGCTGCTGCGCTCGCCGTTGGTTTGGACCGTCTTCATCCTGGTGATCCTGGCGCTGGCGTTGATGGCGGCCTCCAGGCTGTGGACGGAAGTGCTGTGGTTCCGTCAACTAGGTTTCCTCAACGTCTTCACCACCCAGTGGATCGCCCGGATCTCTCTGTTCGTCGGTGGAGCGCTGGTGATGGCGATCCTTGTCTGGCTGTCTTTGTGGATCGCCTACCGGTCGCGGCCGGCCTACGCGCCGGCCAGCGAATCGGAGCAGGTGGTGGGCCGCTACCGTGAGCAGTTCGAGCCGGTACGCCGGCCAGCCATGATCCTGGTGCCGGCGCTGGTTGGGTTGTTCGCCGGCGGTAACGCCTCGGCACAGTGGGAGAACGTTCTGCTGTTCTTGAACTCTGCGTCATTCGGGAAGACTGATCCGGAATTTGGGCTTGACTGGTCCTTCTACACCTTCCAACTGCCAACCATCCGCTTCGTGGTTTCCTTCTTGATGGGCGCGATTGGCGTGGCCATGATCGCAGCCATCGTCATGCACTACCTCTACGGCGGCATCCGGGTTGGCATGGGCGGTTCCAAAGGGGGCCTGACTAAGGCTGCGCGCATGCAGTTGGGCCTGAGCGCGGCGGTGTTGTGCTTGCTGGTGGCGGTCCAGTATCTCTTGGACCGGTATTCAATGGTTTCAGCGGCGGGCGACCGCTGGGATGGCGCCTTCTACACCGCCGTACACGCCAATATGCCCGCCAAGCTAATCACGGCTTGCATAGCGGTGTTCGTCGCCGCCATGTTCGTGGTCGCGGCCTGGAGAGGCGACTGGAAACTGCCCGCTACGGGGTTGGCTTTGATGGTGTTATCCGCTGCGGTGGTGGGTTGGGCCTATCCGGCGCTGGTCCAGAAGTTCTCGGTTGAGCCGTCCATGCAGCAAAAAGAGCAACCCTATATTCAGCGGAATATTGATGCTACGCGGGCGGCGTTTGGGTTGGAGGACGTGGAAGTTACCTCCTATACCGCTAAGACCAACGCGGAACCTGGGGCGCTGCGGGAAGACGCCGCCTCTACCGCCTCGATCCGGCTGCTGGACCCGACAGTGGTCAGCCCGACTTTCCGTCAGCGTGAACAGAACAAGCAGTACTATGATTTCCCCGCGGTCTTATCAGTAGATCGCTATAAGATCGGTGGCAAGGTGCGGGACACGGTCATCGGCGTGCGTGACCTCAAACTGTCCGGCATTGGGGACGCCAGCGCCAACTGGGTCAACCAACACACCGTCTACACTCATGGCTATAGTGCCGTGGCGGCCTATGGCAACACCACTGATGACCAAGGATGGCCCGCCTTTTATGAGGGCTCTATCCCCGCCTCGGGCGACCTGAAGGTGAAGGAGCCGAGGGTCTACTTTGGCACCACATCACCCGACTATTCAATTGTTGGCGGCAGTGCAAGTGATCCGAAGGTCGAACTTGACTACCCGTCAGATAACCAGGCGACTGGGCAGGTGAACACGACCTACACGGGCGACGGCGGCCCGAAGGTCGGTTCAGCGTTGAACAAGCTCCTGTACGCGTTGCGGTTCGGTTCTACGAACATCCTGTTCTCTGACAACGTGCGGTCTGAATCACAGATTCTCTATGATCGCGATCCGCATGTCCGTGTCCAAAAGGTTGCTCCCTATCTGACGCTGGATGAGCGGGTTTACCCGGCTGTGGTGGACGGCGGGATCGTTTGGATCGTTGACGGTTACACCACCTCGAACGCCGTTCCCTACTCGCAGCATCAGCAATTGGACAGTGCGACGGTCGATTCGATCAGCTCAATGAGCGGGGTGGCCGGAATCAACGCCATGGCCTCACAACAGGTAAACTACCTGCGGAATTCGGTGAAGGCGGTCGTGGACGCTTACGATGGTTCGGTCACGCTTTACGCGTGGGACCCGGATGAGCCAGTGTTGAAAACCTGGGCAAGTGTTTACGGCAATAGCGTGACGCCGATCTCTGAGATCTCATCCGAACTGATGAGCCATATGCGCTACCCGGAGTCCATGTTCAAAGTGCAGCGCACGGTGCTCGCCAGCTACCATGTTACAGACGCCAGTTCGTTCTTCTCCCGGCAGGATTTCTGGAAGACCCCGGTGGACCCGACCAAGGACGTCAAGCAAGGTGAAACAGCGCCACTTCAACCGCCCTACTACTTGACGATGAAGATGCCAACTCAGGACAGCGCGACGTTCTCACTGTCCTCGACATTCATCACGAGTGGCCAAGGCCAGGATGACAGATCCATTCTCAAGGGTTTCTTAGCGGTCAATTCGGAGACGGGCAATCAGGCCGGGAAGATTGACGGAGACTACGGAAAGATCAGGCTGTTGCGAATGCCCCAAGGTGACTCACTGGCCGGCCCTGGTCAGGTCCAGAACACCTTCATTTCCAACTCAACGGTCAAGAGCGAGATCCGGCTGCTTCAAGACCAAGGCACGGAAGTGGTCAAGGGTAACCTGTTGACCCTGCCGGTAGGAGGAGGGCTGCTCTATGTGCAGCCCCTCTATGTTCAGGCCTCTTCAGGCACCACCAAGTTCCCATCCCTGCAGAAGGTGGTCGTCGGATTTGGCGAAGCCGTGGGCGTGGCGGACACCCTGGACCAGGCCTTGAATAAGGTCTTTGGTGGTGACGCTGGAGCCGAAGCGGGAGACAAGGACGTGACCAAAGAACCGGACCTTGATCCGGCGGATGAGGTTCCGCCGCCGGATGACCCGGACGGCTCCGAGGAGTCGCCCGCACCGGCTTCTCCGGGCGCGTCTCCGGCTCCGTCTGGGGATGATGAACTAGACCAGGCCCTGGATGACGTGTTGAAGGCGCTCGATGCCGCCGATTCGGCCATGAAGAGTGGCGATTGGGACGCTTACGCTAAGGCTCAGAAGGATCTCCGGGCGGCCCGCGAGGCGGCGGTCGCTGCTCGTAGTGACTGACGGGTCTGTGGGGCCGGCCGCCTTGGGGCGGACCGGCCTGGCCTGGCGGCATGGTGGTCTGGGCGCGATGCGGAGGCGGCGCTCCCGTGTGGGCCGAGCGCGCCAAACCGGTCTAGCGGGCCCTGGTGGCCGAGCCGGTTCGGGTCCGGGCCAGTGCCTCAGACCAGCTCCATTGGTAAGTGGGCCATGGGGACGGCGCATTCCATGACGACCGCGCAGGCCGTGGTTGGCTCAATGAGTTGACGCACCTGCTCAATGGCGCGTTGTATGGCGATGGCGAAGACCACAGGCCATTCCTCGGGCATGGCACAGCACAGCCCCAGCAAGGGCAGGTAGCGGTTCCAGCCGGCCCGCAGAATGCCCAGGGGGTCCTCCGCTAAAGTCAGGGGTGGGGGGAGGCGTGGTTGGCCAAAGGACGAGGTCCCTATGCTTCGCGCTACGTGTTCTACCAAATCCGTGATGTCCGGCAGCGGCTGGTCGGTCTTGGCCTGCGTCGCGGCGGAGGTCAGCCCCCACACTGAATACCTGTCTTCCAGGAGCAGGTGGTTCATGGGATCGGAGAACGGATATTGCTTGCTGTCTGCCGTTTCCATGACCATGAACACGGCCTCGGCTGGATATCCGCCGGTCATGACCAGTGATTCCCAGGTGGCTGCCTGGCAGGCGAAGCCCGCGAGCAGTGCGGGAACGCCCAGAAGCAACTCCGCCCGAACCCCGTTGGGGTCCCCCTGCAACACCTTGACAAGCTGTTCGTAAAAGAGATTGGCGCCGATCTTAGCTCCCACCATGGGATCATCTGCGCGTTGCTCTTGAATCTGCCGCGCCAAGGCCTGTTCGGCGGGAGGGAAGAGCGGATCATCCGGTGGCGGCGGCCTGGTGGGCAACGCTGGGCGCACGTGCCAGGGTTGCTGCTGGCCGGGGGAGACCTGGTTCATGATGTCCTTTCATCAGGGCACAAGAAGGCGCACCTATCACTGCCACTTAGACCAGGCTAGCCGCCGATCCGCGCGTCGCCAGGTACGGTTTGCCTAGTGTGGCGATATCACCTAGACTAGCCGGGCTGAACAACGCGGGGTGGAGCAGTTCGGTAGCTCGCCGGGCTCATAACCCGGAGGTCGTAGGTTCAAATCCTGCCCCCGCTACTATATGTACAGGTCAGAGGCCCGGAGGAGTCCGGGCCTCTGGTGTTTCTAGGTCCGGGTGTCCACTTACTGTCCATTTTCACGGGTTGTGTTGCGGCCCGCGGTTGACGCCCGGCGCGAGTCTGTCGCCGGGCAGGTGAGGCAGTGCTGGGGGTCGCCGCGAGGCGTGTTGAGGCTGATCCGGACGCGATTAGGTAACATGTTCCATATATGGGTTAGATATTTCCTAACCGTAGAGGACAGGTGGTTCTGTTATGGATTTGGCCAGGGCGGTTGAAGGTGTCGGCGCGCGGAAGATCGTGTTGGGGGGCTTGTTCGCGACAGCGAACCGGTTGCAGCGGGTGTTGGACGGGCAGTTGCCGGAGTTGACGGCGCGGCAGTGGTGGGTGTTGGTGATGCTAGAGATTTTCGATGCTCCGCCGACTTTGACCCAGTTGGCTGAGGTAATGGACACCTCGCATCAAAGCTTGAAGGGCCTCGTCGGCCATCTGGCATCGAAGGGATTCGTTGAAGTGGGTGTCGATCCGAGCGACGCGCGGGCTTTGCGAGTCATCCCGACAGCCAAGGTGGGTGAATGGTCCAAGGCGACCGCAGGGCAGTCGGAACGGTTCATGGACGCGATGTTCGCGGGCATTGACGGGGAGCGGCTGGCTCTGGTGGGCGAAGCTCTGATGGATATCCATGCGGCTCTCGGAGGCATCGAGCGACAAGGGGGCCGGCCTTGACGGGGAAAGTTCTGCTCCAAGGCGCCGTCTGGTGGCTGGCCATCGCGGCGGTTTGCTCCGCTTTGGGGGCGCTGGGGATGGGCTGCTCTATCCGCGCGTGGGCACGTCCGCGGTGCAGTTGACGGGGTTGGCGATGTGCGTGACGATCTTCGTGGTCGCGTGGTTCGGCCTGCCACGGGTGGCCAGGACTAACGGGTCCGGCTATTGGCTGCTGGGAGTCGTCTGGCTGGCTCTGACCGTGGCGTTCGAGTGCGGTGAAGCGTTCGTGGTTGAACATGCCTCGGTTTCCGAGATGGTGGCCGCCTACAATCCGCTCACCGGGAACCTTTGGCTGTTGGTCGTGGCGACGGTCCCGACCCGGACTTGGCCGGGTTTGACCGTCTCGCGCTGGGCGGCCCCGTGTACGCGGGCCAGCCGCCCAAACTCCTCAAGGCCTTCCAGGCGGCGCATCCCGCCGCCCTCTTGGCGAAACCGTTGGCCCTGTTCGCCTGCGGAATGGAGACCGACCTGTCCAAGCGGGACGCGGAGATGGACGCCATGTTCTCCGAACCGTTGCGTTCCCATGCGGTGGGCATGTGGTTCATGGGCGGGGAGTTCCAGTTCCAAGAGCTGGGGTTCTTCGAGAAGACTGTTGTCAGGCGGATAGTCCACGTGACCGAGTCCGTCACCGCCATCGGCCAAGATGCCGTCGCGGTACTTGCCCAGGCGTTGAAGGCAGCACGATGAGTGGCCCAATACAGCCAAGGGAACCGGGACCGGCACTTAACCCGCCGCCCCTGGGTGGAGCCAATCGGCAGGGACCGGGGCGCGTTCGACTCACGGTGCCGGAACGGGCTTTGCTGGTTATTACTGTGTTCGTCGGTCTCGCCGCGCTAGGGGGAGCGGCTGCCGCGCTTCCCTCGGCACCTAACGTATGCCAGATTCTGGCGCCGTTGCAGCGTTGGCCCTTGGCCGACTTCTTCTTCGCTGACCTGGCGGGGCCGCGTGTCTTCCTCCTGCTGATCGTCGGGCGCCGCAAGCCGTGGCCGCAGTCCTGATCGTGGCTCGCCACCGCCTGGCTTGGCAAACGGCGCTAGCCAGCGGCTGCTGTTTGACCGGTTGGGTCTGTCTAGGGTTCCTCATCTACAAGGGCGATCCGCGAATCGCCAGCCTTCCCGCGGCACTCGTCTTCACTGTCATAGCGGCCACCGAAATCGCCACGGTTGCCGCGTGGAGATCTGACCAGAAGAAACTCCGACTGGCAGAGGTCGGCGGAACCGGCCCGGCGTGAGGGACGTGGCTTCAGGTTGCGACCCACACCCGAGGACTACGTGACTCGCGAGAGCTACAGCTGGCACGGCTTGGCAGAGGGAATTACATCGCCATTGGGGCTGGTCCGGTCGACTTAGACGGCGCGAGGGCTTGGAGGATGGTTGAGTTGTCGGGGGCTCGGTGGGCTCTCTTGATGTAGTGCCGACGGGTGACGGCCGTGCCGGAGTGTCCCAATTGGGCGGCGGCGGCTTTGGCGGAGCGTTCCCGGTCGAGCAGGGTGGCTACGGTCTTGCGGAATGTCTTCGGGATCGCCCAGTCGAAGCCGGACGCGGCGCGGGCGGCCCGCCACTGGCGGCGGAAGTTCGCTGGTGGGAGCGTGCCAGGGGCCGAGGGCAAGACTGGCGCGGCGGCATCGGGCGTGCCGCCTTGGCGTTCACGGAGCCGCCCAAGGGTTTCGACGGCGAAGCGGGGCAGCGTGACGGTGCGCCAACCGGAGCCGGTTTTCGGGTGGCCTTGGCGTATATTGCCTTGGCCGCGGATGGGGACCACGGTCCCGGTGATCGTCACCGTGGCGGGCTTGGCGTCGAGGTCCACGTCGGCCCCATTGCAGGGCGAGGACTTCGCCGGTCCTGGCGCCGGTGGCGGTCGGCAGGTCCACCACATCAAGCAGGTCGTTCGGGCGGGGTCTCCCGTTGTCGTGTTCGGGCTGACCGGTCATGGCGCTCAGGCCTTGTTGCCGCAGAGCGACCCGGTGGCGCAGGGTGGCGAACTGCTCGACGTCCAACGCCCGGATTTCGTTCTTGTGTTTGGCGACGGTGGCGGTCCCGGCGACGGGGTTCAGGGCGATGGCGTCGTGGCGGACGGCCATGCCGAGGGCGGCTTTGAGGATGATCCGGCAGTGCCTCGCCTGGGTGGGCGTGTGGGCGGCGAGTTGTTTGACGAACCGGTCCAGCCGTCCGGTGGTGGCCGGGGTGATGTCTTCGGCCAGGAACGATGGGCGTTCGTCGAGTTTGTCTTCCAACGCGGTCCGGGCGGAT
>JAIRXP010000055.1 GCA_031268215.1 Bifidobacteriaceae bacterium | reverse complement strand
ACAACCGAGCGAACCGGAACCGGCGCCGACTAGCGTGTCAGCCGCGCCGCACCACGCGGACATTATTACGTGAGGCAAGCACACCCGTTCCCGGACCTTTTACGTGAGGCTAGTCGCGTACTTGACCGGGCCGTTATCCTATTGTGATAATGCGATCCCAATGCTCTCTCTACGTTGACGCTGGCTACCTGCTGGCGTCGGTGGCGACCCGGCTGACGGGGACGTCGCTGCGTTCGGGGGTGCGGGTCGACTACGAAAAGCTGATCGCGTGCCTGACTAAGCAGGCCGAGGAGATCGCGGGCGTGCCGCTGCTGCGTGTCAATTGGTACGACGCAGCCAAGAACGCCTTGCCGGACGCGGACCAACAACGGATTGGCGCCTTGCCGCGGGTCAAAGTGCGGCTCGGACGGGTTGGCTTCAACGGCGAACAAAAGGGCGTTGACCTGCGCATTGGGCTGGACATGGTAGCCCAGTCACGTAACGGCGCGGTTGACGTAATCTTCCTGGTGTCCGGCGATGACGACCTCACCGAGGCGGTCGAAGAGGCGCAGGTCCACGGGGTGCAAGTGATAGTCCTAGCGATCCCAGACAAGGACGGCCGGCCGCATGGGGTGAGCGAGCACCTGCAGCGGGCATCGGACGGGATTGAGCTGGTCGACGCGAGCGGGCTTGACAAATCCGTGACGCGGACCGCGGCGGTGATGGTTCCACATGCCAGTCCGGTCATAGCCAAGCCTGGTCCGCCAATCCCGACAACGCTGCCAACTACGGGACCGAGGCCGGGCCCAGTGTCCACCCTGGCAGCGCCGCCTCCGGAATCGTCTCTGGCCTACCGGTCAGAGACGGGTGGGCGGTCAACCACCGCGCCTTCTTACGCCTATCCGGACAAGAAGACCAGAGAAGGTATCGACTCCGTGGTCGCCGGCGTAGTCGAATCGTTTATGGCCAGTGCTTCAGCGGACGAGCTGAGCGACGTGCTCAAAGCCAAGCCGTCAATTCCCCGGGAAATTGACCGGGCGCTCCTCTTGGACTTGGCCCACTTGCTGGACGATTACGACCTGTCGGACCGTATCCGCTTTGAGTTGCGCGACCACTTCTGGGACGTCTTCGAGAAGTCCTCGGCCTAGGCACCTGGACCGCGCAGGCAAAGGAGTTCGCGGCCCGTTCGCGGGACCCGCCTTGTGATCTGGCCCGCTGGCAGCCGACCCAGGGTACCTTGATGATTCATGAAGGGTTTCAGAGATTTCCTTATGCGCGGCAACCTGATCGATCTGGCAGTCGCTTTCATTCTGGGTGCGGCATTTGGCGCCGTGGTGTCCACGTTCACCCAAATCATCATGGATTTGATTGGGCTGGTGGGAGGTAACCCGAACTTCGACACCGTCACGATTGGGGAAGTTAACGTGGGCAGATTCCTGACCGCGTTGGTGTCCTTCCTGATTGTGTCGGCAGTGCTGTATTTCGGGATTGTCCGTCCCTACCAACTGGTCAAGAACAAGCTGTCGAAGGAAGCGGCCGCTCAGCCTAGCGCTCCCACGACAGACGAACTGCTGACCGAGATTCGCGATTTGCTGGCTGCTCAGAAGCGGTGAACCCGCTGAGGGAACTACTGTGGCCTCATGGCTACACCACACATTTCCGCCGAACCCGGCGACTTCGCGCCCGCAGTACTGATGCCCGGCGACCCTTACCGGGCTGACCGCATGGCCAAGGCGGTGCTGACCGCGCCCAGGATCATCTCCGATGTCCGGGGAATCCGTGCCTATACGGGCACGTTTGATGGCCGCGAGCTGTCGGTCATGGCGAGTGGCATAGGCATGCCTTCAATGAGCCTGTACGCCACGGAGTTATACCGGTTCTATGGCGTTGAGCGAATCATCCGGATTGGCACCGCCGGCGGGATCGCTGGTCATGTGGCGAGGGGCGACGTGCTGATCGCAACGGGCGCTCACACAACCAGTTCGATGAATGAGGTCCGCATTCCCTCGGTCCACTTCTCTGCCGTGGCGGACTTTCACCTGGCGGCGGCGGCGATGTCCGCAGCGCTGGGAGACCCCCAAGTGAAAGTTGGAACAGTGGTGTCTGAGGACCATTTCTATTTCAAGACTCCGGGCATGTTGGACGCACTAGCTGGCGTGGGGGTCTTGGCGGTGGAGATGGAAGCGGCCGGGCTATACGGCGTGGCCGCTGCTGAGGCTAAGGCCGCCCTGGCCATCTTGACCGTTTCTGATCATGTCTTGGCTGAGGGGCTTGACATGACCGCGGCGGAACGCGAAAGCCACTTCGACCGGGCGCTTGAGCTGGGGCTGGCCGCCGCCTTCGCTTGAGGGCCGGGAAGCGCTGGCCCGGTCAAGCCAGGGCCGCCGCCTCAAACGACACATCACCCGCCAGCTTTACCGCCGATTCGCAAAGCTCACGGCTTGACCGGAACCATGGATGGATCCGTTTAGAACTGGGGCGGACCATAGCGGGTGTTCTTGGGCTGATAGTATCGCATCCGTCGATCCAGTATGGGGCGGCGTTGGCCGCGAAAGTGATCGTCGTGCGGCTTGTTCCAAGGAAGTAAGGAGTCCCTCGCAGTGTCCTTTGATTTCGTGAGCGCTTTTCGTTCTGTTGGGTCCACGGGAAGGCACTGTTACGGCGTCTTGCCTCATGTCAAGATGTCCGCGAAGACTAAGTGCGTGCCTCACATAAAATGACCGCGAAATGAGTTGTGGCCCGGGACGTGCGGGGCGGTGTCAGAACGCCGGCTCTAGCCC
>JAIRXP010000002.1 GCA_031268215.1 Bifidobacteriaceae bacterium | reverse complement strand
TGTGGGCGGCGAGTTGTTTGACGAACCGGTCCAGCCGTCCGGTGGTGGCCGGGGTGATGTCTTCGGCCAGGAACGATGGGCGTTCGTCGAGTTTGTCTTCCAACGCGGTCCGGGCGGATGATCGCGCGACGGTGGCGGCGCTCAACTCCCGCGCCCGCGAAGACCGCATCCAAGCCGGGGCCGTCGATTCTGGCCGGAGTGTCGGGCTGGCCGAGGACACCCAGGCTTTGGCCGGGGACTTGGTGACCACCCGCCCGGGCGACCGCCGCTTGATCGCGGGCAAGACCGGCTGGGTCCGCAACGGCGACCGTTGGACGGTCTTGGCGGTTCATGATGATGGTTCGGTAGCGGTCCAACGCGCGGGCCACCGTCGCGGCGCCACCGTGGCCCTACCGGCTGAGTATGTGGCCGAGCGGCTCAATCTTGGTTACGCCGTGACGGCCTACCGGGCGCAAGGAGTGACGGTGGATACGGCCCATGTCATCGTCACCGGCCAAACCGCCCGCGAGAACCTGTACGCAGCGCTGACCTGAGATCGGGACGTCAACCATGTTTATGTTGTCTCCGACGCCGAACACGTAGACGCCGATGTTCTCAGGCCTGAGCGTGTGACAGCGGCCGAAGTCCTCGCCTGGGCCCTGCGGACCTCTGGTTCGGAACTCTCGGCGCACCAGGCCCGGATGGCCGAGGTCGAGCATTGGAACTCGATAGCGCGATGGGCTGCCGAATACTGCACCGTCGCCGCCGCGGCCAAACCAACCCGCGAACAGATGCTCGCGGCTGCCCGAGGTATGGGCGTCCGCCAGCGTCAGCGATTCGTCATTGGCCTGATCCCAGAACCGCCCTGGCCAGTACCCGCCGACCTGCAAGCCGGCCTCGCCGACCTGAAGTCCCGGATCGAACAGCGGGTGAAAGACCGCCTCGCTGAAGCGATCCGCGCCAATCCGTCGTGGCTGGCCGCGCTCGGCCCAATTCCGGCCGAAGCGCGAGCACGAGCCGGCTGGCACGCTGCGGCGGTGACCGTGGCGGCCTACCGCGATATGTACGGCGTTGACAGCGACCAGCCACTTGGCCGCCTCCCGGACAATCCCGCCCAGCGAATTGACCACGCCCGCGCCCGCCACGCGCTTGCTGACCTGCGTGGTTCGCTCGTCCCGGCCTACCTCGCGGCCGCGGTGTTGGCGCGCCCGTCCAGGCACAGGTGTGTGTAGTGTGTCGGCAAGGAAGTGCAACCCCTCTCTCGGCGTGACTTGAACAACCACAACCGTAGAGGTGTTGCACTTCCACTCAGAACTCAGGGGTGGCGATGTCCGCGACAATGGAACTAGACCATTCTCGCGCGATTGCGCTGCCCGAGCTGGCCTGACCACGCAGCCTGGGCGGTCGGTTCGCGGTGCTGATCGACAAGAAACGTATTGGGTTCCGGATCAACGGACGAGGCGGAGCACCTCGTCCCGAAGCGACCAGCTAATGCCAGAAATCAAGAACCTCCTCACTCATGGCATATCCATGTTCACCCGAGGTCGGGAGTATTCCGCTCTCGGGATACTGCCGACCTCGGGATAACCCAGAGACTCAGCGCATCCGCGCGCGTCTCAAACGCGAAGCTGCCAGCGCCGCCAAGCCCGCGACCAGTAGCGCGAGGCTCGCGCCGCCCACCGGCGCGGCACCGCCAGACCCGGTCGCACCGAGTTCGGCGGGGAGTGTGTTCTGCGGCTGTCTGGCGCCTGGCGGGGGCGAGGAAGCGCCTGACGGGGCCGGTACGGTCACCAACACCGTGGCATGGCCGGTGCTGCCGCCTGCCAGATCGCTGACCTGGACGGTCACCGTGTATTGACCGGGCTCGCCATATCTGTGGCTGAGCGTGAAGTTCTGCCCGTTCAACGCGAGCGTCTCGGCAGGCGTGCCGTCGCCATAAGAAACCTCGGCCGTCCACGAATCGACGCCCGGATCGGCGAAGCTGCCATCCAGTGTGAACAGCCCGTGGGCCCCGACCTCGACGTCGCCGCCAAGTTGGACCACGGGCACCACGTTGCCGACCACGACATCGAACGTCATCTGGCTGGTGCGGCCCAAAGAATCGGTCACCTGCAGGCCTACTGGATGATTGCCAGCCCCCGGCGCCGTGAACGTGACCTCGGCTTGGTCGCCGTCATCGTAGACGCCATCGTTGTCCAGATCCCAGGCGTAGACGAGTTGGCCGCCCCTGGGATCGAACGACCCGGTGGCAGAGATGGTCACCTGGCTGCCTTCCATCGCTGGTTGGGCGGTGATCACGGGGTGCGGCTCGTCTGTCACATAGGTGACTGTGACGGTGGCGTTGTCCGGCGCCGCCGTCGTGGGCGCGGCGCTGGGCGCCACCGGCGGGGCCTCGGCCGTCAGCGGCCAAAAGCCGGCCACAGCTGGCGAGGGCACCGCCAGGTAACCGGTTCCGTTGGAGTAGCTCACAACACCTGTCGCGTTGTTGGTGTCGGTATCGAAGGTCTGCTGCTGGACCACTGTGGGAGGCGTGTCCAGGCCGGCTCCCTGGTAGACGATTATCCGTGTGACGGTGGCCGTTCCGTAAGTGTGTGTGGCGCCGGGCCGTAGATGGACCACGATCTCCTGGACGGTCGAATTATCGGCATCGTAAAGGTCAATGTTGTCGATGCCGACCACATCGTATCCAGCCGGTGTCAGCGCTTTCGCGTCCGCCAGGGTGAAACCGATCTCCGTCAGCGGCTCGCCGGTCAGATTGGCCGCTGCCGGGTTGGTCGGGGTGACATCGGCGCCGCCTGCGGCGTCATCAACCAGTTTGACGGTGGCCCGGCCGGGCTCGATCTCCGGCACAGGGAACAGCCGCTCATCGAAGGTCAACGTCAGGGAGGTCCCTGGCGCTAGGGTTCGGTTCACCGCCTGGTAGAGGACAGCCGAATCGACACCGGTGACCACTACGTCGCCGGCCGCGAAACTCGCGACATCGGCCCAGCCGGACAAAGTGGAGCTATTGGTGAAGTCACCCACCACGACTCGATCACCGCCGGTCATGGCCAGGTAGAGCCGGAAGCCGGTGTTCTCGATGTAAAGGGCGTTGGTGGTGCTCTTAATCAGCGGGATTCTGTCGTCGCCGTCCAATTCGGTGTCAAGCATCGCCTCGAAGCTGAAGCCGGTCAGGGCGGCGGTACCGGTGTTAGTCAACGTGATGTCGTGGAAGACCCCGCCATCGGCCACCACTCTAACCACATCGCTGACCGTCACGTCCGCTCCCGCCGGGGTCTTGCCGGCGCAGGCCTTGGCGGCCACCGGTGAATCCTGGAGGGTGGCGGTGTAGAAGGCAGGTGCGGCGCAGGTGATACGGCCTCGGTTTCCACCCTGCGCGAACCATAAGTTGCTGGTATACCCGCTGCCAAGCTCATACGCATAGGTGTGCCGCCGGTTTGCCTGGGTGTCGGCGAGCACGTTGGAGAACATCGCCGTGAAGGCGGTCCGGGGGGCGGGCACCCGCAACTCCACCTGGTACGGCACGCCGTTGCGCGTGAAAGAATCCCGCGCCAAGACGGTTCGCTCAGCGACAGAGGTCTGCCTTGTCCAGCCGGAGAAGTCGACAGAGCCGTCCGCCAGCCGGGCCAGTTGGTCAAGAGTCGGCGGCGCGCTCACCGCGCTGGGGCCAGTGGTGAGGGTCGCGACCACAGCAAGAGCGGCGCCAGCGGCGGCCGCTCTCCGGGCCGCCATCTTCTTGGCGGTGGCCGCCCGGGCCGCCAAGCGGGCGCCTACGCGGGTTTGAGGTATTGACGGCGAGCGATTCAACAGGTCACTCCTAACGAGTCGGCAAGATCGCGCTGCGGCGCAGTGCCGCGCACCGTCAGGCTATTCGCCAACTGACCGACCAGGGCAGTCTAGGTTTGCGAATTAGGGGGTCTAGGTTTGGTGAAACCCCAGGCCACACGGCCGGTCCGGTCTTGGCTGGGCCGGCGCCGAAGTGGCGCCGCTGACAGGGAACGGCGCGCGATTGCTGGTTGCGGCTCATCCCGGCCCGCGGGCACCTGTATGTGGCGTCGCCGCGCGCCACCGGCAGGATTACCCTCGCCGCCTTGCCCGGCCAGGGTTTAGGCCGGTTGTTGACCGCGTGACCCCATCCTCTTGAGCCTCTGCGGGCAGCGGAAGCGAGCCCGGTGCCGTGGGCGAGACTCTTACCGCTAATGGCAAAGTGTTGTCCGGACGCCGGCGATCCCGCCGTCCACCAGGACGGTGCCCGGGTCACCGGCGGTTCCGCACTCGTGCGTGAAGGGCTAACAGCGCCGACCCCGGCGGGCTGTTCTAGACACAACAACACCCAGCCACGTCTAGCAGCCCGCGCTCGTCCGCGCGTTCGGTGAGGTGGTGGGCGCGGAGAGGGAACGCTGCCACTTGGTCGATGATGTCCCTGATACTCATGTCAGCCGTCCAGCCTGCTCCGTTTGCGTGCGACGGTTCTGTTCAGCTGCTCGCGCCACCGGTCGCGGTAGTCCTTCGCGCCGTCCTCGCCGGCCACCGCCGCGCAGAAGCCGGGGATGTCGTCTCCCAGCGCCTCGGCGACGCTCTGCCAGTCCGCCGCCTTGGTCTCAAGCAGCCCGAGAACGCCATCGACGATTAGGGTGAGGCCGCGCCCGGTGAAGTCGCTGTGCTCCAACAGATGGGCCTCGAATTGCCGGCGGCCGGGCGTGAAGCACGCGGCGGCCTGCCTTCCTGGAACCTTGAGGACCTGATCGCCGGTATAGCCGCGAAGCCTTCGGGGTACCGCGATCTGGCGGGACTGGCGCAGTGGCTGCCCGAGGCTGGCCCAAGACTGCGCCCACCGGAGTTGGTGGCTTGTTTGGCCGGCCAGCGCCAGGCGGTCATGGCAGCGTGCGGCCTACCTGGCGCGGCTCGCGGGCGCCCGAGGCGCGGCAGATGCCATGTTAGACGCTAGGCTGCCCAAGCACTCGATATGGTTCGGCGCCGCGCGGAGCGGTGGCGCCTATGACCCGGCCAGCAAGGTGAACGATGCCGTGCTGGCCCGCTACTTGGAAGGAGGCACTGTCGCGTCAGCTCGGCTTGGAGTCGAGGTCGATCCTTCATGGGGCCGGCCGGCAGGATTCCGGTGGGGGGCTGCGCGGACGTGACGGCGGTCTGGGTGTCGGAGGCTCGCGATACTCTGTCCGGGTGAAGAGCGAGGCTTTCCGCGCTGATCCGTTGTTCT
>JAIRXP010000028.1 GCA_031268215.1 Bifidobacteriaceae bacterium | reverse complement strand
TCAGTCCTGCGCCGTGTGCTTTTTTGACTCCGGGAGGGACTCTTGGCTGCCTCGCGCATCCCACGTTCAACAGTAGACGCTAACGCACCGCTCAGCGGGTCGGGCAGGATCTCGTTCGCGAAGATCCGCGAGCCGCTGGAGGTGCCTGATTTGTTAGGCCTCCAGCGCGATTCGTTCGACTGGCTGATCGGCAACGAGCACTGGCGTGCTCGGCTAGCTGCGGCCCAGGCGGACGGCTCAGGAGGTGTGCCAGAGATCGCCGGGCTGGAGGAGATCTTCACTGAGATCAGCCCCATTGAGGACTTCAATGAGACTATGGCGCTGAGCTTCAAGGAAAGCCGCTTCGAGCCGCCCAAATGGACGGCCGAGCAGTGCAAGGAGAAGGACTTCACCTACTCCGCGCCGCTCTTCGTGACCGCTGAGTTCCAGAACTACATCACCGGTGAGATCAAGTCGCAGACCGTCTTCATGGGGGACTTCCCCCTGATGACGGACCGGGGCACCTTCATCATCAACGGGACTGAGCGGGTGGTGGTCTCGCAGCTAGTCCGCTCGCCCGGCGTGTACTTCGAGAAGGGCCAGGATAAGTCGTCTGACAAGGACGTCTTCTCCGCCAAGATCATTCCCTCGCGCGGCGCCTGGCTGGAGTTTGAGGTTGACAAGCGGGACATGGTTGGCGTGCGGATTGACCGCAAGCGCAAGCAGTCGGTGACCATTTTCCTCAAGGCGCTGGGGGTGACTGAGGCGGAGATCAGATCTAACTTCCGTGACTTCCCAACTGTTCTGGAGACCCTGGAGCGGGATCACATCCATGAGCAAGAGGACGCTCTGGTGGACATCTACCGCAAGATTCGGCCAGGCGAGCCGCCCACGGCGGAAGCCGGCCGCAACTTGCTGGACACCTTCTACCTGAACTCCAAGCGCTACGACTTGGCGAAGGTTGGCCGCTACAAGGTCAACCGCAAGTTGGGGCTGGATGTCCAGACTAAGTCGGCCACCCTGCGGGTTGAGGACATCGTCGCCACCATCAAGTATCTGGTCGCGCTGCACGCCGGCGCCCAGGAGCTGAAGACCAATGCCGGCACGGTGCGGGTTGAGACCGATGACATTGACCATTTTGGCAACCGCCGCATCCGGGCGGTTGGCGAACTGATCCAGAACCAGGTTCGGACTGGGCTCAGCCGCATGGAGCGGGTGGTGCGGGAACGCATGACCACCCAAGACGTTGAGGCGATCACGCCGCAGACTTTGATCAATATTCGGCCGGTCGTCGCCTCGATCAAGGAGTTCTTCGGCACCTCGCAGCTCTCGCAGTTCATGGACCAGAACAACCCGCTGGCGGGGCTGACCCACAAGCGGCGGCTTTCAGCCTTGGGCCCGGGCGGGCTCAGCCGTGACCGCGCTGGCATGGAAGTCCGCGACGTTCACCCGTCGCACTATGGCCGCATGTGCCCCATTGAGACGCCTGAGGGCCCCAACATTGGCCTGATCGGGTCGCTAGCCACCTACGGACGGATCAACCCTTATGGGTTCATTGAGACGCCGTACCGGGTGGTCAAGAAGGGGCGGGTGACGGATGATGTTCGTTACTTGACCGCGGACGATGAAGACCGGTACGTGATCGCCCAGGCTAACGCGCCGTTGAACGAAGACGGCTCATTCGCTGAGGATCGCGTCCTGGCCCGCACCCGGGGCGGCGAAGTGGAGTTCATCCACCCAGATGAGATCGCTTACATGGATGTTTCCCCGCGCCAGATGGTGTCGGTTGGTACCGCCATGATCCCGTTCCTGGAGCACGATGACGCCAACCGCGCGTTGATGGGCGCCAACATGCAACGCCAAGCGGTGCCCTTGCTGCGCTCTGAGGCGCCGTTGGTTGGCACCGGCATGGAATTGCGGGCTGCTATTGACGCCGGTGACGTGATCATCGCGGAGAAAGACGGTCTGGTCCAGGAAGTCTCCGCGGATTCGGTGGTGGTCGCCAATAACGACGGCACCGAGCGGGTCTACCGGGTGGCCAAGTTCCAGCGTTCCAATCAGGGCACCAGTTACAACCAGCGGGTTGTGGTGGATGAGGGCGACCAAATCCGCGCTGGGCAGGTGCTGGCGGACGGTCCGGCCACTGAAGGCGGCGAGCTGGCCTTGGGGCGCAACCTTCGGGTCGCGTTCATGAGCTGGGAAGGCCACAACTATGAGGACGCCATCATCCTGTCGAAACGCCTGGTCCAAGATGACGTGCTCTCCTCAATCCACATTGAGGAACATGAGGTTGACGCTCGGGACACGAAGCTAGGCCCAGAGGAAATCACCCGTGACATCCCCAACGCCTCTGAGGAATCACTCGCTGACTTGGATGAACGCGGAATCATCCGGATTGGCGCGGAGGTCCAGGCGGGCGATGTGCTGGTAGGCAAAGTGACACCCAAGGGTGAAACTGAGCTGACTCCGGAGGAGCGCCTGTTACGGGCCATCTTCGGCGAAAAGGCCCGTGAGGTGCGTGACACTTCCCTGAAGGTGCCGCACGGTGAGTCCGGCACGGTGATTGGCGTGAGGGAATTTTCCCGGGACGATGGCGACGAGTTGGCTCCCGGCGTGAATCAGGTTGTCCGCGTGCATATTGCCCAGCGTCGCAAGATCACGGATGGGGACAAGCTGGCTGGCCGTCATGGCAACAAGGGAGTCATCTCCAAGATCTTGCCGGTTGAGGACATGCCGTTCCTGGCGGACGGTTCACCGGTGGACGTGATTCTGAACCCGCTGGGTGTTCCTGGCCGCATGAATGTGGGCCAGGTCCTGGAGCTGCACATGGGCTGGATCGCTTCACAAGGCTGGGAGGTGGATGAGAACACCGCCGAATGGACCAAGCGCTTGAGCGAGAAGACTCGCCAGGGCCGGCCGGGCCAACCCATTGCCACGCCCGTGTTCGATGGCGTCCGCGAGGACGAACTGACTGGCCTATTGGGCGCGACCATCCCGAACCGGGACGGCCAGCGCTTGGTTGACCAGACTGGTAAGGCGAGGCTGTTCGATGGCCGTTCTGGTGAGCCTTTCCCGGAGCCGATCGCGGTCGGGGAAATGTACATCTTGAAGCTGCACCACCTGGTGGATGACAAGATCCACGCCCGTTCGACTGGCCCCTACTCGATGATCACCCAGCAACCGCTGGGCGGCAAAGCGCAGTTTGGTGGCCAGCGCTTCGGGGAGATGGAAGTTTGGGCGTTGGAGGCCTACGGTGCCGCCTACGCTCTCCAGGAGTTGCTCACCATCAAGTCCGATGACGTGGTTGGTCGCGTCAAGGTCTATGAGGCCATAGTCAAGGGCGAAAATGTCCACGACCCGGGCATCCCGGAGTCCTTCCGGGTGCTGATGCAAGAGATGAAGTCGCTGTGCCTGAGTGTCGACGTCATGTCGGCTGACGGCACCGCCATTGAGATGCGGGATTCGGATGACGAGGTTTACAGGGCGGCCGAGGAACTCGGCATTGACCTGGCCCGCCGCCCGGACGCCTCGTCCGTTGACGAGATCTGACCACACCATTTAGATACACGCTCACAGACCGTACATCTAGTACACAAGGAAGCAGGGACTGACTTGCTCGACGTCAATATCTTCGACGCAATCAAGATTGGCCTGGCCACTGCCGATGACATCCGGAGTTGGTCACATGGCGAAGTCAAGAAGCCGGAGACGATCAACTACCGCACCCTCAAGCCGGAGAAGGAAGGCTTGTTCTGCGAGAAGATCTTTGGCCCCACCCGCGATTGGGAGTGCTCTTGCGGCAAGTACAAGCGGGTCCGATTCAAGGGGATCATCTGCGAACGCTGCGGCGTTGAGGTGACCCGTTCAAAGGTCCGGCGTGAGCGCATGGGCCACATTGAACTGGCGGCCCCGGTGACTCACATTTGGTACTTCAAAGGTGTGCCGTCGCGTCTTGGCTACCTCCTTGACCTAGCGCCGAAGGACCTGGAGAAGGTCATCTACTTCGCCGCGTACATGATCACCGAGGTGGATGACAAGGGCCGGGCTGAGGACTTCGAATCGCTGCGCAATGAGATCGAGCTGGATAAGAAGCGGATCTCAACCGACCGCGACCTGGAGATCGAGTCACGCGCCCAGCGTCTCGAAACCGACTTGGCGGCGCTGGAGGCGGCGGGCGCCAAGAATGACGCCAAGAAGCGGCTACGGGACTCCGCTGAACGCGAGATGGCATCGATCCGCCGCCGGGCGGATAAGGACTTGGAGAGGATCGAGCGGGTCTGGGACCGGTTCCAGAATCTGAAAGTCGCTGACCTGGAGGGTGACGAGCTCCTCTACCGTTCCATGCAGGACCGCTTTGGCTCCTACTTCAAGGGCTCTATGGGGGCGGAGGCGATTCAGCACCGGTTGCGGACCTTTGACCTGAGGGCCGAATCCGATTCGCTGCGCGAAACCATCAAGAACGGCAAGGGCCAGCGTAAGACGCGCGCGCTCAAACGCCTGAGGGTTGTCAACGCTTTCCTCCAGACTGAGAATCAGCCGGACGCTATGGTGCTCGATTGCATCCCGGTGATCCCCCCGGACCTGCGGCCCATGGTGCAGCTAGATGGTGGTCGTTTCGCGACCTCCGACCTGAATGATCTTTACCGGCGGGTCATCAACCGCAACAACCGACTCAAGCGTCTGCTGGACTTGGGCGCGCCAGAGATCATTGTCAACAACGAGAAGCGAATGCTGCAAGAGGCCGTCGATTCTTTGTTCGACAATGGCCGGCGTGGACGTCCGGTGACGGGTCCTGGTAACCGGGCTTTGAAGTCGATCAGCGACATGCTGAAGGGCAAGCAGGGCCGTTTCCGCCAGAACTTGCTGGGCAAGCGGGTTGACTACTCGGGGCGTTCAGTGATCGTGGTGGGCCCAACACTGAAACTGCATCAGTGCGGCCTACCCAAGACCATGGCGCTGGAGTTGTTCAAGCCGTTCGTCATGAAGCGGCTGGTTGAACTGAATCATTCGCAGAACATCAAGAACGCTAAGCGGATGGTTGAACGCCAGGACGCGGTGGTTTGGGATGTCCTCGAAGAGGTCATCACCGAACACCCGGTGCTGCTCAACCGCGCGCCAACGCTGCACCGCTTGGGCATCCAGGCTTTTGAGCCGCAACTCATGGAAGGCAAGGCCATCCACCTGCACCCGCTGGTTTGCGGTGCCTTCAACGCTGACTTTGATGGCGACCAGATGGCGGTACACCTGCCGTTGTCAGCGGAGGCTCAGGCCGAGGCGCGGATCTTGATGCTGTCCTCGAACAACATCCTGAAGCCTTCGGATGGCCGCCCGGTGACTATCCCGACTCAGGACATGATCATTGGGATCAACCACTTGACGACTCTTGTCGAAGGGTCCAAGGGCGAAGGCCGCAAGTTCTCTTCCCCGGCTGAGGCGATTATGGCGTACGATGCCGGCGAGCTGGATTTGGGGGCCCGCGTCACCATTCGTATGGATGATTTTGTGGCGCCAGACGGGTTTGTGCTGCCGGAGGACTACGTCCCTGGTCAGCCAGTCAACGCTGAGACCACCCTGGGGCGGACACTGTTCAATGACGCTCTGCCAATCGACTATCCCTACGTCAACGAGATGGTTGACAAGAAGAGCTTGTCGGCCATTGTCAACGCCTTGGCGGAAAAGTATCCCAAGGTTGACGTGGCGGCATCGTTGGACGCGCTCAAGGAAGCCGGCTTCAAGTGGGCCACCCGTTCCGGTGTGACCATTTCCTTCTCCGATGTGGTGGCTCCGGCCTCCAAGCCGGAGATCCTGAATCGGTATGAGGCGCTGGCTGAAGCCGTGCAGGACCAATATGACGAGGGCCTGATCACCGACGAGGAACGCCGCCATGAACTGATCGAGATCTGGACCAAGGCGACCGATGAGGTGGATAAGGCGATGCGGGAGAACTTCCCGGAACGCAACACCGTCTACCGAATGGTTTCTTCGGGCGCCCGTGGCAACTGGATGCAGGTCCGGCAGATCGCTGGTATGCGCGGTCTGGTGGCGGATCCGAAGGGCGAGATCATTCCCCGGCCGATCAAGTCGAACTACCGTGAGGGCCTGTCGGTGGTCGAATACTTCATCGCTACTCACGGCGCCCGCAAAGGTTTGGCGGATACCGCTCTGAGGACCGCTGATTCGGGTTACCTGACTCGTCGTCTGGTTGACGTCTCACAGGACGTGATTGTGCGTGAGGAGGACTGCGGCACCGAACGCGGCCTGACTCTGCCAATCGCCGAACACGCGCCGGACGGCACGATCCGGCGGCACGCCAAAGTTGAGACCTCGGTTTTCGCCAGGACTCTGGCCACAGACGTTGAGGACAGCGATGGCAACGTGCTGGCGGAGGCCGGTACTGATGCCGGCGATATTTTGATTGACCGACTGATGGAATCCGGTGTCCATGAGGTCAAGGTTCGTTCGGTCCTGACCTGCGAATCGCGAGTCGGCACCTGCGCTATGTGCTACGGGCGGTCACTGGCTACCGGCAAGCTGGTCGACATCGGTGAGGCCGTGGGAATCATCGCTGCCCAGTCGATTGGTGAACCGGGCACGCAGCTCACAATGCGGACCTTCCACACTGGCGGTGTGGCGGCAGCCGATGACATCACCCAAGGTTTACCCCGTGTTCAGGAACTGTTCGAGGCGCGGACTCCTAAAGGCGAGGCGCCCATCGCTGAGGCGACTGGCCGGATCAAGATTGACGATTCGGAACGTCTCAGGCAGATCATCATCATTCCGGATGACGGCTCGGAAGAGAAGATTTATCCAGTCTCCAAGCGGCAGCGGTTGAAGGTTGAGGACGGTGGCCGGGTTGAAGTCGGCACGGCGTTGACCGTCGGCGCTGTCGACCCGAAGAAGGTGCTGCGTGTCCAGGGCGCTCGCAAGGCGCAAGAACACCTGGTCCAAGAGGTCCAGGCGGTCTACCGCTCGCAAGGCGTGGACATTCATGACAAGCACATTGAGGTGATCGTGCGCCAGATGCTGCGTCGCGTGACCGTGCTTGAACCGAATGACACCACACTGCTGCCGGGCGAACTGGTCACCCGGGACAGGTTCGAGGATGAGAACCGACGGATCCTGGCTGAAGGTGGCCGGGGCGCCCAAGGGCGCCCCGAACTGATGGGAATCACCAAAGCCTCTTTGGCGACGGATTCGTGGCTTTCAGCGGCCTCTTTCCAGGAGACCACACGGGTCCTGACGGAGGCCGCCATTTCTGGGCGGATGGATCCTCTGCTGGGCCTGAAAGAGAACGTGATCATCGGCAAGCTGATCCCCGCTGGCACCGGGTTGCCCCGGTACCGCCAGGTGGTGGTGGAGCCGACCGAAGAGGCGAAGGCGGAGCTGTATCCGGCCTATGGCTACGAGGAGATCGACTACCCGCCGCTGGGCGCTGAATCAGTCATGATGGATGACCTTGAGGGCTTCGGCTTCGACCCTTACCAAGACTGACTCGGATTGATCAAGGGTTGGAGAAAGGTCCTCGCTGACGGCGAAAACTTGCCAAAAGTGTGACCAGTCCCGGAGGGCTTAAGAGTAGAATCGCAGTCGTCCGGGGGTCGGGTTTCTAGGAACGCGACCAATTGGCCTACCGGGCCCAAAACGCTCGTTCTTCTGGGGCGTCGGTGTGGTTCTGTTCGAGGCGGATTCGGCCGCCCCCTTCAGTCAGCGCTGCCTTAAGAAGAGTCCTGCCGCGACGCGGTGGGTCCTATAGAAGGGGACGGTATGAACCAGCGGCAGCAGCCGAACGGGCAGTTCCGCATGGTCGCGATTGACGACCTGTTTTTCTCGACGACGGATCACAAGGGTGTCATTACTGGGGCCAACAGCGTCTTCCAGCGCTTGTCGGCCTTTCCCCGGTCAGAGCTGATGGGTTCCCCTCACAATGTGATCCGCCATCCGGCCATGCCGGGCGGAGCCTTCCGTCTGATGTGGGAACGGCTGGAGGCGCGCAGGCCATTCGCCGCCTACGTCCGCAACTTGGCCAAGGACGGATACAGCTATTGGGTCTTCGCTACCATCACGCCATTGGGAGACGGCTTCTTGTCGGTGCGCTCAACGCCGTGTGCGCAGGCGCTGTGGCAGGCGGCATCGGACCTCTACGACGCGTCCATGCCGTACGAGCGGGCCGCTCGCCAGGCTGGGCGGAACCGCGCCCAGAGCGCCGTCGCGGGGCGTGATGAACTGGCGCAACGGCTGCGCCAGGCGGGCTTCGAATCCTACGAAGAATTCATGTTTACCGCCTTGCCGGCGGAAGCTATGGCAAGGGTGGCTTTGTCCCGCAAGCAACTGGCCCGCCCGGAAGCCCAAGGAGAGGTAGCTGAGGTATTGCGGGCGGCCGTGGCACTGCGGGACCGGCTGGATCATGTCCTGAGCCGGCTGGACTCGTTGCACCAGGTGGCGGACGCCCTAGGCCGGGTGGCCCTGCAATTGTCTGGCACCCTGGGCTCCTTGACGCAAGTGACGGCCATTGCCTCGGAGTCCTCCCAGCGGGTAGAAACGCGGGCGCCTATCTTGGCCTCGACCGCCCGGGCCATGGGCTCTCTGGGCGTGGGTGTGGAGGGGACCATCAGGCCGTTGGCGGAACGTTTACGGGAGGTCAAGCGCAAGGTGATGGAACTGCGCTTCCTGATCGCCCTGGCCCACTTACATGACGACATGGTTATCAGCTTCGCGGTTGAAGTGTTGGATGGTTTCGCGCCGCCAGAAGGCCTGAGCTACGTGCCCATGCTCTGCCAGGCTCTGTCAGATGACATCGCCTCGATGGCCCAGGAACTCGAACTGATGGGCCGGTCCCTGGGGGATGTGGCCCGGCAAATCGACGCCAGCTCCGGTCAATTTGGCCAATTCCAGAAACTCTTGACGGCCTGGCGAATCCAGGTTCCGCGTTATGGAATGTCGCAGACTTTGGGGCCGCTGGTGGGGCCAATTGATGCCCGTCTGTCCCATGGCCATGAGGAACTGGCAGCGTTGAAGTCGCTGGCGGTTCAATGCGAACGCGAGGCCCGCCCGGTCGACCGGGCGGCCCTTCAGCAGCCAATTGACGCGATCGCGCAGGTGACTTCGAGGCTCTTGGCCGGGCCCAGCCGGGGGCCCGGGGGA
This sequence comes from Bifidobacteriaceae bacterium, assembly GCA_031268215.1. GTDB lineage: Bacteria > Actinomycetota > Actinomycetes > Actinomycetales > WQXJ01 > JAIRTF01. The sequence goes on along the minus strand of JAIRXP010000028.1, from coordinate 33,599 downwards.
CCATTCTCGGGTTCCGGACGAGCGGCGCCTCCAGGCCGTTGGGCCACCGCGCCGGAAGGCTGGGCGCCGGCACCAGTCGGGTGGCCGGCTATTCAATGAGCGTCCGCCACCCGCTCGCTTTGACCTAAGCGGGCCTGGGCATGTAGCCTAATTCCTCGTGCGCCCGCCTCGGCGGGTCATAGTGTCATGTTGACGCGCCCTTTGATTACTTCCGAAACAAGCATAGATGGAGTCCTAGTGCCCACTATTCAGCAACTGGTCCGTAAAGGCCGGACACCCAAAGCCGGGAAGACCAAGACCCCGGCGTTGAAGGGTTCCCCGCAGCGGCGAGGTGTCTGCACCCGCGTGTACACCACCACGCCGAAGAAGCCGAATTCGGCTCTGCGCAAGGTGGCCCGTGTTCGCCTGTCCAATGGCATTGAGGTGACGGCCTATATCCCGGGCGTGGGACACAATCTGCAAGAGCACTCGATCGTGCTGGTCCGGGGAGGCCGCGTGCGCGACCTGCCGGGTGTCCGCTACAAGATCGTCCGCGGGGCCCTGGATACCCAGGGAGTCCGGGGACGTCAGCAAGCCAGGTCACGTTATGGGGCCAAGAGGGAGAAGAGCTAATGCCGCGCAAGGGACCGGCGCCAAGGCGTCCGCTAGTTGAGGACCCCGTCTATGACAGCCCGCTGGTTACCCAGTTGGTCAACAAGGTGTTGCTGAACGGCAAGAAGACCACGGCCCAGGCGATTGTCTATGGGGCTCTGGGTGGCGCGGCAGAAAAGACGGATTCGGATGCTGTCACCTTGCTAAAGCGGGCTCTTGACAACATCAGGCCTTCTTTGGAGGTCAAGTCCCGCCGGGTCGGCGGCGCGACCTACCAGGTGCCGGTGGAGGTAAAACCGGCTCGCGCCACCACTTTGGCCCTCCGCTGGCTGGTTGGATTCTCGCGGGCCCGCCGGGAGAAGACCATGACGCTGCGGCTGATGAATGAGATCATTGACGCTTCAAATGGCTTGGGCGCGGCGGTCAAACGCCGTGAGGACACGCACAAGATGGCGGAAGCGAACCGAGCCTTCGCCCACTACCGCTGGTAGGTGGCCTAGGATCATTCGGTCCGCCTGACCGGTTCGGGCGGGCTTCGCCCAGGCAAGGTGCTGGCTGGCCGGTGGGCTGGGACTGGACCGGACGGCATCGGCGGCGGAACCCAAAGCGGCGGGGTACCGAAGCTTCGCGAACCCAAGAGACAGTAACGAGTGAAGAGCAAGAGAGAGTAAGGAAATCAACGTGGCACAGGACGTGTTGACCGACCTCAAACAGGTCCGCAACATCGGCATCATGGCGCACATCGATGCTGGCAAGACGACCGTGACCGAACGGATCTTGTTCTACACCGGTATCAACTACAAGATTGGCGAGACCCATGATGGGGCCTCGACCATGGACTGGATGGAGCAGGAGCAGGAGCGCGGCATCACTATTACCTCCGCGGCCACGACCTGTTTCTGGAAAGACCACCAGATCAACATCATCGACACTCCTGGTCACGTCGATTTCACCGTTGAGGTGGAGCGTTCGTTGCGGGTGCTCGATGGCGCCGTGGCGGTTTTCGACGGCAAAGAGGGTGTGGAGCCGCAATCGGAGACCGTCTGGCGGCAGGCGGACAAGTACAACGTGCCCCGGATTTGCTTCGTCAACAAGATGGACAAGATCGGCGCTGATTTCTTCTACACCGTTGGCACGATCATTGACCGGTTGGGGGCTAAACCGCTGGTCATGCAGTTGCCAATTGGTGCTGAGGGAACCTTCAGGGGAGTGGTTGACCTGCTCGCCATGCGGGCTCTGACCTGGGAAGGTGAGGTCCAGAAGGGTGAGGATTACAAGGTCGAGCAGATCCCAGCGGACCTCCAAGCGGACGCCGAGAGCTACCGCGCCCAGCTAATGGAGACCGTGGCGGAGGCGTCTGACGAACTCTTGGAGAAGTACCTGGAGACCGGCGAACTGTCGGTGGATGAGCTCAAAGAGGGCATCCGCAAGATGACCGTTACGGGGCAGATCTTTCCGGTCTTCTGCGGCTCGGCCTTCAAGAATAAGGGCGTCCAGCCCATGCTGGACGCGGTGATCGACTTCCTGCCCTCGCCGCTTGAGGTGCCGCCGGTGACCGGTTTTGACCCCAAGGACGAGGCCGTTGAACTGGTCCGGCAGCCGTCTGTCAAAGAGCCGTTCGCGGCGCTGGCCTTCAAGGTGGTGGCCCACCCGTTCTACGGCAAGCTCACCTATGTGCGGGTCTACTCCGGTCATGTCGCTGGTGGGGCCCAGGTGATGAACTCAACCAAGGGGCGCAAGGAGCGAATTGGCAAGCTCTTCCAGATGCACTCCAACAAGGAGAACCCGGTACCGGACATTACGGCTGGTCACATCTACGCCGTGATTGGGCTGAAGGACACCACCACGGGTGACACGCTGTGCGATCCAACCCATCCAATCATTCTGGAGTCGATGACCTTCCCCGAGCCCGTCATCCAGGTGGCGATTGAGCCGAACTCCAAGTCAGATCAAGAGAAACTATCCACCGCGATCCAGAAATTGGCCGAGGAGGACCCGACCTTCCGGGTTTCCCACAACGAGGAGACCGGCCAGACGATCATCGCCGGGATGGGCGAGCTTCACCTTGACGTGCTGGTTGACCGCATGCGCCGGGAGTTCAAGGTAGAGGCGAACATCGGCAAGCCCCAAGTGGCTTACCGGGAGACCATCCGGCGCTCGGTGCCGAAGGCCGAATACACCCACAAGAAGCAGACCGGCGGTTCAGGCCAGTATGCCAAGGTTCAGGTGGCGTTCGAGCCACTGCCCTTGGATGGCGAGGCGACCTTCGAGTTCGCGAACAAAGTGGTGGGCGGCCGGGTACCCCGGGAATACGTGCCATCGGTCGAAGCGGGCATCCTTGATGCCATGAGCTCGGGGCCCTTGGCTGGATACCCGGTAGTGGGTGTGAAAGCGACACTGCTCGATGGCCAGTATCATGAAGTGGACTCATCAGAGATGGCCTTCAAAATCGCCGGCTCAATGGTGTTCCGTGAGGGCGCCAAGAAAGCCGACCCGGCTCTGCTGGAGCCAATCATGGATGTCGAGGTGCGGACCCCAGAGCAGTACATGGGGGAAGTAATCGGTGACTTGAACTCCAGGCGGGGCCAGATTCAGTTGATGGAGGACGCCTCTGGCGTCAAGGTGGTGCGTGCTCACGTGCCGCTGTCCACCATGTTCGGCTATGTCGGAGACTTGCGTTCCAAGACTCAGGGACGCGCGGTCTACACGATGCAGTTTGACAGCTATGCTGAAGTTCCCCGAAGCGTTGCTGAGGAGATCATCAAGAAGACCCGGGGCGAATAGGTTTGGGGGCCTGCCGGGAGGCAGGTGCCCAGATGTTCTACCGGTGTTCGCCTGGCGCGTCTCCGCTGGTAAGCGCCTCGCGCTTGACGGCGGAAACACGACAGGCAAAAGTAGTACAAAATAAGAGGAAACGACCCGTAGGAGACCCGCGCACTCCGGACCGGCCCAGATGACCGGCCCAGATACCGTCAGGTACAACTACCCAAGTCCTTAGGAGGGACCTAGTGGCTAAGGCTAAGTTCGAGCGGACTAAGCCGCACGTGAACATCGGCACCATCGGACACGTTGACCACGGCAAGACGACCTTGACCGCGGCCATCACCCGGGTGCTTCACGAACAATTTCCGGATCTGAATCCGTTCACCCCGTTCGATCAGATCGACAACGCGCCAGAAGAGAAGCAGCGCGGCATCACGATCAACATCGCGCATGTCGAATACGAGACCGCGAAGCGTCACTACGCCCACGTCGACGCGCCCGGTCACGCTGACTACATCAAGAACATGATCACCGGTGCTGCCCAGATGGACGGCGCCATCCTGGTGGTTGGTGCTGATGACGGCCCCATGGCCCAGACTCGGGAGCATGTGCTCTTGGCTCGCCAAGTCGGCGTGCCGTCGCTGCTGGTGGCGCTGAACAAGTCGGACGTGGTTGAGGATGAGGAAATCCTCGAGCTGGTCGAACTTGAGGTCCGTGAGCTGCTCAGCGCACAGGGCTTCGATGGCGAGAACGCTCCGGTGATCCGTGTCTCGGCATTGAAGGCGCTGGAAGGCGACCCAGAGTGGTCGGAAAAGGTCAAAGAGCTGATGGAGGCCGTGGATGACTACATCCCGGACCCCGTTCGTGACCTGGACAAGCCCTTCCTGATGCCGATCGAGGGCACCCACACCATTCCAGGGCGTGGCACCGTTGTGACGGGCAAAGTGGATCGCGGCAAGCTGGCGATCAACTCTGAGGTCGAGATCCTGGGTCTGCGCCCAACTCAGAAGACCACAGTCACGAGCATCGAAATGTTCCATAAGTTCATGGAAGAGGCGTGGGCTGGTGAGAATTGCGGTCTGCTGCTGCGCGGTATCAAGCGTGAAGAGGTTGAGCGTGGCCAGGTGGTCGCCAAGCCCGGAACGATCACACCGCACACGAACTTCGAGGCTCAAGTCTATGTTCTGAACAAAGACGAAGGCGGTCGGCACAACCCGTTCTACTCGAACTACCGGCCGCAGTTCTTCTTCAGCACCACCGACGTGACCGGCGTCATCACCTTGCCGGAAGGCACGGAGATGGTCATGCCCGGCGACAACACCGAAATGGCCGTCGAGTTGATCGAGCCCGTCGCTATGGAGGAGGGCTTGAGCTTCGCCATCCGCGAGGGCAGCCGCACTGTTGGCTCCGGCCGGGTGACGAAGATCCTGAAGTAGTTATGGTTTTGTCTAGGGCCGCGTGAGCGGGCCTAGCTCCACTAGCTCCACTAGGTGAACAGAACCTTGACGAATGAGCCGAGTTTTTCATACTGGGGTCCCCGCAAGAGATTCGGCCGCGGGCCGAAGATTTTGTGGGGCTGCTAGGAGCCTGTTGTCCGACGGGCTCTAGGACACCAGTTCCGCGAGGGGGCTGGGCAGGCTGCGAGGCGCGCCCAGCCCCCTCCGCGCGTCCCGGCGGTTCTCAACAGGCGAGATGTGATCCAGGTCATAGCGGGCCCGGCGAGCGGTCCGGGCCAGACTGGTGCCGTGCAGATGGCCTCAGGTGGACGAGCGGTACCGGACTATCCCCGGGCCTGCGTTTACCGGCGGGCCAACGGGCGGTCGGGAGCGGATCAGCTGGGAAACTGCCCGCGGAAATCTTTGGACGGTGGCCCGGAGGGCAGTGCCCAAGCGAGTAACGGCGCGGCGGGTACCGCCAATCGCGACAGCCGCGACGCGGACCCGGCGCTGCGCAATGCTCCGTCTGGCGCTGAGCCAGGTTCCTGGCGGCGCGACCGGCCCGCCAATCCGCCCAACCGCTATCCCCATCCTTCAGCCGGACCCTATCCTGGCCGTCCGGGAACACCCCGCCAGCCTCTCCAACGCGGACAGCCAGGCCAACCCGGACGGCCAGGCCAACGCGAACGGCAGGGCGAGCCGGTGAGGCCCGCCCACACCTCCACCCGGCGCAGCGAATGGTCAGGACTGATCCTGGGGTCGATCAGTGTGCTGATCGCTCTGGGGCTCGGGCTGGCCGGGGCGTGGAGCTATGCCCTGGTTGGCGCCTGGGCGGGCGTGTCGGTGACCTATTTGGTTAGGGTGTGGCACGGCATCGGGCGGCTATCTGGGCAACAGACAGCCGACCACGCCACGGCGGATGACCCGGGGCACCGGGCCATGGACGCGATGCTGGTGGCGGCGGCCGTGGCGTCGCTGGCCAATGTGGTCTACGTGCTGGTGGTCTCCAGGGACCTGACCGGGTCTGCGGCGATCTGGCACGCCGTTGGCGCGCTGGTGTCTGTCGCCCTGAGCTGGGCGGTCATCCACACCCTGTTCACCCTGCGTTACGCGCGGCTCTACCATGCGGGAGGGCGGGGGATTGACTTCAACGCCGATGTCTTGCCGGACTACCTGGACTTCGCCTATGTGGCGTTTTCCGTCGGGATGACCTACCAAGTATCGGACACGGCCATATCAGTGGCGGCGATCCGGCGCCAGGTTCTGGGCCACGCCCTGCTGTCCTACTTATTCGGCACGGTGGTGCTCGCGGCGGCCGTAAATCTGGTGGCCGGTCTGGTGCCGTGACCGCCGGAATCTTCCCGGATTGCCTCAACGGGCCGTGAGGCGGAACCAAGTGGTGCCAAGGCCGGATAGAATTGACGTGAATCCTGTCAGGCTCAGAGAGGAGCGCATAGTGGAAGAGACACAGCCCTCAGAATTCCAGTTTGAGGTCGAGCAGGTCTTCTTGGCGGAAGACCAGCGGACGGCGATCTCGGGTTTGGTCGAGTTGGGAACCATAGTTCCAGGTCAGGCTATCGATATCCATGGGCTACATGCCAAGCGGCATGGGCGGATCGAAGCCATCATGATGTCCGGGGGAGAGGTCACACAGGTCACACCAGGGTATGTCTGCACCCTGATGCTGGCCGACTTGACGCCAGGGCACATTGGTCCAGGGATGCTTGCTACTCACGCTGGTGGCGAGCGTCGCAAGGACCTGCGCGAACGGATCCACCGGGAGTACTCCCCGGCGGCCGTTTAGGAAGCGCGTGAACAGCCGGCCACAAGCCGGCCGCACCCGCGGACGGCCGTGGGCGTGATCGCGTAGTCCGCACGGTACCAAGACGGGCGCTCCAACCCAGGGTCTGTTGTCCAACAGGGCCCGGGGCGGGGCGCCCGTTTGGCCATCTCGGAGGGTGTTCGCGGGACGGCAGGCGTCCCGATTTCACATTGGACGCGGTTTTCTGGCAAGATGTACCGGTTGCCTGGGGATGCCCAGGTGACCACCGGCCCGCGTGGCCCTGCCTTAGGGGACTGCGGTGGCTGGGGCCTGAACCCACGAATCAAGCGGATCGCGTGCCTGGACTTTGACCCAGACAGGCGACACGCCCGGGCGCGGGGGGCGGTCAAAACCATAGTCAGGAACGAAACAGGGAGATGGCCACGCCATGGCTGGACAGAAGATCCGGATACGGCTGAAGTCGTATGACCATCAGGTCATCGACTCGTCGGCGCGTAAGATCGTCGAGACGGTGACCCGTGCGGGGGCGACCGTGGTTGGTCCCGTACCGTTGCCGACAGAGAAGAATGTGTACTGCGTTATCCGGTCCCCGCACAAGTACAAAGACAGCCGCGAGCACTTCGAGATGAGGACGCACAAGCGGCTGATCGACATCATTGACCCCACGCCAAAGGCGGTCGACAGCCTCATGCGGCTGGACCTGCCTGCGGACGTGAACATCGAGATCAAGCTGTAGTGACCGGCGAGGACTAACGAGAAGATGACTACCGTTTCCCAGAAAGTACGCCCCAAGGCGGCGCTGCTGGGCACCAAACAGGGTATGACCCAGGCGTGGGACGCCGAGGGCCGTGTGGTGCCGCTGACCGTCATTGAGGTGGGCTCGAACGTGGTGGCCCAAGTGCGCACTGAAGAGATTGACGGCTACAACGCCGTTCAGTTGGCCTTTGGCGAGGTTGATCCCAAGCGGGTCAAACAGCCAATGCGGGGCCATTTCGCCAAGGCGGAGGTGGCTCCACGCCGCTTCCTGGCGGAGGTCCGCTTGGCCGAACCTGAGACCTACCAACCTGGCCAGGAGCTGACCGCCGAGGTCTTTGAAGCGGGCCAGCTAGTGGATGTCACCGGCACCACCAAGGGCAAGGGCACCGCGGGCGTCATGAAGCGCCACGGTTTCTCTGGCGTTGGTGCTTCCCACGGCGCTCACCGCAACCATCGCAAGCCTGGTTCCATTGGCGCTTGCGCCACGCCAGCGCGGGTGCTCAAGGGCATGCGCATGGCTGGCCGGATGGGTAACGCCCGGCACACCACGCTCAACCTGCTGGTTCACGCCGTTGACGTCCAGAACGGCCTGCTCTTGATCAAGGGCGCGGTGCCGGGCCCCAAGGGTGGCCTGGTGCTGGTGCGTTCGGCAGTGAAGGGAGCCTGATTCAGATGCCAACTGTTCAAGTTCTGGACGCTAAGGGCGCCAAGGCCGGTGAGGCGGAGTTGCCCGATGCCGTCTTTGGCGTCCAAACGAATGTCCCGTTGATCCACCAGGTCGTTACGGGTCAGCTAGCCGCGGCGCGCCAAGGCACGCACGCCACAAAGACTCGGGGCATGGTTTCCGGCGGCGGCCGCAAGCCCTACCGCCAGAAGGGCACCGGACGGGCCCGTCAGGGTTCAACCCGGGCCCCCCAATTCGTGGGCGGCGGGACAGTCCACGGGCCGCAGCCGCGTGACTATTCGCAGCGGACGCCCAAGAAGATGAAAGCCGCCGCGTTGCGTGGCGCTTTGTCAGACCGCGCTCGTCATGGCCGGGTTCACGTGGTGTCCGGACTGGTAGAAGGTGACGCGCCTTCGACCAGGGCGGCGGCGGCCGCACTGGCCAATCTGACCACTCGGGCTCGGGTGCTGGTGGTGACGGCGCGGGATGAGGAAGTCATCCAGCTTTCGGTCCGCAATCTGCCGCGGGTTCATCTGTTGGCGGCGGACCAGCTCAATACCTATGACGTGATGGTCTCAGATGACGTGGTCTTCACAGTCCAGGCTTTGGCCGATTTCCTGGATGGGCCCAAGGCCGGCTTGGAAGCGGCTGAACCGGCTGAGGTAGCTGAAGCGGATGCCAAGGCGGCGAAGGAGGAAGACGAATGAGCAAGGTGGCCCTGCCCAAGAACCCGCGCGACATCATTCTCAAGCCGGTCGTCTCTGAGAAGAGCTACGGTCTGATCGATGAAGGCAAGTACACGTTCATAGTCGCGCCAACGGCCAACAAGACTGAGATCAAGATCGCCGTCGAGCAGATCTTTGATGTCAAGGTCGCATCGGTCAACACGCTGAACCGGCAAGGCAAGACGCGGCGCACCCGCTTCGGCACTGGCCGGCGAAAGTCCACCAAACGTGCCATCGTGACTCTACGCGAAGGCACCATCGACATCTTCGGCGCGCCGATCTCCTGAAAGCGAAGGTAGACCGTCATGGCTATTAGGAAATACTCTCCGACCACACCGGGCCGGCGGGGTTCGTCGGTGTCTGATTTCGCGGAAATCACCCGTTCGACCCCAGAGAAGTCTCTGGTTCGGCCGCTGACCAAGAGCGGCGGGCGTAACTCGTCCGGGCGGGTGACCTCACGGCATCGTGGGGGCGGCCACAAGCGGGCCTACCGTTTGATCGACTTCAGGCGCCACGACAAAGACGGCGTGCCCGCCAAGGTGGCGCACATCGAGTACGACCCAAACCGGACGGCGCGGATCGCCCTGCTGCACTACGCTGACGGCACCAAGCGGTACATCCTGGCCCCCAACCGGCTGCGCCAAGGCGACCGAGTGGAATCTGGCCCGTCGGCGGATATCAAGCCCGGCAACAATCTGCCGATGCGCAATATCCCCTTGGGTACTGTCATCCACGCGGTCGAATTGAACCCTGGCGGGGGCGCCAAACTGGCTCGCAGCGCCGGGACCTCGATCCAACTAGTCGCCAAGGAAGGGCGGTTCGCCCAGTTGCGGCTGCCGTCTGGCGAAATCCGCAACGTTGACCTGCGTTGCCGCGCCACTGTCGGTGAAGTCGGCAACGCCGAACAGTCCAACATCAACTGGGGCAAGGCCGGCCGGATGCGCTGGAAGGGCAAGCGACCGCACGTGCGGGGCGTCGCCATGAACCCAGTGGACCATCCGCACGGTGGTGGCGAAGGCAAGACCTCCGGTGGCCGTCACCCGGTCTCCCCATGGGGTAAACCAGAGGGCCGGACCCGCAAGCCGGGCAAGGCCTCAGACAAGTTGATCGTCCGCCGTCGCCGTACTGGCAAGAAGCGCTGATAGGGAGATTTTACCAAGATGCCTCGCAGTCTCAAGAAGGGCCCGTTTGTTGATGATCACCTTCAGAAGAAGGTTGATGAACACAACGCCAAAGGCCTGAAGACCGTTATCAAGACCTGGTCTCGGCGTTCCATGATCACGCCGGACTTCCTGGGCCACACTTTTGCCGTCCATGACGGGCGCAAGCACGTGCCGGTGTTCGTCACCGAGTCGATGGTGGGTCACAAACTGGGTGAGTTCGCTCCGACCCGGACCTTCCGCGGCCACGAGAAGGACGACAAGAAGGGACGGCGCCGCTGATGAGTGCTGACACCAAGCTTGAACAAAAGCGGGCCCGGAAGGCGGCCCATAAGCAGGTGGTGGACTTGACCGCCGGGAAGGCGTCCGCCCGCTATGTCCGGGTAACTCCCATGAAGGCGCGCCGGGTCATCAACCTAGTGCGGGGCATGAACGCTGCGGAGGCTGTCACCACTTTGAAGTTCGCGCCGCAGGCGGCGGCGTTGCCGGTTCGCAAGGTGGTTGAATCGGCTGCTCACTCGTTGACGGATAAGCGTCAGGCGGCGGGCCTGGATACTGACGACTGGGACAACCTGTACGTCGCTGAGGCCTACGTCGATGAAGGCCCCACGATGAAGCGTTTCCGGCCGCGGGCTCAGGGCCGGGCCGGCCGCATTCTGAAGCGGACCAGCCACATCACCGTGGTAGTGCGCCAGACCAGGGATCCGTTGGAAGACGCGCCTAGGAAGAGGCGGGGGCTGCGGTCAGGCCGCCGGCCCGCCAACCAGAAAGCTCAAGAGAAGGGGAGGACCCGCTAGTGGGGCAGAAAGTCAACCCGCTGGGTTTCCGCTTGGGAATCACCACCGATCACCGTTCGCGGTGGTTCGCTGATTCGACCAAGGCCGGTCAGCGCTACCGCGATTATGTTCGCGAAGACATCCAGATCAGGCGACTGATGTCGACCGGCCTGGAACGGGCGGGGATCGCCAAGGTGGAGATCGAGCGCAGCCGTGATCGGGTCCGGATTGATATCCACACCGCTCGCCCAGGGATCGTGATTGGCCGGCGCGGTGCGGAGGCAGACCGCATCCGCGGCGAACTGGAGAAGCTGACCGGCAAGCAGGTCCAGCTCAACATCCTTGAGGTCAAGAATCCTGAGATCAACGCTCAGCTAGTGGCCCAAGGGATAGCCGAACAGCTGGCCAGCCGGGTGTCTTTCCGCCGCGCTATGCGCAAGGGGCTGCAATCGGCTCAGCGGGCCGGGGCCAAAGGCGTGCGGGTGCAGTGCTCCGGGCGTTTGGGCGGGGCCGAAATGTCCCGTTCTGAGTTCTACCGCGAGGGCCGGGTGCCGTTGCACACTCTGAGGGCGAATATTGACTATGGCTTCTTCGAAGCCAGGACCACCTTTGGCCGAATTGGCGTGAAGGTCTGGATCTACAAGGGCGACATGACTGAGAAGGAATTCGCCCGGCAGCAGGCCGCCGCACCACGTCCAGCGCGCGGCCGAGGTGAACGCACTGACCGTCCGCGAGGACGTCGCGGCGATTCCGCTCCCCGCCAGTCAGCCGATCAGGCGCCAGTTGGCGCCGCAAGTGGAACGGAGGCCTGAGCCGTGCTCATCCCTCGCCGCATCAAGCACCGTAAGCAGCATCATCCCAAGCGGTCCGGCCGCGCCAAGGGTGGGACCACAATCGCCTTTGGCGACTTTGGCATCCAAGCGCTTGAACCGGCCTATCTGACCAACCGGCAGATCGAAGCCGCGCGTATCGCCATGACTCGTCATGTCAAGCGTGGCGGCAAGGTCTGGATCAATGTTTTCCCGGATCGTCCGCTGACCAAGAAGCCAGCCGAGACCCGGATGGGTTCCGGCAAAGGTTCACCAGAGTGGTGGATCGCCAACATCAAGCCCGGCCGGGTGGTATTCGAGCTGGCTGGGGTACCGGAACCGCTGGCCCGGGAGGCCATGAGCCGGGCAATGCACAAACTGCCGATGAAGTGCCGCTTCATCCGCCGGGAAGGTGGTGAATGAAATGGCCGTTGGTTCCAAGGATCTGATGCCGGACCAACTCGACCTGTTGGACACTGAGCGTTTGGTGGCCGAGTTAGGCCGGGCCAAGGAAGAGCTGTTCAACCTTCGGTTCGCCTCGGCCACGGGTCAGCTCGAATCGCATGGGCGCCTCAAGGCGGTCAAGCGGGACATCGCCCGCATTTACACGATCCTGCGGGAACGTGAATTGGGTATCCGGACAGCACCGACCGCGAACGTGGAGGCTAAGAAGAAGTGACAACCAAGACCGACGCTCCGGCCCGGACCTCGCACCGCAAGACGCGGCGCGGCCTGGTGGTGAGTGACAAGATGACCAAGACGGTCGTGGTCCGGCTGGAGGACCGGGTTAAGCACCCCCTCTACGGCAAGGTCATGACCCGCGTCTCCAAGGTCAAGGCCCACGACGAGAAGGAAACGGCCGGACTTGGTGACATGGTGTTGATCATGGAGACCCGCCCGCTCAGCGCGACCAAGCGCTGGCGTGTGGTGGAGATCCTCGAGAAGGCCAAGTAACGAGGAGTTGAGCCATGATTCAGCAGGAGACCCGCCTGAAGGTGGCGGACAACACTGGGGCCAAGGAGATCCTTTGCATCCGGGTGCTGGGCGGTTCGGGCCGCCGTTACGCTTCCATTGGTGACACCATTGTGGCGACCGTCAAGGATGCCATTCCGGGCGGCAACGTCCGCAAGGGCGATGTCGTCAAGGCCGTGGTGGTGCGTGTCACCAAAGAGCGGCGCAGGCCGGATGGCAGCTACATCCGTTTCGATGAGAACGCGGCGGTCATTCTGAAGCCGGATGGCGAGCCCCGCGGTACCCGCATCTTTGGCCCAGTTGGCCGGGAACTGCGGGACAAGAGGTTTATGAAGATTATTTCGCTGGCCCCGGAGGTGCTCTAGATGGCCAAGATCAAGAAGCATGACCTAGTGCAGGTGATGTCCGGTCGTGATGCTGGCAAACAGGGCCGGGTCCTGGAAGTCTTGACGGATTCCGAACGGTTGATTGTCGAAGGCGTCAACCGGGTAGTCCGCCACACCAAGGTCGGTCAGTCCGCCCGTGGCGCTAAGACCGGCGGTCGGGAAACTATTGAGGCACCGATCCATATTTCCAATGTGATGGTGGTTGATCCCGAAACCCGGCAGCCTACCCGCGTGGGTTACCGCGTTGAGACCGTTGAACGTGACGGCCGCACCCGCCAGGTGCGGGTCCGGTACGCCAAGAAGTCCGGTAAGGAGCTCTAACCGATGGCAACTAAGACGAAGCAGGCCCCTACTGCCGCCAGCGCCGCCGGTTCGGCGCCCCAGCGGCCGCGTCTGAGGGTGCGGTACCGCCAGGAGATCGCACCCGCGTTGCGCGACGAGTTCTCGCTAGGCAACATCAATCAAGTGCCAGGGTTGACCAAGATCGTGGTCAACATGGGCGTCGGTGAGGCGGCCAGGGATTCCAAGCTGATTGACGGTGCGGTGGCTGATCTGACCCTGATCACCGGTCAGAAGCCAACGGTTACCCGGGCCCGCAAGTCGATTGCCCAGTTCAAGCTACGTGAAGGGATGCCGATTGGTGCTCATGTGACACTGCGCGGCGACCGCATGTGGGAGTTTCTGGACCGACTGCTGACCATCGCGCTGCCGCGTATCCGTGACTTTCGGGGGCTGAGCCCCAAACAGTTCGATGGCCAAGGCAATTACACCTTTGGCCTGACGGAACAGTCGATGTTCCATGAGATCGACCAAGACCACATTGACCGGGTGCGGGGCATGGACATCACTTTGGTGACCACCGCATCGAACGACGACCAGGGCCGGGCGTTGCTCAAACACCTCGGCTTCCCGTTCAAGGAGAACTGAATTGGCAAAGAAGTCTCTAATCGTCAAAGCCGCCAGGACCCCCAAGTTCAAGGTCCGTGGCTACACGCGCTGCAACCGTTGTGGACGGCCGCGCAGCGTGTACCGCAAGTTTGGGCTCTGCCGCGTTTGCCTGCGTGAAATGGCGCATCGCGGCGAGTTGCCAGGAATCACGAAGTCCAGTTGGTAATCGACTACGCCCGAGGTCCATCCGGCCGTCCCCGCCAGGGGAGTAACCGGAAGGAAACCGGGGCGAGGAAGGTGGGGTCACCCACATGACAATGACAGATCCGATCGCGGATATGCTGACGCGCATCCGCAACGCGAACGCGGCCCATCACGAGCTGGTGGATATGCCGTACTCGAAGATGAAGGCCGCCATAGCTCAGATCTTGACCCAGGAGGGTTACATCCTTAGCTGGTCCAAGGAAGAGGCGCCAGTTGGGGCGACACTTCGAGTGGAATTGAAGTATGGTGCGAACCGCCAGCGGGCGCTGGCCGGTCTGCGCCGGATTTCTAAGCCTGGCCTGCGCGTTTACGCTAAGTCAACCAGCTTGCCGAAAGTGCTAGGGGGGCTCGGGATCGCGATTCTGTCGACGTCATCGGGCGTGCTGACAGACCGGCAAGCGGCCAAGAAGGGTGTGGGTGGGGAAGTCCTCGCCTACGTCTGGTAGGAGGGATAAACGAATGGCATCGCGGATTGGCAAGCTGCCAGTGGCAGTTCCGGCCGGGGTTGACGTGACGATCACCGGGCGCGGGGTGACAGTGAAAGGTCCCAAGGGCACTCTGAGTCGTGAACTCCCGGAACCGGTCTCAGTGGCGAAAGATGACTCTGGCGCGATCGTGGTGACGGTCCCAGATGACGAGCGGCGGTCGCGGTCAATGCACGGCCTGTCCCGCACGCTGGTGGCCAATATGGTCCAAGGCGTGACGGAGGGTTACACGAAGGTGTTGGAGATAGTCGGCACCGGTTATCGGGTGACGGCGAAGGGGCCAGACTTGGAGTTCGCGCTTGGGTTCTCCCATCCGGTCATAATCAAGGCTCCTGACGGGATCAGCTTTACGGTCGACATCCCGACCCGCTTCTCGGTCTCCGGCATTGACAAAGAGCAGGTTGGCGAGGTGGCGGCGAACATCCGGAAGCTGCGCAAGCCTGAACCGTACAAGGGCAAGGGCGTGCGCTACCAAGGCGAAGTGGTACGCCGCAAGGCTGGAAAGGCTGGTAAGTGACCATGGCGACGGTATCTCAGACGGCCCAACGGGCCAAGCGTCACCACCGGGTGCGCAAGCTGGTCAAGGGGACCGCGGAAAGGCCTCGGCTGGTGGTTACCCGCTCGGCCCGCCATATGCTGGCCCAGGTGATTGACGACGGGGCCGGGCACACCCTGGTTTCGGCTTCAACTATGGAAAGCGATCTGAGGGAGCTGAAGGCGGACAAGACCGCCAAGGCGAAGAAGGTCGGCGAGTTGATCGCTGAGCGGGCCAAAGATGCTGGGATCAAGACTGTGGTGTTTGACCGCAGCGGCAACAAATACCACGGCCGGGTGGCCGCCGTGGCCGATGGCGCCCGCGAGGGCGGGTTGGCCCTCTAGGAGCAGCGATATGACGAACGACGGAAGGCAGAGCATCTGATGGCTGGCGAGCAGCGAGGGACCGCGGAGTCCACCGACCGCCGCGACGGGGGCGACCGCCGCGACGGTGCGAGGCGCGATTCGGGGCGCCGCGACCAGCGGCGGACAGGCCGGGGCGAAGACGACCGTAACCAGTTCATGGAGCGGGTCGTTTCGATCAACCGGGTAGCCAAAGTGGTCAAGGGTGGCCGCCGGTTCTCCTTCACCGCTTTGGTGGTGGTTGGGGATGGCGACGGGACCGTAGGCGTTGGTTACGGCAAGGCCAAAGAAGTGCCGGCGGCCATCGCTAAAGGCGTTGAAGAGGCCAAGAAGTCCTTCTTCAAGGTGCCGCGGATCCAGAAGACCATTCCGCATCCTATCCAGGGTGAGGCCTCGGCCGGGGTGGTGTTCCTGCGTCCCGCGGCGCCAGGCACTGGTGTGATCGCCGGTGGCCCGGTCCGGGCGGTACTTGAATGCGCTGGTGTGCATGACGTGTTGTCGAAGTCATTGGGGTCCTCCAATGCGATCAACATTGCTCACGCTACGGTCGCGGCCCTGAAAGGACTTGAGGAGCCTCAGTCGGTCGCGGTCCGCCGTGGCTTGCCACTCGAAGACGTGGCCCCGGCCCCTCTGCTCAGGGCGCAGGCCGCCGGTGTGGCGCAGGCGAAGGAGAAATGATGACTACTTTGAAGATCACTCAAGTCAAGTCCGGCATTGGTGGCAAGCAATACCAGCGCGCGACCTTGCGTTCGCTGGGCTTACGGAAAATCGGGCAGAGTGTTGACCGGCCAGATGGCCCGGCCGTACGCGGCATGATCCGGACGGTCGCGCACTTGGTGAAAGTTGAGGAGATTGACTGATCATGGCTGAAGAAAAGGACGCGCCCAAGGCCGCTAAGGCAGCCAAGGACAGCGCAGCGAAAGCGGCGAAGCCCGCTAAGAAGGCCAAAGAAGCCGCTGCGAAAGCGGACCCTAAAGAGACCAAAGAGGTCAAAGAGGTTAAAGCCACCAAGGCGCCCAAAACGCCCAAGGCGGCTAGCGCTACAGGTGACGCCAAGCCGGCCAAAGCCAAAGCTGAGGTGGTTCAGGAGGCGGCGCCGGCGGCATCGGCGGAAGACGGCATAACGGGCAAGACACACGTACTGAAGGTCCATCACCTGCGCCCCGCGCCAGGCGCCAAGAAAGCCAAGACCAGGGTTGGGCGCGGCGAGGCGTCGAAAGGCAAGACCGCCGGGCGCGGTACTAAAGGCACCAGGGCCCGCGGGCAAGTGCCGGCGCGGTTGGAAGGGGGCCAGATGCCGCTGCATATGAGGCTGCCCAAGCTGCGTGGGTTCAAGAATCCGTTCCGGACGGAATACCAGGTGGTAAACCTGGGTCGACTGAGTGAACTGTATCCCCAAGGCGGGGAAGTGACCTCGGCGGATCTGGTGGAACGCGGTGTGGTTCGTCATGGTTACCCGGTCAAGGTGCTGGGCGACGGCAACATTTCCGTCAAGCTGGATGTCAAAGTCGAGGCGTTGTCCGGCGCGGCGAAGGAGAAGATTCTGGCCGCTGGCGGCAACGTCACCGGGGCGGGTAGCTGAGCGCGGTAGAGTGAAACCGGTCCAGACCTCCACCGCCCCGGGCGGGCTGGTCGCTGATGGCCCCATCCTTGAGGGAGGAACCTCTTGCTAGGAACGTTCGCGAAGGCGTTTAGGACGCCCGACCTGCGGCGTAAGCTGCTGTTCACAATCGGCATCATGGTGCTGTTCCGCCTTGGATCGTTCATTCCCACCCCGGGTGTTGACTACGCAGTCATCAACTCGATCCAGAAGCAGGCGTCTTCGAACGACCTGATGGGTCTGATCAACCTGTTTTCCGGTGGCGGCCTGCTGCAACTGTCGGTGTTCGCCCTGGGGATCATGCCGTACATCACAGCCTCCATCATTGTTCAGCTACTGCGGGTGGTGATCCCCCGCTTTGAAACGCTGCACAAAGAGGGGCAATCGGGCCAGACCAAGCTGACTCAGTACACCCGTTACCTGACCATCGCCCTGGCGATTCTGCAATCGACCGCCGTGATCACGACGGCCCGTAGCGGCGCGCTGTTTGGCACGGCCGGGGTTGGCAAGCAAGTGATTGATCCGGACAATGCCTGGACAGTCACCTTGATGATCATCACCATGACCGCCGGCACCGGCCTGATCATGTGGATGGGCGAGCTGATCACAGAAAAGGGTGTCGGTAACGGCATGTCCCTGCTGATCTTCACTTCCATCGTGGCGGGTTTTCCCTCCTCAATGGGCCAGATCTTGCAGGGAAACAAGGGCATCACGAATTTCATCGTGGTCCTGGTGGTGTTCGTAGCGGTGATCGCTGCCATCGTGTTTGTGGAGCAGTCGCAGCGGCGCATTCGCGTCCAGTACGCCAAGCGGATGGTGGGGCGGCGGACCTATGGCGGATCGACTACCTACATCCCAATCAAGATCAACACCGCTGGCGTTATCCCGATCATTTTCGCCTCCTCGCTGCTGGCCCTGCCGTCCATGCTGATCCAGTTCGTTTCCGACCCGTCCAACAAGGTCGTCGTTTGGATTCAGAATAATTTGGGCCAGACAGACCCGCTGTACCTGGTTCTGTACGCCGCGCTGACGATCTTCTTCTGCTTCTTCTACACCGCCATCACCTTCAACCCCGAAGAAGTCGCGGACAACATGAAGAAGTACGGCGGCTTCATCCCCGGCATTCGGGCGGGGCGGCCAACCGCTGAGTATCTCAACTACGTGATCAACCGCATCACCACCCCAGGTTCAATCTATCTGGCTGTGGTGGCCCTAGTGCCGCAGGTGCTCTTCGGTTTCCTTGGCGTCAGCCAGAACCTGCCGTTTGGCGGCACCACCTTGCTGATCATTGTTGGTGTCGGCCTGGACACGGTAAAGCAGATCGAATCGCAGCTCCAGCAGCGGCACTATGAGGGCTTCTTGAGGTGAAACGGCGTCTTGTGTTGCTCGGGCCGCCCGGCTCGGGGAAAGGCACGCAAGGCGAGTTGTTGTCCGCTGATTTGGGCATCCCGACGGTTTCGACCGGAGCCCTGTTCCGTGATCAGATGGCTCGGGGGACGGCTTTGGGTGTAGAGGCCCAGACTTATATTGCCCAGGGCCATTTGGTGCCGGACCGGGTGACTAATGCGATGGTCCAGTCCCGTCTAGGTTCCGCCGATGCCGTTCAGGGCTTCATATTGGACGGATATCCCCGTAACGTCCCCCAAGTGGGAGTCCTGGAAGAGATCCTGGCCACTCAAGGACTGGCCATAGAAGGGGCGGTTTCGCTGGAACTGCCGGAGGACTTGATTGTTGGGCGGCTGCTGAAACGGGCCTCGATTGAGGGCCGCGCGGATGACACTGAGCCAGTGATCCGGGAGCGGCTGGCCGTCTATCACCGCGAGACGGAGCCGATCATTGATGTTTACCGGTCACGGGGTTTGCTGCTGCCGGTCGATGGTCTGGGCACGGTTAGCGAGGTGGCGGACCGTATCCGCCGGGTCTTGGAGATTGTGGCGTGAGTTTCTTGCGGCGGGACCGCATTGAGTTAAAGACGCCGGATCAGATCCGCAAGATGCGGGATTCGGGTTTGGTGACCGCTGCTGCTCTGGCGGCGGCCCGAGAAGCGTTGATACCCGGCGCGGTGCCGTCAGCGGTGGACGCTGCGGCCGAATCGGTCATCCGCGCCGCTGGGGCGGCGCCGAACTTCCTGGGCTACAACGGGTATCCGGCCTCGGTTTGCTTCTCTGTCAATGAAGTGGTGGTCCACGGCATTCCGGGCTCCCAGGCGCTGCGCCCAGGAGACGTCGTGTCAGTTGATTGCGGGGCGGTGTTGGATGGCTGGCATTCAGATTCCGCCATAACGGTGGGTGCGGGCGAGTTGGACGCCCGCTCAGAGCTGCTGATCGCCGTGACCAAGCGGGCGTTGTGGGATGGGATCGCGGCCTTCGCAAAGGCTGACTTTGTGGGCGAGATTGGCTGCGCCATTGAGGCCTCTGTCCAGGAATCTGAACCGTCCTTTGGCATTCTGCGCGACTATGTTGGGCACGGGATTGGCTCCGCCATGCACATGGAGCCTGATGTGGTTAACTTCGCGAGCCGCGAGCGCGGCCCCCGGGTGCGGCCGGGCATGGTGCTGGCGATCGAACCAATGGTGGTGGAGGGTTCAATCGCCACTTCCATAGACGCTGACGGCTGGACTGTGCGTACTGTGGATGCATCGCGCGCGGCCCATTGGGAACACACTGTCGCGCGGACTAGTGGTGGTATCTGGGTGTTGACCGAACCGGATGGCGGGGCGGCCGAGCTGGCCGCCCGGGGCATAGAGATCGCCCCATTGTGATCGCTCTCATAAAAACCGTGGTCCGGGTGGAGGCCGGCCTTTGGCCGGCCCGCCAGCGGGCGTTCGCCGGTTGGGGAACCTGGCCGTCCGTGAACATAGCACTTGTCCCAATGGCGTAGACTATCCCGTTGGACGTGTGCGCCTTGAGCCTGGCCGGGCCGTGTGTACACATAAATACTGGCAGCAAGGCACTAGCGGAGGAACATGGCCAAGAAGGAGGGTGTAATCGAGATCGAGGGCACCGTGGTCGAGGCGCTGCCCAACGCGATGTTTCGTGTTGAGTTGACGAACGGTCACCGGGTTCTGGCCCACATCTCGGGCAAGATGCGCCAGCACTACATCAGGATTCTGCCTGAGGACAGGGTAGTGGTGGAACTCAGCCCCTACGACTTGGACCGTGGCCGTATTGTCTACCGCTACAAGTAGGAGTGAAGGAACTTGAAGGTCAAACCATCTGTCAAGAAGATCTGCGAGAAGTGCAAGGTCATCCGGCGCCACGGCACCGTGATGGTGATCTGCGAGAACCCTCGCCACAAGCAGCGCCAGGGCTGACGCGAGTCAGTTCCGGCGCATAGCCAAGGCGGGCCTCACGGCCCGTCCCCGCTATATCTGGATCGGCCAGCGCTTGGCGCTGGCCAGTGTGGACACAGCGGGGAACGCCCTGGCGAACCGCCGCACCGCGGTGCGGCGAACACAACAGAAGACACACCGCCACCGCGCGGACCGGCCCAAGGGCCAGTGGCATCTCGGCCACCGGCGTTAGGGAACCAGCGGCGAACGTGGCTACCCCCGGTTGGAGGCCGGGGCTCTTGGGTAGACGAACCCCCAAGAGAGGTGATGGGTCCAGACCTCCACAGACTCTTTAGGGAGCGAAGCCTCATGGCTCGTCTAGTTGGCGTCGACCTGCCGCGCGAGAAGCGCGCTGAAGTCGCCCTCACTTACATATTCGGCATTGGGAGCACCCGCGCCGTCGAAACGCTCAAAGCGACCGGGGTGAACCCGGACACGCGAGTCAAGGACCTGAGTGATCAGGAGCTGGTGGCTCTGCGTGACTACATCGAAGCGAATTACCGTGTCGAAGGTGACCTGCGGCGCGAGATCCAGTCCGATATCCGCCGCAAGGTTGAGATCGGTTCTTATCAGGGCATCCGGCACCGGCGGGGCCTGCCGGTCCACGGCCAGCGGACCAAGACCAACGCGCGTACCCGCAAGGGCCGCAAGCGTACCGTGGCCGGCAAGAAGAAAGCCGGCAAGAAGTAGGCCACCGCGGCCAATCAGGCATTTCAACGAACAAGGAGAGACAGGCGGATTATGCCACCAAAGACTCGTCAAGGAGCGCGGAAGGTACGTCGCAAGGACAAGAAGAACGTCCCGCACGGCCACGCTCACATCAAGTCGACCTTCAACAACACGATCGTCTCAATCACCGATCAGTCCGGAGCTGTGCTGGCCTGGGCCTCATCGGGTCAGGTCGGTTTCAAGGGCTCGCGGAAATCGACGCCCTTCGCCGCTCAGCTCGCGGCGGATCAGGCCGCCAAGCGGGCTCAGGACCATGGCGTGAAGAAGGTCGATGTCTTCGTCAAGGGCCCCGGTTCGGGGCGCGAGACCGCTATCAGGTCGCTCCAGGCGGCCGGCCTCGAAGTCGGTTCGATTACGGACGTGACCCCGCAGGCGCACAACGGTGCCCGGCCTCCCAAACGGCGCCGGGTGTAACGACTGAAGCGGACGGCATCGGGCATATGACGCACGGTGCCGGTACCAGACGGCGCGGTGGACCGATGCCGCGCCGCCAGTAACCACGAAACGGGACCTCAAATAGTGGGGGCCCCGAGACAAGGAAGATAACGGTGCTAATCGCACAACGTCCCACATTGACCGAAGAGCCGGTGTCCGAGTTCCGGTCGCGCTTCATCATTGAGCCGCTGGAGCCGGGATTCGGCTACACCTTGGGCAACTCGCTCAGGCGGACCCTGCTGTCATCGATTCCTGGTTCGGCCGTGACGTCGATCCGGATTGACGGGGTTCTGCACGAATTCTCGACTGTTCCTGGTGTGAAAGAGGATGTTACGGAGATCATCCTGTCGCTGAAGAACCTGGTGGTGTCCTCGGAGCATGACAGCCCCGTGGTCATGTACTTGCGCAAGCAGGGGCCGGGCGAGGTGACCGCGGCGGACATCACGCCGCCGGCCGGTGTGGAGGTCCACAATCTGGATCTGCATATCGCGACGCTCAATGCCAAAGGCAAACTGGAGATCGAACTGACCGTTGAGCGCGGCCGCGGCTATGTCTCAGCCGTGCAGAACAAGGCTTCTGACGCGGAGATCGGACGCATTCCGATCGATTCGATCTATTCGCCGGTGCTGAAGGTTGGCTACAAGGTTGAAGCGACACGCGTGGAGCAGCACACGGACTTCGACCGGCTGATCCTGGATGTGGAAACGAAGCGAGCCATCACGCCACGCAGCGCCATGGCCTCGGCGGGTAAGACGTTGACTGAACTGTTCGGTTTGGCCCGTGAACTCAATCCGGAGGCCGAAGGCGTGGAGATTGGGCCTAGCCCAACAGATGCCGCGCTGGCCGCTGATCTGGCCTTGCCGGTCGAAGATCTGGATCTGACGATCCGTTCCTATAATTGCCTCAAGCGCGAGGGTATCCACACTGTCGGCGAACTGGTGGCCCGCTCCGAGGCGGACCTGCTGGACATCCGCAACTTTGGTGCCAAGTCGATCAATGAGGTCAAGGAGAAGTTGACCTCGCTGGGGCTGTCGCTGAAGGATTCGCCGCTGGAGTTCGATCCGATTGGATTGGGTACCACGCCCGAGTTCAGCGAAGAAGACCTGGCTTTCTGAGCCTTCTGATCCAACCTTTAGGAGATTTGACATGCCTACCCCAACTAAGGGAGCACGGCTCGGCGGCGGTCCAGCGCATGAGCGGCTGATTCTGGCGAACCTGGCCACGCAGCTCTTCGCGCACCATTCCATCACCACTACGCTGGCTAAGGCCAAGCGGCTGCGCCCGCTGGCCGAGCGCCTGATCACCTTCGCTAAGCGGGGGGATTTGGCGTCCCGCCGGCGGGTCATGCGGACCATCCGGGACAAGTCCGTGGTCCATGAGCTCTTTACCGAGATCGGCCCGGCCATGGCGGACCGCCAGGGTGGTTACACCCGGATCGTTAAGATTGGTCCGCGCAAGGGCGACAACGCGCCCTTGGCGGTGATCGAATTGGTGCTTGAGCCGGTTGAGCCAAAGCCAAAGAAGAAGAAGGTCGCCACTGCGGCGGATACTCAGGCCGCTGGCGCGGCGAAAGCTGATGACGCGGTGGTCCGGCCAGATCCGGATGGCGCGGTTGAGACAGCCGAACCGTTGATTGAGGCTAACGAGTTGCCTGATGCGGGGGATGAGGCTGATTCAGCTGAGGTCCTGCGTGAGCAGGCCGAGGAAGACGCCATCAAGGCTGAACTGGACCGCGGTCCTAAAGGCTCAGCCGAGGAGGATGACGAAGAGGCCTGATCTGGGCCCGCGACCGGGGAGGCGGGGGACTGGCGTGAGCCTGGACCCGCTGGAACCCGGTGGCTTCGAGACGGGATGCCCGGACAACTTCGGTTGTCCGGGCATTTTCGCTAGTATCCCTTGCCAGGCACGTCGCGAATCTGGGATTCAGGACGGTAAGGTCCCGAACCAGAGATTCGGGGGGTCTCTGGCGAGGGCCACACCAAAGCTGTGCCGCACTGGGCTGACGTCGCTACGGGAGCTTGGAGTGCTCCGGTGTGTCGAATTTCTCCTGCCAGACCGTTAGCCAGGCACCATTGGAGATGGGCTCAAACAACAGTGGCGGGCCGGAGGTCAACCGGGGGTTGTACTTGTAGTCTTTCTCGTAACCGCCGAACGGTATTGTTTCGTTGTGCTCAGTGAAATGGAACGTTCCCACTACCCCGCGGAAGTTCTGGGCGATCGCTCCGAAGACTTGGAGCTTGCCTAGCTGGCCCTTGACGCCGGAATTCTGCACTCTGAAGCTAGCGCCGGAGGCGTGCATGGCGGCCTCAACCCGCAGGACTCCTGAATTGCCGTCGTAGTCAGTGGGCCAGGCAGAGGACATGGGAACGTACGGGTCTGGAAGCATCTCTGGCGCGTCCGCCCAGGTACCGGCGCTGACGGCGCGGGTAGTACCCGCGACGGGGTTATAGATCTCGATTGATTCGCCAGACATCAGGCCGATCAGGTCCTTGTTGTCGTCATCCGCCAGGAGGTCGCCGGTGATGATTATGGATCTATCAGCGGCGACGGTGATGTTGCCGCCCGTCATGTGGCCCTCAATCCAGAGGTTTCCAAGCCCATCCCGCTTGCCTTTCTCCGCGGACATGACGTATTCGCCTTGGTGGGTCTGCCCGGCGGAGGTTGGGGGATTGCCGTTGAAGCTGCCCAAGGGGAGTTTACGCCCGGCCGGGCCGCCAATGGCGCCGGCTGCGATTTCCTTAGGCTCGACGCCCGTGGCGGAGTTGACATAGATCATGCTGCCTAGGGGGATGTCCACCAGGGCGCCGTCTTCTGAGGCGAGTTCTGAGACGCTGCCGCAGTTGGTCCGTTCAGTGGTGGATTCCTTGGACCAGACTCGCATTTGCTTGCCATTGAAGATGATCCTGGTGGGGCCCTCGTAGAGGCATCCCACGCCGCCTTCGGTCGCCTTGTATTTGGGGTCCTGAACGGTTGGGAGGGCCAGCGCCTCGCGGTAGGACGGAGCCTGGGCCCCGAAGGTGGCGAAGCCCTGACGGGGCCCGTCAGGGTCCGACATGTCGCCTGTGACGCACTTATTCCAGGAACTCTTGGTGGAGTCATTCGGGTCGACATCAAGGCAGCGCGGGTTAGCTGAGGTCAATTCACCCAGGAAGGTGGCGCCAACGGACTGGATGGAGTCGTTCGAGTGGACTTTGCCGTCCAGAACGTCCTGGGGGACAAAATATGGCTGGGAACAAGCGATTGTTTGGTTCAGGTACGCGCGCACATACTCCCGAGCCGGTTTGGCGCCTGAGCCGCCCCAGACGGGCGTCTCCCAGGCGTAGCCGAGGTCGCCAAGCGTGATTCCCGGGGCCCAGCCGGCGCCGCAGGCCTCGGCGGTCACATTCTCGCCATAGATGGGTGCGGCCAGGTTGGAGGCTCCTTCGTAGGTGCCGCCGGGGGTTGGATCCGACAGTTCGTAGTTCGTGATGTACAACCACATGGCGGTATTCTCACGGGTGAACCGAGTCTGGATGGAGCGGTACACATTATGTGACCGGCCGGTCGAAGTCATGATGATGCTGGCGCCGGATTCGGAAACCTCGTTGATCACGTAGTGGTAAGACTGGGCTGAGCCACCCTCCTCGCCGCCGAGCTTGAGGTACCTCGGTGCTTGATTGTCTGGCCAGCCGCACACTTCGTGGAAGTCATCTCCTTCCGCGAGCGGTCCGCCAACGGCTTCTTTACGGCAGTAGCCAGTGTCAGCCGTCTTGGTTTCTTCAATGTGGGTCAGGTAACCCGGGTCTACCCGCAGTTCCGTCAAGAGGTCAGCGACGCCGGACAGGGCGGCAGCGGTGGCGAGTTCGACGTCTTGGTCATACCGCGAGTACTTGGTTGAGGCCGTCAGGAACGTCAGCGAGCCGATCGCGACCACAAGGGTCAGGGACATCGCCACTAGGACGGTGACCATAGTGATCCCGTCTTCGTCGCGCCGCCGGAAACGTCTGGCTAAGAAAGTACGCATTATTGCCTGCTCCATGCTTTGATCGTGTGGCGTTTGAAGACGGTAGACTCCAGGTCTTGATACGCCGAACCGGGTTCGCCGGTCGCGGTTACTTTCAGTTCCACGCCGATGATGCGGTCCAGGTTCTCGTCTCCAGTCACTTCGGACTGCGGGTCGGTCCAGCCGCCATCCGTACCCAGTGCGTATGAGAACATGGGTGCGTCCTTGACGTTCCGGGCCACCACCAAGTCCTCGAAGAGGGCATCGGAACAGCCTGGGCCGCCTTTAGTGCAGAAGCTGGCGACGTCGTTGACTATGAGCGGTGTCTGGACGCACCGGTGAAGGACGCCTGGATCGGGGTCCGCATCCCAACAGGTTTCGCCGAGTAATACCGTGACGCGGGAGACGTAGTCTGCGTCGTCACCGGTATGTCCTTCGACGGGCAGAGCCGAATGGAAGGTCATCTGCCGATCCGTCGCTGTTATGAACACCGAGCTAGACGTGTCGAAAGGATCAGAAGCGGCGTGGGCTAACGCGTCGCCGAGCCAGATGCTGGCCTGCCGGATCCCATCAGTGCGGGATTGGCGAGCCAGATTCAGGGCGTCATGCTTGGCCAGCGAAGTGGTCAGGGTGATTACCAGCCCCATGATTATCGAAGCGACCGCCACCACCGCTAGGAGTTCGGCCAGGGTCATGCCGCGGTCGGATTCGGCGGAGCGGCGGCCGCGGGCCAAGAGGCGCCTCATGGGATCACCAGCTGTGCTTGAGTGGAGCTGCCCGCGGTTATGGTGACGGAGATGCTGGTCGCCCCGACCGAGGCGGAGTATTGCCCGGGGTTGAGACCGCTGAACACGGCCTTACCGTCAACGATTGGCGCCGTTCGCTCGCTCCCAGCACCGCCCATGGCCGGCAGCAGGACGACCTCTGTGTCTGTGGGGCCCGCGTTGACTACCGTGACCGTCAGTCCGCCGCCGTCGTCATAGTTCACGAAGGTGATATTGCGCGACTGCCCGGCCGAGACGGTCAGCACCGTTTGTGTGGGACGCTCTTCGCCAATCAGGTTCACGAAATGGCCGCCGCCAGTGGAACCAAGGAGTTGGACGTCATAATCGCCATAGCCGCCGACCGGCGGTTTGACTACGAACAGGGCGCAGCCTCTGGCGTCTGTGATGGCGGAGCCGGTGTAACCCGGACCGGTCACTTGGACCCGGATACCGGCGCGGTCAGATGTTTCCGGATTGGCCATTCCGGTCACCCTGACGCCGATGGCGGCCTTGTCCGTTCCCAGGCCCACCTCGGCTTTGGGGTTGGGTGGGTATAAGCGCGATGCGACATGGGGTCGGTTGGAGTTGCCCATGCCTTCCCAGGTGACCGTTACTGTTACCAAGGTCGCCAGGCGGGTGATGGACCCGCCGCCGGAGGCCGTGGAGTCGCAGGGCGAACCTAGGCCAACTGTCTGAGCCTGGGCCTGGCGCACCAGCTTGAATCTCTGCCCCGACACCTTGAAGGCCCATTCGGCGTTCCCGGAGCTGAGTTCGGATGTGAGGTTCGGATTGCTCACCGTCGACGGGTCGAGTAGATCGTTAGCTCCCTCAGGCGAGGCCGCGATGGTCTCGGCGACTATATCTAGCTCCCGCTGCGCCAGCCCGGCCGCTACGACGCGGGCTCGGGAATCGGAACTGGTGGTTGACCCTTGGGCGATCACAACGCCTGCCGCGACCGTGAAGATGCTCAGTAACACGACGGACAGGACCACTTCAATCATCGACGTGCCCGCGTCAGTTCGCCGCCGACCGCCCGGTGGGTACACCTTCCGCGATCTCTCCCTTGAGATGGTAAGAAGCACGTTCATCACCTTTTCACCTAGTTAGGAGGTAAGCCCGGTTGTGACGGAAGAACGAAAGTGACGACAAGCGCAACTAGCGTAGTCCCTTCGGCGGGCCGCGTTCCACATAAAAGCTACCTCTCGTGAGTAGAAAGACCCTTTAAACGTGGACAGGTCATCAGTATAACCGGGTTTCAGTCACGAAGCCAGATGGCCCGAATATGTACTCTGACCTGCGACGTTACCCTCATCTAGGGCGCTCCGGAGAGGGACCATATAGGACCCCTGGGGGCAGTTCGCGAATCGGGTGGAACTACCGGCTCAGCTGGCCTGTCCAAGGCCCCACCGACCGGTTGGGTGCCTTCGGTTTCGCGCTGCCCGATGCCGCTCGTTGCCCAGGTCTCACCGCGTCCGGCCGCCTTCGGTTACGCTAGGCGCTCGGACGGCATCGGGCACCCGAGCCGAAGGGATCTGCGACGAACTGCCAGGTCGGCGGGGTAGTGGGAGCTTGATGTCTTTGAGCGGCTCGGTCTTGGCCTGGTGGGCGATCACCCAGTTGCCGTTGACGATGGACGGGAACAACAACGGTGGCCCTTCTGTCAGATTCGTGTTGTAAACGAACTCCTCGCTGTATCCCCCGGTCGGCACTGGAACGTTGCCCGGCCCCCATTCGAACTGACCGGTTGGACCCGAGAAATTCTGCGCCAAGGACCCAAATAGCTCAATGGTCCCGAGTACAGCGGAGACTTTGAAATTCTGCACGCTGAATCCAGCCGTGACAACGTGTAAAGCGGCTTCGATCCGGAATACACTGCGGTCCAAATCGTAATCCGTGGGCCATTGGTCCCTGTATGACGGCAGCAATGGACTGGGCATGGTCCCTGCGAGCCAACCGGTACCTGCCGCGTTGGCCTTGACGGTCTGGATGACGGGGTTGTAGATCTCAATCGCGTCGCCGGCGATGACGCCCAGCAGGTCGCTTTCGTCGTCATCGGTCAACAGATCGCCAGTCAAGATGGCACTCCGGTCTGTAGCGATGGTCAAACGCCCACCTGTCATGTGGCCCTCAAGCCACAGGTTGCCTACGCCGTCTGCCTTATTCGTATGAGCCATGGTCACTTCTTGGGTGTACTGCGCCCCGGCACTGGGTGCGGCCCCGGTGTAAGAACCCAGAGGGAGCTCCCGGCCCGGTTCTCCGCCTATGGCGCCGACCTTGATCTTCTTAGGTGCGACTCCTTCCGCTGCGTCAACGAAGATCAAAGAGTTGGTGGGGATTGGCACCCTAGCGCCGGCCTTGCTTTTCAATTCAGCCATGGTTCCACAGTTGGGACGCTCGGTGGTGGTCTCCTTAGACCAGACCTTCATGTATTCGCCGTCAAGGATTATGCGGGTGGGGCCTTGATAGAGACAGCCGGTACCGTCAAGAGCCATTTGTTTAGCGGTCCCAACAGGCGGCGGCTGAAGTACCTCGCGGTATTGTGGCGGTGGACCAGCCCAATCACCGTAACCGCCGCTCTGGAGGCACTTATTCCAGGTGGACGGAGCTTCCGCCTTGGCAGACCTGCAAGACGGGTTTGCGGTTGAAAACGGGCCCCCGAAGCGGCCGCCGGCGGAGTAGAGCGTGTCGTTCGAATGCACTGGCCCATCAAGGGTGATTCCGTCGATCCAGTATCCCTGGACGCAGTCCTTTGATTTGCCGTCGCTCATGTATTCCCGGGGTGGCTTGGTCGAATTTGGATCACTGGGCGCGAGTTGCCAGGAATACGCCAGGTCGGAGCCGACCGACCAGCCGCCGCCACAAGCCTCCGAGGTCAGTTTCCCCGCCCCGGGGTAGGCGCCGTCGAGGTTGTAGGTCTCGTAGTTCGAAGGATCAGTCATGCCGTAGTTGGAGAAGTAGAGCCACATGGTTGTCATCTCGCGGGTCAGGCGGGCCTCGATGGACCGGTACACGTCACGTGACCGCCCGGTGGAGACAACCACGAAACTAGCTGCCATGTCTTCGCGTTCGGTGATCGCGTAATGGTAACGCTGGTAAGCGCCGCCTTCCGCGCCGCCCAGTGTCTGCCAACCGGCTTTCTTGTCTGGCGCCCAGCCACAATCATGCGCAAAGACATCACCTTCGGCGGCCGGTCCGCCTGCCGCTTCCTTCTGGCAGTACCCGTTCGGGTCATCTTTGGTGGCTTCGACACTGTCCAGGTAGGTGGGGTCCACGCGCAACTCAGTCAGGATGTCGCTGATCCCGGACTGCGCCGCGGCTAAGGCTAGTTCGGAGTCCTGGTCATAACGCGAGTACTTAGTGGAAGCGGACATCAACCCTAGCGAACCCAGTGTGATCACCAGAGTCAAAGACATACCCATCAGGACCGCGACCATCGTCATGCCCTCATCGTTGCGGTCTTGGCGGTGGCCCAGCGGTAGGTGTTTCATAGATTGCTCCAGCCTTTGGTTGTTATGTGTTTGTTGAGGGGGGCTTGGGCCGTGTTGGGGACGCCGGTTCGCGTCTTGACTTCTGGTAGTGGATCGACTTTCTCTTCCCAAACGATCACCCAGTCGCCATTCACGATCGGCGGGAATAATAGGGGCTCGTCCTTGGTCAAAGCAGGATTGTAAGTCCACCCAATATCGTACCCGCCGTCGTCCGGATTCGCGGTGGCACCGGAGAAGCGATTGAATATGGAGCCATGAACGCGGATCGTGCCAATGCTCCGTCCCGCAACCAAAGCATCAAGGCTTTGGACGGTGAATGATGCTTTAGTTGTGTATATCGCAGTGTCCAAGTAAACCTCTTCCGCGCCGCCCTTGTAATCGCTCGGCCATACGCCCTGCTCAACGTACTGGAAGTTAGGCCCAGACTCCCGCACCGGCGTACCCCAAGCCGTACCAGTGGCATCCGCTTTCACAGTCTGCATAACCGGGTTGAAAATCTCAACCCGGTCACCGGCCATCAAACCGATCAACGCCCCCGAATCAGGCTCAGCGATAACATCACCAGTTACGACTATGTCCCGGTCCGCCACAACTGTCAGATTCTTGCCCCCAAACTCACCCTCAATCCAGACGTTACCAAGCCCAGCCATCTTCTCCGGCTGCGCCATCGCGATCTCTTCCTTGAACTCAGCCCCAGCTGATGGCGCCTCACCCGTGTACGTCCCCAACGGCAACCCATCCCCAATCTCCCCAGCCTTGATCCTCTCCGGAACCACACCCTCCATCGCATCAACGAAGATCAACCCATCGGTCGGAATGGTCGCAACCGCCCCCGCGTCAGACTCCAACTCAGCGATCGCACCGCAGCCATCCCGGTAGTCCGTGGTCCCCTTCGACCACACCCGCATCGACTCGCCCTGCAACACTATCCGTGTTGGGCCGCGGTACGCACAACCCACCCCATCATCAAACGCCATCTGCTTCGGCTTCTGAGTTGTCGGGAACTCTAACGGTTCACGCCAACTAGGAGCCTCACCCCGCCAATTGAGGCTCCCCACACTCATGTTGGGGCTATTAGGGTCAAGCAGCCACTTGCTTGTGCATAGATTCCAGGTGGCCTTGTTCTCAGGGTCCACTTCTTTACACCTTGGCAACGAAGAAGTGACAGGCCCGGTCATGCTCATTCCATACCCGACGATCACGTCGTTCATATGAACCGGGCCGTCCAGAGCAATCGAGCTATGGTCGTCGCCTTCGCCGAACCACCCAACCTGCAGGCACAGGTAGCGTGCTCCGGTGTAGGCGTCAAACAGTCTGGTTTTCCCTTCGCTGGCCGGAACAAACGGACTGGCGTCCCAGGCGTAATATGGCTTCGATGCTCCCGGCACATACCCAGCGCCGCAGTCCTCAGTGGTGGCATCAGGAAGGTACTTGTACCTCGTGTAGCCGGCCCAAGCCTCTATGTCGGTCGGGTCCGTTATCGAATAGTCGGTCATATACAACCAGTTGGTTGTCAGCTCACGACTGATCCGGACCTTGATGGACCGGTAGACATCGTTTGACCGGCCGGTCGAAACAACCACAATCGACTGCGCCAACTCAGAGCTAGAAACAACCGCATAGTGGTACTCCTGGCCACCAGACAAAAGCTTGTACTTCGCCGGTCGTTCCCCCCAGCCGCAGTCCGCCGCGAACATATCCCCCTCCGCGGCCGGTCCCCCAACGGCCGGATTCATGCAATACCCGTGCTTGTCGTCCTTCTTCGCGGCGACTTGATCAACATAGTTAGGGTCGACCCGAAGTTGAGCCAACAGATCATTCACACCAGACTCGGCAGCCTCCAAAGCCAGATCCACGTCCTGCGCTGACCGCGAATACTTGGTTGAGGCAGACAGAAACGACAGCGAGCCCAACACCATCACCAGCACAATCGAGAACGACACTAAGACTGGCACCATCGCGATCCCACGGTCGGCGTTGCCCGACTTCCAAGCCCGGCGCATCATGGAACCCGCACATCCGCCTCTGGCTTGCCGGTAGCCGGCACCAGCGAGGCAGTGCCAACCACGTCAGGCGGGATCGGGCGAGCAGGCGGCACGGGACGCCTTGGAGCTAGGGAACGGCCCGGCGGTACCGGGCGGCTCCGGGTCAACAAGACATGGGCGGGAAGGCGACGGGCGGGCTCGTCACACGTGTTTCTGTGGACTGGCCACAACATTGAAGGTGCCTTTCGTGGTTGGAAAGCTCTTTCATACAACGTGGACAAGTCCTAGATTATTCGCCCTCGGTTTCGTGGCACGCAAAAACGTAGATCATCCTGGGTAATAATGCTTCGGGAGCAGTAACACTTTGGATACTGATGCCCCGAGGCTCCGCCGCGCAATGCCGGCGGGATGGGCGCTAGGGGACGCGGGCGTCCCGGTCAGGGTGCGGACTAGGGTCTGGGCGGCTCCTTGATCTCCTCGGCTGGCGTGGCCTTGGCTTGGTTGGCTATCACCCATTGGCCGTTGACGACGGGCGGGAACAAGAGCGGCGGTCCTTCGCGGAGGTTCTTGTTGTAGTTGAGAACCATTTCATAGCCGCCACCGACCGTGCCCTGGAGGGCGGGGAAGTTCTCCGTCAGGGAGCCGTAAATGTCGAGCAGCCCCAGGTCCTCGTACATGTTGTGGTTCTGGACCCTGAGCCCGGCGGTAACGACATGCAGGGCGGATTCGATCTTGAACACGTCACGGTTACCGTTGTAATCGGTGGGCCATTGATCCCTGTATGAGGCCACCCGCGGGAGGGGTTTGACCGGGTCCAGCCAGGCGGTGCCGGACTCGTCCGCGCCGACGGTTTGCATGACCGGGTTGTGGACCTCAATAGCGTCCCCGGCCATCACTCCCAGCAGGTCGTGTTCGTCGTCATCGGTCAGCAGGTCACCGGTCAGCACGGCGGTCCGGTCAGTGGCGATGGTCAAATGCCCGCCCGTCATGTGGCCCTCAAGCCACAGGTTGCCTATGCCGTCTGCCTTGTCCTTGTAGCTCATGGCCACCTCTTCGATGTACTGCGCCCCGGGGCTGGGCGCGGCTCCGGTGTAGGAGCCCAGGGGGAGTTCCCGGCCAGGCTCGCCGCCTATGGCGCCGGCCTTGATCTTCTTAGGCGCGACCCCTTCCGCGGCGTCAACGAAGATCATTGAGTCGATGGGAACGTCAACGGTCGCGCCGGCCGCGCTTCGCAGTTCCGCCAACGTCCCGCAATCGTCGCGTTGAGTAGTGGTCTCTTTAGACCAGACGGTCATTTGACTGCCTTCGAGGATGATCCGAGTAGGGCCTTGGTAGAGGCAGCCAACACCGTCCAGGGACTTCTCCCTGGCGGCCCCAACCGCCGGGAGCTGGAGCACCTCCCGGTACTGCGGCGCCGGGCCCATCCAATCGGCGTAACCACCGGGCTGGACGCACCAGTCCCAGCTAGCGGGGTCTTCCGGATCAGACTGTCTGCAGGCCGGGTCAGAGGAGCTGAATTGGCCGTTGATGTGGCCTCCAAAGGCAAAGAACGTGTCATTCGAGTGGATTGGCCCGTTGAAGGTGAACGTGGGGTACCAAAACCCTTCCACGCAGGGTACCTGAACGCCGTGGGACGAATAGCGTTTTGGTGGTTTGGTCGAGTCTGGATCCATGGGCGGGGACTGCCACATATAGGGTAGGTCGGAGCCGACTGACCAGCCGCCGCCGCAGGCTTCTGAGGTGAGGATCCCTTCCTCGGGGTAGGCGCCGTCGAGGTTGTAGATCTCGTAGTCGAGCGGGTCAGTCATGCCGTAGTTGGAGAAGTACAGCCACATGGTTGTCATCTCGCGGGTCAGGCGGGCCTCGATGGACCGGTACACGTCACGTGACCGCCCGGTGGAGACAACCACGAAACTAGCTGCCATGTCTT
>JAIRXP010000113.1 GCA_031268215.1 Bifidobacteriaceae bacterium | reverse complement strand
GAGGTGCCGTTCTTGTTTTCGGTTGATCCGACTCAGTATCCGGATGTGAATCCGTTGTTGGGTGCGCGGGGGACTTTGACGGTGGAGCAGCCTGAGGTTGAGGCTAGTGGGTCGCCGTCCGCTAGGGCGTCTGCGTCGCCGTCTGAGACTGGCCGGCCGGTAGCGGCGGGGAACAAGAGTGGTTCTCGGTTGTGGTTGGTGGTTGGTTTGGTGGGTGTGATCGTGGCCACCGTGGTGGTGGTTGTGGTGTTAGTAGTCAGTTCACGTAGCAAGCGGAAGGGTATGAGGACCCCGAGTCCTTCAGGATGATGGCGCGAGCCGCCGCCATGATGCCCCATGGTGGTTTGTCGGCTGGTCGGAATGAGCGAACTCTGCGGAACAATCCTCGTCCCGCGGCTCCTCTGTACCTTCCCAAGGGACCCCTCAACTGCCTGGAGGTCGGTCCCGCCAGGCGGGGCCGGCGAGGAAACACCGTTGGGCCGCGCTGGTCCTTGTGCGGCGGGGTGTGCCGCGAGGTGATATGTTGCCAAGCGGACAAGCAAAGCCGCTAACGCACCAGAAAGGGCTCTACACATGGCCGTAGACAACTCAACCTCCGCCCAGTCCAAGTCAGCCACGCCGGTCAGCGATCCAGGCAAGATCCGCAATGTGGTCTTCGTTGGATCCTCGGGTGTGGGCAAGACCACCGTGGTCGAGGGCCTCTTGGCCGCGACAGGTGAGATTGGCCGGGCTGGCTCTGTGGCGGAGGGAACAACCGTGACCGACTACGAGGACATTGAACACCGGACAAACCGTTCGGTGGGCCTGGCGCTGGCGCCGTTGAGCTTCGGTGGGGTCAAAATCAATGTCCTTGACGCTCCCGGCTACGCCGATTACCTGGGCGATCTCCGGGCTGCCATCCGAGGTGCGGACGCGGCGGTGTTCGTGATCAGCGCTGTCGATGGAATCTCCGGCGCTACCAGAC
The DNA here is from genome assembly GCA_031268215.1 of Bifidobacteriaceae bacterium. Lineage (GTDB taxonomy): Bacteria > Actinomycetota > Actinomycetes > Actinomycetales > WQXJ01 > JAIRTF01. The sequence goes on along the minus strand of JAIRXP010000113.1, from coordinate 22,266 downwards.
TGCTCTGGGATGAGCTGGCACGGGTGCGCATGCCGCGCGCCATCTTGATCACCAAACTGGACAACCCCCGGGCGGATTACGACCAAGCCGTCGAATCCTGCCGCGAATCGTTCGGCGAATCGGTGCTGCCAATGATGGTGCCGATCTACAAGTCTGAGGCGGAGATCGGCAAACTGCTGGACATCCTGACCGGCAAAGTGGTGGATTTCACCTCTGGCAAGCGTCAAGTCCGCGAGGCGGAAGGTGACGAACTGGGCAAGATGGAACGCAACCGCGAGGGTTTCATTGAGGCGCTGATCACCGAATCGGGCGATGAAGACCTGATGGAAGCCTATCTGGAGGGTGACGAACTGGACGGCGAGGCGCTGAAAGCGGACCTTCAAAGGGCCATGGCGGCGGCCTCCTTCTTCCCCATCATGCCCATGGCGGCGGCCGGCGGGATTGGCACTGATGAGTTGCTGTACTTGATCCGGGACGGCTTCCCGTCGCCGGTGGCGGCGGAGCTGCCAGAGGTACTGGACCCGTCCGGCCAAGAGGTCACGGTTAGCTGTGACCCCAAGGGGCCACTGGTGGCGGAAGTCATCAAGACCACCCAGGACTCCTATGTGGGTCGGATTTCGATTGTGCGGGTCTTCAGCGGCACCTTGCGGTCTGAATCGACCGTCCACGTCGAGGGCCACGGTTCCGGCTCTGGCGAGTCCGCGGTCCATTCGGGCAATGAGCGGGTCGGTACGTTGACCTCACCGTTGGGGGCTAAACAGCGCCCGGTGCCTTACGCCGTAGCTGGCGATCTGGCCGCTGTGGCTCGCCTGGTCAGCGCTGAGACTGGCGACACTTTGTCAGACGCGAACAAGCCGCTGGTGGCGCAGCCGTGGATGTCTCCTGAACCAATGCTGCCGGTCGCCATCAAGGCCGCCAATTCCTCCGATGAAGACAAGCTTGGCACCGGCCTGAACCGGCTGGTCAGCGAGGATCCGACGCTGCGGGTGGAGCACAATCCGGAGACTGGCCAGACGGTCTTGTGGACCATGGGGGATGCCCATGTCGATGTCACCTTCCAGCGCTTGGCGGACAAGTTTGGCGTCCGCGTTGAGCGGGTGCCGTACCGGGTGGCGCTGCGTGAAACCTTCAATCAGAAGGTCACCGCAGAGGGCCGCCACGTCAAGCAATCTGGCGGCCATGGGCAGTATGCCAAGTGCCAGGTGGAGGTCGAACCGGTGGCCCCCGGTGGCGGGTTCGAGTTCGTTGACAAGGTGGTCGGTGGATCCGTCCCGCGCCAGTTCATTCCTTCGGTTGAGAAGGGTGTGCGTTCCCAGATGTTGAAGGGTGTGTTGGCGGGTTATCCGGTGGTTGATGTCCGGGTGACGTTGTTTGACGGCAAGGCCCATTCGGTTGATTCTTCCGATGCCGCGTTCCAGATGGCGGGAGCGGTCGCCTTACGGGAGGCGGCTAAGAAGGCTGGTGTGATCAGCTTGTTGGAGCCGGTGGTGACAATGTCGATCCTGGTTGACGACGAACATGTCGGTTCGATCATGTCGGATTTGTCCTCGCGGCGCGGCCGGTTGACTGGTACCGAATCAGTGGCTGGCGGCCGCACTATGGTCAAGGCCGAGGTTCCGCAGTTCGAAGTCACCAACTACGCCACGGATCTGCGATCCATGTCGCGTGGTACTGGGTCGTTCACCAGCGAATATTTGGGCCATGAGCCCATGCCGCCGCACCGCGTGGAGGCCGTGATCGCTGAAGCGCAGGCGGCCAAGGGTTAGCCGCGGCCCGCCGGGTCGCCCGTGATTGAGCGGGCGTCCAGGCGGTGTCGATGAATCGGGGGAACAGTGTTGTTGACTGCTGCGCAGAGCCAGGACCTGCTTGAACGCCACCAGATGGGGCCACCGTCCACACTGCTGGCGTGGTTCCGGGTGAGCGGAGAGGATCCGAGTATCCAGGCCGGGTTGGGCCGGGCGGCTTTGCCGGTCAGGCCGTTGGAGGGGTTCCCGCCAGCCGAAGCCAACCGGTTGGCGGCCTTGGCTGGGCTGGTGTTGCCAAGTCGGGCCGCGGCATCGGACTTGTTGGTGGATTTGTGGGAAGTGATGGTGGAGGAGGATTTGCTGGAGGTCCGGTATGGCCCGGGCTTGGCTTCCGTCACGGTGGACGATGCCGCCGCCTTCCGTCACCCGGATTGGTCTCGGTTTGGGTTTGGGGTTGATCCGCGCGGCGGCCCTTATCTGGCTCGGGCTGACGTTATTGCGGCGATTGATGCCGGTGGGCCGCTACCGCCGGGCGGCTGGGGAGGGCTGCCGGTGCTGGATAGCTTGATGGTGCGGGCCTACGCTGAGGCCCACGGATCAGGTCAGTAGCGGTTAGGCAAGCCTTACCTAAGGCTGTCAGTTGCGGTCCTGGGTAGGCTAGCCGTGTGGTGCGTCGCGTTCTGATCATTTCGCTGGGCTGGATTCAGGCGCTGGCCCTTGCGACCTTGTACATCTGCGTTGGTCGAGCGGTCGGCTGGGTGGACGGCTCTGGCCTGAATTGCCCGGATCTTTGGCTGCTCTTGGCGATGGTCGCGTCCGTGCTGGTAGCGGGCTTGGCGGCGGGCCTGGGGCCACGGTTGGCTGCCGGCGGGCAGGCGGCGGACGAATCCGCCGAACGCGGCCGAGTGCTTGGGCAGGTCTTCGCGCTGGGCGCCGCCGAACGGTCGCGCGAACGGGCCGGAGCGATTGTTTCGACGGCCACTGACGGCGTGGAAAGGGCGGCCGCTTACCGGAACACGTTCCTGGGGCCCATGATCGGTTCAATGACCGCACCGTTGCTGGTTCTGCTCATGATGGGCGCCCTGGTTGACTGGGTGGTGGCTGGGCTGACGGCGGTCGCCTTGCCGGTCATTCCGGTGGCCTTGGGCGGGTTCCAGGCGGCCTTTGCTGGCGTCTCGCGGCGTTACCGCGAGAATGGGCGGGTCTTCGCCGCCAAGTTCCTTGATGCCATCCAGGGGCTGCCAACTTTACGCTTGATCAACGCTGACCGGCTCCATGGGCGCTCACTGGCAGCGGCGGCGGAGGAACTCCGCCGCCATGTCATGCGACTCTTGGCGGGCAACCAATTGATGCTGTTCGTGGTCGATTCGTTGTTCTCACTGGCCTTCATCGCGGCTGTGGCCGGCCTGTCGCTGTGGCGCATCGCTGAAGGCGCGATCAACCCCGGAGAGGGGCTGGCACTGGTGCTCTGCGGCACACTGCTGTTGGACCCGCTCGACCGGATTGGGCAGTTCTTCTACATTGGCATGGGCGGGATCGCGTCCGCCAAAGAGATCAAGACTTTCCTGGCGGAAGAGCCGGCCGTGGTTGATCCAGGGAGCGGCGGCGTGACCGCACGGCAGGGGCCTGAGTGGTCTACCACCGCGCCGGCGGTTGAGCTTGACCGGGTTGACTTCGCCTACGGTTCTGGGCCGGCGGTATTGGCGGATTTCTCGCTGACGGTCCAGCCCGGCGAACACGTCGCGATCATTGGCCCCTCCGGGGCCGGGAAGACAACCATCGCGGAGATCTTGCAGGGAAATCTGCGTCCAGATGCCGGCCGGGTCCGGCTCTTCGGCGTTGACGTGATGGATCTGCCGCTGGGCCGGCAGCGGGCCGGTATGGCGGTGGTAGCCCAGCATTCTTACCTGTTCACCGGGTCGCTGCGTGACAACCTGCTGGTGGGCGACCAGGGCGCGGATGATGACCGCCTGTTCCAGGCCCTGGCGGCCGCGGACTTGGCTGACTTCGTGGCCGGATTGCCGCTGGGGCTGGACACGGCGGTGGGGGAGCGCGGGCTGGCTCTTTCCGGTGGGCAGACCCAACGGTTAGGGATCGCCCGGGCGTTCCTGGCGGACGCTCCTATCTTGGTGCTGGATGAACCGACGGCGCATGTTGACCTGGCGGCGGAGCGAGCCATCTTGGCTTCCCTAGAAACGATTGGCGAGGGCAAGACGGTGATCGCCATTTCGCACCGGCGGGCCACCATAGCCCATGCGGACCGGGTAGCGGAGGTGGCGGCATGAGCCGGCGTCACACCGCGGCCCAGGCCAAGGACCGGGATGCGACCAATGGCGGGGGTCAAGGCGCGCCTGACCAGTCGGCCGGCGAACTGACGCCGGGTCAGATCCGGCGCCGGCTACTGCGGCTGGCCCGCCCAATCATGGCCCCGCTGGGCATGTCAGTGTTGTTCCGGACCGCCGGGTTGGTGGCGGGCATCGCTCTGCTGGCAGTGGCGGGCTGGGCGGTTCTGGGCGCTGCACCCGGCGCGGCCATGAATCCCGCTGGTGGCGCCGGCCCCGCCGGTCCCGGCGGCCCCGGCGCTTCCGGACTGCCTTCGCCAGACGAATTCGGAGCTGGTCCGGTGATCATCACCTTGATCTGGTTATCACTGGTCAAAGGCCTGGCGCGGTACCTCGAACAATATTGCGGACATTACGTGGCCTTCCGGATCCTGGCCCACTTACGGTTGTATTTCTATGACCGGCTGGCCCCACAAGCCCCGGCGGCGGTTGAGGGACGGGACACTGGTGACCTGCTGAGCCGGGTCACCAAGGACGTGGATCGAGTCGAGGTGTTCTTCGCCCACACCATCGCTCCGGCGGTGACGGCGGTGATAGTGCCGGCCGGAACGGTCATCTTCGCCGCCTTGACGCTGGATTTGCCGGTCGCGTTGACACTCGCCGTGGGACTGGCCTTAGTGGGTCTGGCCACCCCGGCGTTGGGCCGGCAGGCCAGCGCGGGGGCGGCGGCGCGGTTGCGTGAATCTCGCGGGCACCTGGCCAGCCATGTCCGGGACTCGGTCCAGGGGGTCCGTGAGGTCTTAGCCTTCGGGCGCCAGGACTGGCGCCTGGAAGAGATGGAACAGGCAGGACAGGGCCTGGCTGGCGGCCTGAAGACCCTGGGGCGGGCCAACGGGGACCGCCGAGGCGCCAACGTTGTGATCATGGGGCTGACGCTGATAGGCGAATTGCTGTTGGTCACCGCTGGTGACTTCGGCCCAGCCCAGGCCGGGCTGGCGCTTGGCTTGTCGGTGGCGGCCTTCGCGCCGGTCCTGGGGGTTGAGGATTTCGCGGCGGATCTCCAGCAGGCCTACGCTTCCGCCCGGCGGATTTTCGAGGTCACTGACTCCGCCCCCCTGGTTCCGGACCGGACCGCGACCGAGGGCCCAGCGGAAGGTGAGAGCCCACGGTTAGCGAAGCTCAGCGCACCAGAGGTGAGATTTGAATCAGTCAGCTTCGGTTATCCGGCCGCCCCCCGGAATTCGCCGGCCCTGAGCGACGTCAGCCTGGTCGCACCCGGTGGCCAGGTGACCGCGATTGTTGGAGCTTCCGGCTCCGGCAAATCGACCCTGGCCGCCTTGCTGACCCGATCCTGGGACCCGGACGGCGGCACCATCAAACTGGGGGGCCGCGCGCTGGACCAATACTCGCTGGATCAGCTCCGGGCTGAAGTGTCAGTGTCCTCCCAACGCCCGTATCTGTTCAACCTGTCGATTGAGGAAAACTTGCGTTTGGCTCGCCCTGGAGTCACTGCTACCGAACTCGACCGAGCCGCTGCGGCCGCCCACTTGGACGCGGTGATAGCGGAACGTGAGTCCGGTTGGGACGCACCGGTCGGCGAAATGGGTGAACTGCTATCCGGCGGCCAGCGCCAGCGGCTGGCATTAGCCCGGGCACTAGTGCGGGACCCTTCGGTCTTGGTCCTGGATGAGGCCACCTCGCAACTCGACCACGCTGGGGAGGCCCAGGTCCTGCGCGGCCTTGAGGAAGCCTGGCGAGGGAAAACCGTGATTGTGATTGCTCACCGTCTGGCCACGGTCCGGGACGCCGCCAAGATTTATGTCATGGACGCTGGACGGGTGGTCCAGGAGGGTTCCTACCCAGAATTGGCCAGCTCGCCCGGACCGTTCGCTGACTTGCTGGCGAGGGAAGACCAATAGCGGCGGCCGGGCTGGCAACATTGATTGGGCAATGACTCAAACCAGCACCATTTCTCCAGCCGTCCGGCGGGCTCCGCGCGCCATGGCGCCAACCCTGGCCGGGGCGCTAGTGGGAATTCAAGCCGCACTATTGAGTTGGATTCTGGTGGTGACGCCGGTAGTGGCCGCTTTCACCGCTACCGCCGGCCAGGATTTCAACGCCGGCGTATCCTGGGCCGATGCCGCCCGTTTCGGTTCCAGCCTCTGGGTGCTTGGGCATTTTGGCTGGACGGTGATGGGCACTGGTTCCGACCAGACCATGATCACCATCAGCCCGCTAGGACTGCCCCTGATTTCCGCCCTGGCCGCGGCCGCCATGTCGCGCCTGACGGCGGCTCGCGGATGGCCCCTGGTTGGAGGCGGGTTGGTCGGCTTCCTGGCAGTGGACGCCTTGATTGGCTGGGTCCTGGCCGGGCCGGCGCGCCCATCGGCTTGGGCGGCCCTGTTGGGCGGCGCGGCCGCCGCTGGCGCTGGACTGCTGTGGGCCAACCGGCCAAATAACGGGGACTTGTTGGGGCGGCGGGAAGAGGCCCTGGGGCCACGCCTGCCGGCCGGACTGACGGCCAGTTTGAAGGCCGCCACAATGATCGCTGGCCTGGTCATAGCGGGGGCTTTGGCGCTGGCGGTGGCCCTAGGAATAGGCGGGTGGCGGCGTTTCGCTGATCTGTTCCGGTCCCTCGACACGGGAACCATTGGCGGGATCGCCCTGGCGGCGGCCTGCCTGTCCCTGGCGCCAAACCTGGTCGCCTGGCTGATCGCGTACCTGGCCGGGCCCGGTTTTTCGGTTGGATCGGGGACATCCTTCTCGGTGTTTGAGACTGTCGGCGGAGCCGAACCGGCCCTACCGCTGGTGGGCCTGCTGCCCACCGCTGACCCGCCCTCATTCGCGGTGGCCCTGATCGCCGTGCCAGTCCTGGCCGGGATCATGGCTGGTTGGTGGCTCCAACGCCAGCTTGACGGGCCGTGGTGGCAGGGAATCATGGGCGCCGCCTTGGCGGGACTGGTCGCGGCTGTTGGATTGGCTGCCTTCGTGGCCCTGGCCGGAGGAGCCGGCGGCCCGGGGCGCCTGGGCGTGATTGGGGCGAGCTTTTGGCCCTTGGCTGGCTGGCTCTGGCTTGAGGCCGGCATCGGTGCGATCATTGGCGTTAGCGCCGTTAGCCGTCCTTGGTCGCGCCGCGGCCGCTAAGGTAATTCCAGGGTTTGGTGCCAAGGTGGCGGGGCGGCATCGGGCAATATTGAGCCGGAATACGCGGACTGGAACGTAAGTAAAGGAGAAAGCATGATTCTGCCGGGCGCCAAGACCGCGGTGATGCTGGTCAACCTAGGCACGCCAGACAGTCCTACCCCCCGTGACGTGCGGCGTTATCTGAGGGAATTCTTGTCTGACAAGCGGGTTGTGAACCTGCACGCGTTTATCTGGCGGGGAATCCTGGAGGGCTTCGTGCTGCCGTTCCGGTCCCGGAAATCGGCCGAGAAGTACCGTGCGATCTGGCTTGAGGAAGGTTCGCCGCTGGCGGTCTATACCCAATCTCAGGCGCGGGGCGTAGCTGAGCGGCTGAGTGAGCGGTTGGACCAGCCGGTCCGGGTTGAAGCGGCCATGCGTTATGGCAGCCCGGCGGTACGGCCCATGCTGGAAACCCTCCGGGCCGAGGGCGTTAGCCGGGTGCTGGTTGTTCCGCTGTACCCGCAGTATTCGGTGCCCACTGTGGCGTCAATCATTGATGAAGTGGCGCGTTACGCGCTGCGTTCAGTGCATCAGCTTGAATACTCCTTGGTTCATTCCTATCCGGCCCTGCCGGGTTATATCGAGGCCTTGGCCCTGCGGGCGGAAGAGGCCTGGGAGCTTCACGGCCGGCCGGATTTCGCGGCCGGGGACAAGATGCTGCTGTCATTCCATGGCATTCCAGTGTCGCTGGACCGGGCTGGCGACCCGTACCGCGGCCAATGCGAGGAAACGGCCACGGCGTTGCGTGAGCGTCTGGATCTGACCGAGGAACAGTGCCTCATCACTTACCAGTCGAAGTTCGGTCCCATGCCGTGGCTGACCCCAGCCACCATTGACACTGTGGCCCGCCTGGGTTCCCAGGGCGTCAAACGGATCGACGTGGCCTGTCCAGGCTTCGCCTCTGATTGCCTGGAGACCCTCGAAGAGATTGACCTGCTGAACAAGGGCACCTATCTAGCGGCTCAGCCGGACGGGAAATTCGTTCGGCATCAGTGCCTTAACGACCATCCCACCTGGCTTGACGCTTTGACAGACCTGGTGGAGTCCCGCATCAGTCTTTGACATCCCCGCGCCCTCGGGGCGGATAGCGGGGCAAGTCCCCGCCGGAATAGTGGCGCGGCGGACGGGACGTTAGGCGCGAGCTGCAGCGGCGGCATCGGCCAACCAGACAGTGCGCTCCCGGCCAGCCACCCGGGCGGCGGGGATGGGCCGTGGCGCACCGGCGGACCGGACTGCGGGCGGGCGTACCGAAGCGGCGACGGAACCGGCCTTGGCAGCGCCTGCTGCCATCAGCCAGACCTCGTTGGCGGCGTTGATGGTGTCCAAGGTCAGCGAGATCCGGGCCGGCGGCGGTTTGGGGGAGTCTGGCACTGGGAAAGCCCCAGGTAGCTCAATGCCAGCGCCATCACCGTGACCAGGAAAGACCGAGGCGACATGCCCGTCTGGGCCAACGCCCAGCAGCACCAGCGAGAAGACCACGGCGTGGTGGCGCAACTCGGCCGAATAGTTCTGGGCGGCGCGTTCCAGGGAGATGCCCTGGTCCGGCGACCCGATGCGATGGATACCGCCAGGGGCCTGGGGCAAGTGGTCAAGCAGCGCCTGGCGTGCCGCCAAGTCATTGCGTTGGGCTGAGGAAATGGCCACGAACCGTTCATCGCCCCACCAGAAGTGTATGTCAGGCCAAGAAATGGCGTCCAACAAGGGATTGGCGCGGAGCTGGGACAACACGGCTATCCCAGTGTCCCCGCCAGTCAGGGCGACGTGTACAGGCGAGCTGAGGCACTGCGATTCGAGCAGGAACATGGCCAGGCGTTGAGCGCCGGCCTGAGCCACGGCGACTGAATCCGGCAGGACAATCATGTCTCGCATGTCAATCGCCCTCTTCGCCGCCGGCCGGTGCGCCGGCTAGGTATTCCGGCAGCGCTTCCGTCACTAGATGGCCGTAGGCGTCATCCGGTTCCAGGCGCCGTAACTCCTCGGCCAGGGCCTCGGCCCGGCTACGCCGCGACAGGGACACTACCCGGTCAACTTGGCCGGAGATCCGTAAGACCGCCTGCGACTCTTCCATCTCTTTGTCCAGCAGAATCCGCCGGCCACCCGAAAGGTGGAATTCAACCGCTGTCAGGAAGGGCGAATCGTTGACCTCGCGGCGGATCGGGACCTTCAGGCGATCCGCCAGCCAAGCGGCCATCAGGTCCGATCCGCCTGATTCAGGGCCGGCCACCGTCGCTGATGTGACCGGTTCGATGGGCGGAATCTCCAGGGCCGCCGCCAGCTGCGCCCGCCAGGGTGTCAGGCGAGTCCAGGTCAAGTCGGTGTCTCCGGGGGTGTAGCCGCTGGTTAGCTGCTCAAGCATGGACCGCCGGAGCGATACGCAAGACAAGCGGCGCTCGGCCGCTATGGTGTCCGTAATGCGGCGTGAGCCCAAGCGACCCAGCCGGTCGCTGGCCGGTACGGGCGGGCGTTCGTCCGGCCACCAGACCACCACCGGCGCGTCCGCCAGCAGCAATGGCGTGACTACCGCGTCCAGGTGGGCCCCAGGTGCCCCGCGCAGCCGCAGCACTATGACCTCTGAGGCGCCAGCGTCCGAACCGATCCTGATCTGGGCATCCATGGACGGCGGTCCATCCAGGTCCTCAGCGGTCAGCACTATCACCCGGCAGGGGTGCTCCATTGAGGCCAGATTCGCGGCCTGTATTGAGGTCTCGATATCCCCGGCCTCGCATTGAATGATCAAAGTCAGGACCCGGCCCAGGGCGGCTACGCCGCCATCCTCACGCAGTTCAACCAGCTTGGTGGCGACTTGCGCCGTCGAGGCGGCATACAGGGGAATGATCATGGCCGTCTCCATTCCCGTCCATCACGGCGGAGCAAACCATCCGCCGCGGCGGGGCCCCAGGTGCCCGCCGCGTACGGGTCAGGTGGCCCGCCCAAGGACGCCCAATGCTGTTCTACCGGGTCTATTACCCGCCAAGACTCATCCACTTCGCGGGCTCCGGGGAACAGCGGATCGTAACTGAGCAGCACGTCCAGGATTAGTCTCTCGTAAGCATCCGGCAGGGACTCCGTGAAGGCGTGGCCGTAGGAGAAGTCCATGGTGACATCCCGCACCTCCATGTCGGTTTGGGGAACCTTGGCGCCCACCCGCAAGGTGATTCCCTCATCTGGTTGGATGCGAATGACCAGCGCGTTCGCCCCCATATAGCGGGTTTCCAGACCGGCCCGGACTTGATCCGCGGTGCGTGAGAACTGGATCGCCACTTCGGTCACCCGCCGCCCTAGGCGTTTGCCAGTCCGCAAGTAGAAGGGCGTACCCTGCCAGCGGTCGGTGGCGATTTCCAATTTGAGAGCGCCAAAGGTGTCAGTCGTTGAACCACCCGGGATGCCTGGTTCATCCAGATAGCCCGGTACTGCGATGTTTCCTTGCCAGCCGGCGGTGTACTGGCCGCGCACCGCGCAGTCGTTGGCCTGCCCCGCCAGCCGCACCGCCGCCAGGGCGTTCTCTTTCGCCCTTCTCAGGTCAGCCGCTCCGAAGGAGCCGGGTCCCTCCATGGCGGTGATGGCGAGTAGCTGAAGCAGGTGGTTTTGCATCACATCCCGGGTGGCGCCAATCTGGTCGTAATAGCTGGCCCGGGATCCCACGCCCATTTCTTCCGCCATGGTGATCTGGACATGATCCACGTATTCGTGGGACCACAACGGCTCAAAGACCTGGTTGGCGAACCGGGTGGCCAGCATCCCGCGGACCGTCTCTTTGCCTAGGTAATGGTCAATCCGGAAGATCGCGGATGGGTCAAACACCTGTGCCAGCGTGGCGTCGAGAGCCCTGGCGGAGGCCAGGTCATGGCCGAATGGCTTCTCAATGACGACCTTCGCGGCGGTTGAATCTTGGGCCAGACCGGAGCTAGCTAGGTGGCCGCAGATAGGCGCGAAAGTGGACGGCGGCATCGACAAATAGAATGCCCGGTTGGCGCCGGTACCGAAGTCGCGGTCAGATCTTTCAAGGGCCTGGCGCAACTCCGCGTAAGTGGACGGATCGGCTATGTCGCCGGACACATAGGCCATGGACGCGGTCAGCTGTTCCCAGACTCGCTGTCGGAATGGGGTCCGGGCGCCGGATGTCACGGCCGCGTGGGCCTGGTTGATGAACTGCTGTGTGGTCCACGGTGAGCGCGCCACGCCCGTCAATGAAAACCCTGCCGGCAGCAGGCCGCGATTGGCCAGGTCATAGATCGCAGGCAGGACTTTGCGGCGGGCCAGATCACCGGTGACACCAAAAATGGTCAGTGCGCAAGGCGGCGGAATCCTCGGTACGCGTTGGTCGGCCGGATCTACCAGCGGGTTGCAGGTCATTGGCCCTGGACAGCGGCGAGTGACTGGCGGGCGGCCGCCGCCACATGGGCGGCGGTGAAACCGTGCTCCTCAAATAGATGCCCGCCCGGCGCGGAACCGCCGTAGGTTTCAATCGAGACGCACCGCCCCGAATCGCCAACAAGCTGGCGCCACGGCATGGCTATGCCGGCTTCGACCGAAACACGCGCCCTGATGCGAGACGGCAACACGTCTTCGCGGTATTCCGAGGTTTGTTCCGCGAACCACTCCAAGCAGGGGGCGGAGACAACCCGAGCCCCAATTCCTTCCCCGGCCAGCATCTCGCGGGCTTGTAACGCGAGTTGGACTTCCGAACCAGTGGCCAGCAGCAGCACATCGGTTCGCGGTAACGGCGAACTAGCCAAGACGTAAGCGCCGCCAACAAGGTCGCGGGCCGCGCCCAGACCGTCCGCCGCCCGGTCAAAGACCGGCAGGTTCTGTCGCGACAAGATCAGCGCCGCTGGCCGGCGGCGGGCCAACAGGTGGTGCCACGCCCAGGCGACCTCATTGGCGTCCGCGGGACGGATCACGTCGAAGCCCGGCAGGGCCCGCAGGGCGGCTAGCTGTTCGACTGGTTGATGGGTTGGGCCGTCTTCTCCCACGCCAATGGAGTCATGTGTCCACACGTAAGTGACAGGCAGATTCATTAAGGCTGATAGCCGGACAGCGCCGCGCATGTAGTCGCTGAAGACCAGGAAGGTGCCGCCGTAGGGCAAAGTTGGCCCGTGCAACGCGATCCCATTCATGACGGCCGCCATGGCGTGTTCGCGGATTCCGAAGTGAATGGTCCGCCCCTTAGGGTTTCCGGGCAGGAACGAGGTTGCGCCGTCCATGGTGGTGTTGTTGGAGCCCGCCAGGTCCGCGGAACCGCCCCACAATTCCGGCAGCACCGGTCCCAACGCTGAAAGTACCTTGCCCGATGCCGCCCGGGTCGCCAGCGCTGTCCCTCCCGCGAACACCGGTAGGGCTTCTTCCAAACCGGCTGGTAGTGCGTTTTGGTTGAGCCGGTCCCACAACTGGGCCGGTCCAGGGTTGGTCCGCCGCCACTCGTCGAGGCTTTCCTGCCAGGCGATGTGTGCCTTGGCGCCGCGATCCCTGGCCCGCCGGGTGTGCGACAGGACTTCTTCCGGGACTTTGAACGTCAGATCAGGGTCTAGGCCCAGCGCTCGCTTCAGCCCCGCCACTTCGGCGGCACCAAGCTTGGCACCGTGGATGGCACCAGTGTTTTGCTTATTGGGTGACGGCCAGCCGATCACCGTTCTCAGCCGCACGATTGACGGGCGGCCGTCCTCGGCTTTGGCCGCCGCCAGCGCTTGATAGAGCGCCTCATAGTCTTCGCGGTAGTGGCCGCCGGCCGTCCAGTCGACAGTTTGAGTGTGCCAGCCATAAGCCTCGTAACGCTTGATCACATCCTCGGTGAAGGCGATGTCCGTGCCGCCTTCGATCGAAATCTGGTTTTGGTCAAACAGCACTACCAGGTTGCCGAGCTCTTGGGTTCCAGCCAGCGATGATGCCTCAGAGGTGATGCCCTCTTCCATATCGCCTTCGCCAGCTACTACCCAGATGGTGTTGTCAAACGGGCCGTTGGCTGGGTCCGGTTGGGCGGCATCGGCGGCCGCGGCGGTGAACAGCTCGCGCTCCCGGCGGGTGGCCATGGCCATGCCAACGGCGCTGGCCAGGCCCTGTCCCAACGGCCCGGTGGACATCTCCACCCCGGGCGTCAAACCGTGCTCGGGGTGGCCGGGCGTAATGGAGCCGGCGCTGCGCAGACCTTTGATGTCATCAAGCGAAAGGTCATAGCCCGCCAAGTACAGCTGGATGTAGAGCATGGCTGAGGTATGCCCGGCGCTGAGGACAAAACGGTCGCGGCCGGGCCAGGCTGGATCGGCTGGATCGTGGATCATTAGACGCTGGAATAGCAGATATGCGGCGCCGGCTAAGGAAATGGCGCTGCCGGGGTGACCAGAGCCAGCCTTTTCAACGGCATCGGCGGCCAAAGCTTTGGCGGTGGCGACTGCTTCGTTGTCCAAGTTGGTCCACCGTAAGGGTTGCGACATGGACACAATCCTAAGGGTGACCTGGGTGGCGGCTTGGGCCTGTGCTGGTGGTGCGCCACTATTGAGACATGCGAGTGGCCGCCGGAAGGACCCAGTTCTTAGCTCACCTGCGGGTTGAGCGAGCGTTGAGTGGGGCCACGTTGGAGGCCTACGCGCGGGACCTGGCCCGATACTCGGACTACTTGGAGGACGCTGACTTGGCCCAGGTGACGGGCACCGTGATCGAGGGTTTCCAGCGGTTTCTGGTGGAAGACGCTGGGTTGGCGGCCTCCTCGGTGGCGCGGACCATGTCCGCTGTGCGGAGTCTGCATCGGTTCGCCTCGCTTGAGGGTTGGACGCCGGGTGACCCGGCGGCCCAGGTGAAGCCGCCCACGCCGGGCCGTCGGCTGCCCAAGGCGCTCAGTGCCGCCCAGGTCGCGTCGCTGATCGCCGCAGCCGGGGAAGACTTGACCAGCCGTGCATTGCTGGAACTGCTCTACGGTACGGGAGCCCGTATCTCTGAACTGCTCAACCTAGATTTGGATGACCTGGACTATCTAGCCGGGGCGGCCGAAGACCCGAACCGGCACTGGATTCGGGTGCTTGGCAAGGGTGGCAAGGAGCGAACCGTGCCGCTGGGCGCGTACGCCCAGGCGGCGGTGGACGCCTATCTGGTGCGCGAACGGCCGGCCCGCGTAGCGCGTGGCGAAGGGACGCCGGCCCTATTCGTTGGCCGCCAGGGCCGCCGGTTGTCCCGTCAAGCAGCCTTTGAGATGGTCCGCCGTGCAGGCCAGGCGGCCGGCTGCGTGATGGGAGCTGGCGGTGCTGGTCCGGTCCAAGTCACACCGCATACTTTGCGCCATTCTTTCGCCACCCATTTGCTCCAGGGTGGTGCGGATATCCGCGTGGTCCAGGAACTCTTGGGTCACGCTTCGGTCACCACCACCCAGATCTACACCAAGGTCACGCCGGATCACCTGCGCGAGGTCTATCTGGCCGCGCACCCGCGGGCGCTATAACGCCCTCTACAACCACCTTGGTCAACCACTGGGAGGCAGGGACTCGCCTGGTTGGCGGGGCATGCCGAGTCAGTGTTGGGCCGGTCGGATTCATGGCGTGATAGTTTCGCAACATGGGAAACGGAGGCTGGATCCTCCTGGCCGTGCTCATGGTCATGGAGTTGACGGTGATGTGGCTCCTCTTCTGGTCCATGTGTCGTTCCGAGTCCCAGCCGGGAGCGACGCCGAACCGGTATTTCGGCATCCGCAACCGCGTCACCTTGGCCAGCGATGAAGCGTGGGCTGCCGGACACCGCGCGGCTCAGCCGGTGGTGACGTGGACTGGGCTCGTGACCCTGCCGCTGGCCATGGTTATTCTGGCGTTCTCGGTGATCGACGCCAGAGCGGCAGTCCTGGCGGAGGCCGGGCTTTCTCTAGCGATGACCATTTGGCTGGGCATCGCTGTTTCCTCCGCGGCCAAGCGCGCCGCCAAGAGTGTTCTGGCCAAGCCGGAGCCAGAAGATGGTGCGACAGATTGACAGCGCCTGGAACGGGTTATAGGGTACTTATGTCGCGGGCCGAAGTGCCCCGGTGATGAGCCAGCTTAGGTCGGCCGGATCCGGAGCGTGTCGCCGTGCCCGCGACACCCTGGAACTCCACGGGCCCGCGTAGGCGGGCTGGGTGTACTCGGTTACCATCCAAGGGTCATGCGGCCTCGAGTCCCGCCGGCGAAAGCCGTGACGAGAGCAACGCGTGAATCCGAGTGCCGCGGCCTGACCGTGTGCGGGCCCGTGGTCCTGGGGTCTACCTTCAAAAGCAGCGCAATCCGCGGCCCTATCAGGTCCGCTGGCGGCCCCCCAGAGTGACCCGGCAGGCCGGGTCCGCCAGGGCGGCGCCAAACGGCCGCTTGAGCGAGGAGGAGAGACTTGAGCATGGAGCCCTCATCAGCGATTGGCCCAAGACCACGCATATCGCTAGGTGGCCGGTCCCGTCCGCTACCGCACGCCGCCCCCAGCTCCTTACGCGCTACTGGGGACCGCGCCTCATGGCACGCTGGCCTGAGTGCCCTGGGAGGGCGCGCATGACTGATATCCGCTTGCGACAGGCCCGCGAGCATAATGCGGCGGCGGAGGAAGCCCGCCTGTTGATAGCCCAGCATCTGGCTCAGCGTGACATGCTCATCCGTCGGCTCTATGTTGAGGGCGGATGGTCGTATTCGCGGCTCGCCAAGGCACTTGAGTTGAAACCCGAATTGATCGCTAAGATCATCCGGCCGCAGGCCCGCTGAAGGCGCCAACGCGCCCGGCCGGGGGTTGACCTCACCGCGAAGCTCAACGCTTCTGGCGCTGGGTTCGGCGAGCTGGTCAAAGCGGTGGCCCGCAGCGCTGAGTCCTCTGTTGCCTGGCCAAAGCTCGCGATAATCTACGGCATATGGCCGCAACTTCTCGATACTTCGCGCTGGCGTTCCGCCTAGTCTCAATGGGGCTGATCGTGACCGGTCTGCTCCGGCTGACCGGCGTGTTCCTGCCCGGCGGCGGCATGGCCTGGAGCGCCTTCGTCTACTACACGACCCAAAGCAACGTGTTGTGCCTGATCTGGATGGGCGTGATGGCCGGCGTAACGGTCCGTGACCTGGTTCGCTCTGGTCCCAAGGGTGTCTCCGCGCCGTGGCCACGTCTGGGTGCGATGGTCATGATGGCGATCACCATAACCATGCTGATCTACCTTGTCATCCTCGCGCCAAGCGCCTTTGTCCAGGGCAGCGACTACCGCCCCTTCACGTTGACCGATAACCTGGTCCACATCATCACACCCTGCCTGGTGATCGCAGACTGGTTCCTCTTCACCCCCAAGGGCAAGCTGCGCCTATTCGATCCGGTGTTGTGGGCCATACCGCCCTACCTCTATCTGGTGTTCGCGTTCGCCTGGCCATTCCTGGGCGGCAGTTTCTCCATGGGGTCGCGCTACCCGTATCCATTTATGGACGTAGACGTGAACGGGGTCGATGGCGTCGTGATCAGCCTCGCGGTCCTGACGGTGGCGCTAATCGGATTCGGATACCTCTATGTTGGGGCCGACAAACTACTCAGCCGTGCTCAGCGCAAGGCAGCCGAGCGTAAGGCTCCGGCTGGTCCCGAACCCGAGTGAGGCGCTGCGGTTCTTGGGCTCTCTTCCGGGAAGCTTCCCGGTCGCGCTAGACCGGTGGCCGGCGTGGGGCGGTTCGCGTCCGCCCCTGGGCCTGGCGGAACGTTGGGCGCCGATGACGTGGCAGGCTCGGCTTTCGTAGAATATATCCCGCCCTCAATAACGCTGGTCCGCCATCAGATTTGCCATCCGCCAAGAAGACCATAATGAACCGGAAGTGTTTCTACGCAGCGGTAACGCGTGCCATGGGGGGCTATTGTCTAGCCCGGGTCTTGGCACGGAAAGGGCGGGAGCTTGGTCCTAGGAAGGCGGAAGAGGCGATTGTCCGCCAGGAATGCTGGCGCTCGCCGCGCGGGATTTAGGTCCTAAGGAGTGGCGCGTAAAGCGCCGGAGTGGCAGCTTTTGTGAGCTGTATCAGCACTTTTTTATCCATTGCTTGCAACGGCACAGAGGCGAAGTTCCTACCGGCGCGGTTATGGCCTTATCTAAACTCAAAACACTAATTGGTATCCGAATTTGGCCCAGTCTATTCTTGGAAGGCAATGTGTGATGATCAGGACGTATCGTGGCGTCGCGGCAATCGCGTTCGGCGTGGTAGTCACACTGACGTTGGCAGCGGCGCAGGCCTGGACGGCGGCAGGTGACCATACGGCATCGGCGGAAGAGGCCGTCAAACTGACCGAGACGGTACCCTGGAGTGCGCCGTTCGCCGTCACCACAACCCAGGCATTGCGATGGGACCTGACGGCCACCCCGGCGGATGCCAGCGGCGACGCGACGTTGAAACTGACGCGAGATGACGGCGTTGTGACCCAGCGTTCGGTGGACCGGTCCAGCGGATCATTGACTGCCAAGATTGGAGCAGGCGAGCTTCAGCCGGGCTACTATGACGTCGCCATTTCCTTCCCCGAGGCCGCGGATTGGACCGGATCAGTGGTTGTGATGGACGGCACAGCGGTTCAGGATCCGAGGCTCGGGATTGACGCCCAACCGTCGCTGATCTGGAACGGCGCAGGGCAATCGGCGCCAACGGCCCAACAGGCCCGCCAGCGGGCCGAGCTATTCAAAGCGATCGGTTTCGGGTCGGTGCGGGACCGGCTGCCATGGTCGGCTCTGGATGGCGCCTGCACCAGTGACACGGGCCCACTGTGCGCGAATCAAACCGCCCAGATCTTCAAGGACAACGGCCTGGATGTGGTTACCGTCGCGAATGCCGGGGTGCCCCTTCCCCGCGACGGAGAGCCGTTTGACCTCGATGTCGCATTCACTACCGGGCAGAAATTCGCCCAGCGATTCAGCGGCCGGGTGACGGCCGTGGAATTCGCCAATGAGCCGTCTTTCCCGGGCTTCTTTCCGGGATACCCATTCCAATATTCCAGTGCGCTAAAGGCTTTCACGGCGGGGGTGAAATCAATTGATCCTTCGCTGCGAGTGCTTGCGGGGTCATATCTTGACGGCGGCGCCACAGATTCTTCGAACGACCCGCGGCGGGGATTACTATTTGAGCAAGAGGCGTTAGAGAACAATATTGGTCCCTCTTATGACACGGGTAATGAACACCGGTATCCGGCGCTTGGCTCTATTGATTCGTTACCTACGACTGTCAGGGCAAACAAGCGGGCTGCCGACACCAGATACGGCGTCGATGACCGGGCTAGCTGGTTGACGGAAATAGGTTTCAACCTTGGCCTGCCGGGCCAGGAGCCCGTCAATGACAGCCAAGAACGGCTCCAGGCGGCCTATGTAACTGAATCGTACGCGGCCGGCTTCGCGGCTGGCTATGAGCGGGTCTTTGCGTTCTACTGGGAGACCTTACTGGAGTCGTGCCCCCAAGATGGGTCTGGCGCCACCACGTCGAGCTGCCAGTCGGTTTGGGGGCTGACGCGCAACGCCTATTCGAAGCAGTTCCTTGACGGCCGGTCACAGACGAATTCGCCGCGCCCAGCCATAGCGTCAGCGGCCGCGATGATCCGGCATGTGGCTGGTCACGACGTGGACCAGTACCTGACGAACACGAAGGATTGTCCGGCGGGCGAGCCGTGCGGCAGCACCGTCTACTTCGACGGTGGCCTAGCGGTTACGTGGGATTCGGGACGGACTCTTCAAAGCTTCGGCCCCGGGGTAACGGCAAAGAACATGTTTGGCCGCGCTGTCACCGACTTGACGGTCAGAGCCTCATCCCAGACCCCATACTTGTTGTCCGGCGTGACCGAGGCGGCCGGTGCGGTGGACGTAACGGTGCCGCAGTCCGCCGCGGCTGGCGGAACGGAGTTCCGGGTCGAGGCGGGTGGCCTGAAGGTCAACGGCAAGGAACTGCCCCAGCGGAAAGCCATGGAAATTGCGAAGGGCATCTGGGCTTACGAGTCGGCTGTGCTGGTGAAGAAAAATGACGTCATAACGCTCGTGGCCCGGGCGCGGGCGGGCGCTGACAACCGCGACGTGGCGGGCAGCACAAAGTTCACTTGTGAAGGCGGCGAAGGACTGGTTGTGGATCAGGCGGCATCAGGGCCGCAGGAAGACGGCTACCTCTGTCAGTTCACAGTGGGGTCCACCCGGGCGCCTTCACAATCGCTGAAGAATGGCGCGTTCCAGTGGCAGGTGGACAGCTATGTGAAGGTTACCGGCCGGAACGGGAGCGGTGGGCAGGAAGACTGGGTTCGGGCGGCGGTGGGCCCGGCGGTCGTGCCGACGGCGGTGCTAGAAGGCAAGCCCTATGTTGGGCAAACCATGACGGTGCGGGAGGTTGCCGGGGCTAAGGAGTACGTGTGGATCTATCGCACCAAGCCCGGCACTCCGGTCAGCCAGCACGGCGTGGGCCGCAACTATGAGGTGACCTTGGACGACATCGACGGCGAAGGCAGCTATCCCGTTGAAGTCAGAGCCTTGGACGCCCAAGGCGACGTATTGGCCGCAGCGTGGTTCAGGCCAACCCGGTTCCAGGTGCAAGGGTGGGCGGAGCCGGCCCAGATCACGGCCGAGCCCGGGAAACTGCACATCAACGCCGCGTGGGCGTTTGACTGGGCGGATGTGACTGGGCCAGGTCGCATGGTGGCGACCGTCGGGGCGGTTTGCGAGGACGCGACCGCGGACCAGAAATATGGCTTTGACGCTCCCTTCGTCGCCAATCAGGTTCGGACCGGCGTGCTTGGGGTCTATACGCTGGTTAACGGCGGCACCTATTGGTTCATGGACTACACGATTGACGGCATCCGGCAGCGGGGCGAACAGGATGTCTACCTTTACGTGGTGCCGTCGAACTGGGACGGATCGTGTTCGCAGATTCACCGGCCCAACAACTTGGTGAGCACTCTGAAACGGAATTTCGGTGACGCCCCAACGCCCGTGTTAGATGCGGCCGGCTCGTCCTTCGCGGTGAGTCAGGATCCGGTCGTGGCGGATGGCGTGACGGCGGGTGAGGTGACGGTGACGCTGGTCGATGCTGAGGGCCGGCCGTATGTTGGGGAGGTGGCGCTGGCCAGTGCGGGCGCGTCTGGTTCAGGCGTGACAGTAGGCGGGTTCACTGCCCAGATTGAGGGCGTCTATACCGCGTCGTTTACGGGGACTGTGATTGGCGACTGGCCGTTGACAGTGACGGCCGGCGGAGCATCGGTTCCGGCGGCGCCGGGCTCCGGGATTGCCCATTTAGTCAAGGGCGGTCCGGCTTTTGGTGTGGGTTTGACGCGTCTTGAAGGGCCCTCCGCGTCTGGCCAGGCTGAGGATGTGAATGGCCTGGTTGTGACCGCTCATGTGGTGGATGCGGCTGGCCGTCCTCTTGATGGGGTCAATGTAACGTTCGCCATTCCCGCGGGCTTGTCCGCGGGCAGTTCGGCGGGGCCGGCTACGGTGTTGGCGAGTTCTGATGGTGATGGTGTGGCCCAGCTGACGGTGACGGCGCGGTTGGCGGGCACCTATGACGTGACGGCGACGGTAGGCGGCAGTGCCGTGGTTGATGGTTCTCCGGCCCAGCTAGTCTTTGACCTGCCGCCACGAATTGAGCCGAGCGAGTTCTATATGGGCGTCATGACTCATCCCAGCCCTCGGGCTTTCTGGGACACGGCCGACCAATTGTCTCTGGCGACTGGCCTATTTGGGGCGAACTCGATCCGTGCAGAACTGCCGTGGTCGTTCGTAGCCGACAAGGACGGTGTGCTGGGCGGTTCGGCTGGCGGTACGCCGGGCGGCGTGGGCGACACGCAGTGGGAGCTGGACGGACGGACCGCCCTTTGGGACACAGTCAACGGCGACGCCGGTGTGCTGCAGATTCTCGATTATGGGCATGAGGCATGGATCGAGGGTCTCCCGGACACGGATTATGAACGAGCAAAGTTCAAAGAGTATGTGGAATATGTGCTGGACGCTTACTCCGGCCCGCGGGCCGGGGTCGAGCTATGGAACGAATGGAACGGACTCTTTGGCTACGAATACTCCGCTGAAGAGAAGGCCGAATTGGCTAGCCGTACACCTGCCCTTACGGCCTATCCCTGGGATGAGCCTTGTCCAAGCGATCCGGGGCAAGGCTATGGTTGCCCTCAGTACTACGCTGAATTGGCGGCCGAGGTTGGACCAGTGGTCCACGAGAAGCTTCCTGGTGTCCCATTCATAGTCGGTGGCGTCAGTGGCACCGGCCTGGAATTCACTTGGGAGACTCTGCGCCAGATGAAGGAACTGGGCGTTCCAGTTGATGGCGTTTCGATGCATCCTTATGCATATATTGGGTCGATTAATGGGGGCCAGAACCGTCCCCGCGACATTGATCAGGCGGTCGAGTATTTCGCTGATGAGGTTGAGAAAGCCTACGGCGAGCGGCTACCAATCTATATATCTGAAGTGGGCTGGTCGACTTGCGATGATTCGGCCCAGGCGTCTTGCTTGCCAGAGGATACTGTCGCGTCCTACCTGGTGGATACCTATGTTCGGCTGCGGGCATTGCCGGATGTCCAGGGTGTGTGGTGGTACGACTTGCGGGACAACGGCAACAACGCCAATGACCCGGAACACCGGTTTGGGCTTCTGAGCCGCGACGGCGGCCTAAAGTCTTCAGCAGTGGCGTTCGCTACACTGTCGAATTTCTGGGGTGACTGTGAATCAGTGAGCCCGCGTCAGGGGACATGGGACACAGACAGCATTTCCTACACCCTAACCTGCCCGGACGGGGAGCGCCAGATCGTCACCAATGCTCCTGATGGGTTCGCGGTCCCGGCGGGTTCCGAAGCACTCAACCTTGTGACCGGGGAAGTCGCCGGACCTGGCGCGTTGCCGGCTGCTTGGGGCGTGGCACCCCACGTTGGTTTGATGGCGGCGTTGGCGCCGCCGGAGGCGCCGGTGTTGGATGGGGTTGGGTCTGTGTTGGGTGTTGTTGGTGGTGTGGGTGATTGGGTGGTTGGGTGTGGTGGGCGTGGTTTGCGTGTGGAGTTAGCGGATGTGGCTGGTGGGCCGTTTTTGGGTGAGGTTGGGGTTGTGTTTGGTTATCGGTTGAGTGGGGTTGAGGAGTGGTCTTGGGTGGAGC
>JAIRXP010000020.1 GCA_031268215.1 Bifidobacteriaceae bacterium | reverse complement strand
CGACCTTGCGTCGGCGTCCCTTGAGTGTGTAGGGAGCGTAAACGTCAAGGGCTGGTCCTTCCTTGTGGTCTAGCCGGACCAGTACCGCGTTGACAGGCGAGCCATCATTCATTGTCAGGCGTACACGAGCGGTGACCGCGACAGCCCGGTACTGGTCACGGTTACTGATCAGGCCAGCGGTCAGCGATTCGACTACCTCAGCTACAACCGGTTTTTCCGCTCCCGCGTTCGAGGCAGCCATCTCAGTTTCGCCGTCAACAGTCATGACCAGAGCGAACGGGTACACCTCACCAGTTTCCTCTAAAAGCTGGGTAGCTAATCCCAGGGACCCGTCCAACAGGGTGTCTAAGTCGTCCTGTGTCTCACTACTTGTGTTTTCCCGCCATCCCGCCATCGCCCCGGGCCCTCCTTCAGTTCGTTTCTCGAGAGCGTGGACTGGTGTCCCGCCGTAGATTCCTGCCCAAGTCTAAACGCCCAGGAAGGCCTGAGCAGGCCAGACCCGCAACCCGGCCGCCGGTGGTGTTAGCCGTTCTTGGGTGGCTTCGGTGTTTGCGAACGAATCTGGGCTCCTATGGTCCACGATACGTCCAGGTCTATGAGCTGGAGGTTCTCGATTGAGTCCAGACCGCCTAGATACAGGGGCATGGTGTATTCAACACAGTCGGTGAACGCTAGCTGTGCTTCGGGACGTTCAACAGCGTTGCGCCATTCGTCGTAGAGGTCACCGGAGAAGTATTCGGCCATGTTCGGCTCTTTGAGCACGCCGGCGAAGGTGGAAACGTCTGACAGTGGCTCAACGCTACCGGTGCCGAGATCCGCGACCAGGATCATGACCTGCTTTTGGCCGCGGACCTTCGCGGTCAGGTACTGCTTCCCGTTCCAGTCGAAGGCCAGGACATCGGCACGCCGGTCAATGGCTGACAGTTCCGGGAAGGCGTCAAAACACAGGCCACGATAGTTGGGGCCGGTGGTCGAATCATGGAAGCGGAGCACGCCTTGATTGAAAGACCGGCCGCAGTAGCCCGCGTCCGCGAATACTCTGGGTCCACGGCGGGGCACCCAAGTGCCGCCGTCGCCCTGGACCGGGTCTACCACCAAAGCCATGAGGGGCCCTGCCTTTTCACTAGTTCGCTTCCAACTCTCGTCTGCCGCCGTTGGGTTCCTGACCCAACCGCAACAGTCAGACAACCATTGTAAATGGCCATCCAAGACCATTAACGCCACCCACGGCAGAGACTTGAAGTCCGACAGGTGGCTCCAACGCGCAGGCCATAGGCGTTTCTGAGAGTGCCCGCGCGACTTATTTGGTCCCAACTCATCGTTTACTCATCGTTTTGGACCGCTTGCCTTCCGGCGCGGCGGCGGCATTTGTGCAAGCGGCGTGTGCACAAACGCCCTGGCAACCGCCGCCTGGTGCTGCTCCGGTTCCGGGCGCCGGGGCTCAGCGCCGGCCTTGGAGGGCCATGCCGGGCTGTCCGTCGATATACCGCAAAGCTTCGGACACCTGCGGATGCGCCAGAAGGTCCTCGAATTCCTGCCAGTCGCCCAGCCAGGCGGCGGCTTCTGGGCTCATGAACCCGCACAGCGTCCGCGCGTCGTCGAGCAGTTGGTGCGGCGTGGTCCGCAGGCGGGTGCCTTGGGCGGTGATCTGGCCCTTGCGCGGGAACCCGAAGATAACCGGCTCGCAGTGATTCACCCGGTTCCTGGCCCAGTTCAGCCGCTTAGCAAGAGCGTGGACCTCAGAACGGGCGTGAGGTGTTGGCGGACGGTCCGCTTGGAAGGCGGCCGCGACTGCCGGTGCCCAGATGTCCGCCTCGTAGTTGCCCCGTGCGCCTCGGTCAACGAGGTTCACCCAAATCCCGAACATCATCTCTGCCACCACGTCACCTGGGGCGGGCACGCTCTTCCGCGAGGATCGGGCGCTCCGCTGGGCGTCGTCCAGGGCGGCGACGGTCCGCGGGTCGAGGATCGACCGCACTTTGGCGTCCGCGAACCAACGGGATGTGCCGAAGGCCGCGCTCATTGCCCTGTGGACGCTTTCCCGCAGCAGGATTTCGACGGCGCGAAGTGCCGCGTGAAAGCAAGAGGCCAGTTCCGAATCGACCAGGTACATGTTGAGAACGGCCCGGTGCGCTCCCCCTGGAGCTGCCCGGCGGAACTTGCGCAGGCGCTCTTTGGCGACCGAGGTCAGGAGTCCTGGCACGAGCTTCGGGTCTGGTTGCGGGATCATTGCGCTCCAGGTTACAGTGGAACCACAATTCCCCGGCAACGGGGTTGGGAGGAGCGCTGTAGGCCTTACGGCCGCGGCGCTCCTCAGTTTTTCATCCGCCAGTCTGCTCGGAGCGCCTGTCGGCGCTAATCGCGAATTCTTCGAGGGCGGCGCGGGTATCTGGTCCAAGGCGCGGCGTCTGGGCGTAGTGCTTGCGAGTGACCGCTGGCGATGAGTGGTCCAGTTGGGCCGCTGCAGTTTCGATGCCGTAGGTCTCGTTGATGATTGTTCCGGCCGTCTTGCGGAAAGTCTTGGGGACTACCCATTTCCACTCGGGATGACGTGTCCGGTAGTTCCGCCATTGCTTGTCAACATTGCTGATGTCGCGGGGCGTTTCGTCCGCTGTTGGGAACACGAGGTTCCGCAGACCGCTTGGCAAACCGTTGACCCGGCGATCCAGGGGCATGGAGACCGCCCACTTGGGGAGCCGCTTACGGGCGACATTCTTACTCTTGGTGGTGTCTTCGCGGGTGATGCCCTGCCGAAGATGGCGGACGATCTTGCCAGTGACGGCAACCGTGCCCTCGGCGAGGTCCACATCCTGCCAGCGGATCGCCAGCGCCTCACCGGTGCGGCAACCGGTGGCCAGCATAAGGTCCACCACGTCGGGCAGGTCGGCCCTGATGGCTGCTTTGTCTCTTCGGATTTGCGCCCGTAGCGCTTTGACCTCTTCGCCGCTCAACGCTCGGGGCTCAGGAGTGACAGTCGCGACCCGGGACACTTCTCGGATCGGATTGTGTTTGATGGCGCCGTAACACACCGCGAGGCCCATCATCCCGGACAGGCAGGTCTTGACCAGGTTGGTGGAGTCACCGCCGCGTTTCTCGGTGGATTTCTGAAGGAACCGTTCTGCGACTGGCGTCGTCAACTCATGAACCATTAGCCCACCGAGCGCGGGGGGTGACTTGGCGCCCGACCGTGTAGCGGTAACGGTACTTGGCGCCGGTTGCCCGGTCGGAAGGGCCGATGACGGTTCGGAGCCAGTGGCCGCCCAAGACCCGCAAGCGTGGGTTCGGTCCGATATCGCCGTCAACGTGGGCGGCCATATCGGTGAGCGCCCCAACCAACGCGCGCTCAGCCCGTGCCCCAGTCGAGCCGCGACGCTCAACCAGGCGGGTGGTGCGCGTCTCGTCACGGTAGCGGGCGCGTGCCATCCACACGCCGGGGCCGAGTTCGGTGCGCTTGATACGTCCCCAGGCGCCGTCTGCGCCTACGGTGCCGAGGTAGAAGTCGAGTTGGCGGGCGGCCGGGGATCGCGGCGGCGCGGGCGTCGTCGTGGGCTTGGGCGGCGTTGAACCTGTCGGTTCCGTCTGTGGCGGGTGGCTAGGCGGGTCATCGCTTCGTTGCCGGGGTGACTAAGAACGGTCATCCTGATCTGGCGCAATTGGGAGAATGGAAACTGTTTACGCCTTTTGGCAGGAAGGGAGGATGGGAATGGATTCAGATTCCGGATGCCCCGATTGTGGCAGGCCACTGAAGCGTACGATCAATGGGTACACACTGGAGTTGAACTGCCCGTATTGTGGCTACGGTGTTACAGCAACATGGTTGCCGCCGGTGCGTCACGACCCAACAGAGTACGTGGTGTACGCGATGACCGGCCAGACCCGCGATCCGACCGTGGCTCAGTACCGTGTGCCGGCGGGTCTTAGCGGGACTAATATGCTTGGTGCCCGTCAGGCCTTTTTATCTGGCGAGGAGGTCCTGGTGTACCGGGGCCGGGCGCCTGGCGTGTTGGCGATCCGCGACGCACTTGATTCCGTTGCCGTTCCCTACCGCACCAAACCTGAGTTTCCTTACGGACCTGACACGGACCTGCCAGGGCCGCCGCAGCCTCGACTTGACCGCACACAGTCTGAAAGGAACACCTGGACGGCCAGTCCTGGCGCGGGCGCCGGAACCCAGACTGGTTTCCCGTCTTCAACGACGATGCCGGCGACTTGTGTGTTGTGGACCTTGGGCGGGAGCACAACGGCGTTGTCCGTCACGTCAGCAACGTCTACCCGAATCAGCCGATTCTGGCCCTTCTGTGTGGTCTAACCGGACCAGTACCATGTTGAGACGCGAGCCATCGTTCATTGTCAGACGCACATAAGCGGTAATCGCGGCGGCCCGGTCCTGGTCACGGTTACTGATCAAACCAGCGGTCAGCACATCAACTACCTCACCTACAGCCGGCCTGCCTTCCCCCGCCTTCGCCGTGACACATTCGGCGCATTCGGGCGTCCCATCGAAGGGCGCCGGACTACCTTGAACTCCACATCGCTGACGTCTGGGCCGGAGAAACTTGACGTCAATTCGGCACCCGGCTCGTGAGCCTCAATTCGCTGGCGACAACCGCCAGCCGCCGATCTTGCGTCCACAAGGCGGCGCCGGCCACCAGGCGGACGGACGCCATCAAGTGAGCGTCCACCAGGCCAATCCCGCGTTCAGCAAGTCCGCAAGTCGTTGATTGTGGCTCTTGAAGTGCTGAACCCATATCGATGTGTCGACCAGGATCGCGCGTCCGCGCTCCGCCCGCGGCGCGGCGGCGCTTCTAGTCCTGGCTCGCTACCGCCCAAGGTGGCTAGGCGCTGCGCGCTCAAGTCCCTGGTCAATACGCGCAGTCCAGCATTGATCAGGGCCGTTTTCCCCATCCCGTCGGTCATTTCCATGGCCTGGTCCAGCAGAGCATCATCAAGGTTAACGGTTGTCCGCATGTCCCCTCCCCGCATCATGTTGAGCATCAACTGATGCATAGTTCTATGCCTTGGCTCACATCTCCAGGCTCGGACGGCCACGGCCACGGAACCCGGCTCGCTGCCACCCAAGTAGGCTTGCCCTATGAATCGCGTTCTGTCAGCCGTGGCTTGGCCGTATGCCAATGGCCCCAGGCACATAGGTCATGTGGCCGGATTTGGCGTTCCTTCGGATGTGTTCTCCCGCTACATGCGGATGGCCGGCAACGACGTGCTGATGGTGTCTGGCACCGACGAGCACGGCACGCCCATTCTTGTCCAAGCGGAAGAAGAAGGCATCAGCGCCCAAGCACTAGCCAACCGCTACAACCGCGTGATCGTTGAAGACCTGCGCCGGCTGGGCCTGGCCTATGACCTGTTCACCCGGACCACAACCCGCAACCACTACGCCGTGGTCCAAGAAATGTTCAAGACCGTCCACAAGAACGGCTACATGGTGGAGAAAACCACCATGGGTGCGATTTCTCCTTCGACCGGGCGGACCCTGCCGGACCGTTTCATTGAAGGCACCTGCCCCATCTGCGGGTTCGATGGGGCACGCGGCGACCAATGCGACAACTGCGGCAATCAGCTCGATCCGATTGACCTAATCAATCCACGTTCCCGGATCAACGGCGAGACCCCCAAGTTTGTCCAATCGAACCACTTCTTCCTGGATCTCCCATCCCTGGTTGAATCCCTGGCGGCCTGGTTGGAGACCCGCGCCGACTGGCGTCCCAATGTGCTGAAGTTCTCCTTCAACCTGCTGGAGGACGTCCGCCCCAGGGCAATGACCCGCGACATCGACTGGGGCATCCCGGTGCCGCTGGAAGGTTGGGAAGAAAACCCCAACAAGCGCATTTATGTCTGGTTTGACGCTGTGGTTGGCTACTTGTCGGCTTCGATCGAGTGGGCGCGCCGCCGGGCGTTGAAGACGGGACAAGCCGCTGATTCCGACCTGTGGCGGCGCTGGTGGAACTCACCTGAAGCACGTTCTTACTACTTCATGGGCAAGGACAACATCACCTTTCACTCACAGATCTGGCCCGCCGAGCTGCTCGGGTACAACGGTCAGGGTTCGCGAGGCGGCCAGCCCGGAATCTATGGCGAGCTGAATCTGCCCACGGAAGTTGTCTCTTCCGAGTTCTTGAACATTGGCGGCGAACAGTTCTCATCCTCCCGGGGCCGGGTGATTCTGGTCCGCGACATGCTTTCCCGCTACCAGCCGGACGCGCTGCGGTATTTCATCGCCGTCGCCGGCCCAGAGAGTCAGGACGCTGAGTTCACCTGGGAAGAGTTTGTCCGCCGGACCAACTCTGAGCTGGTGGCCGGGTGGGGGAACCTAGTCAACCGCACCGTTAATTTGATCAACAAGAATCTGGGCGCGGTCCCAGCGCCCCCAGCCACGCCGCAGCCGGCTGATCTAGCCGTCCTCAGGGCCACCGAATTGGCGTTTGGTGAAGTGGGCCGCTTAATCAAGGCCCACCGCCAGAAGGCCGCCATCACCACCGCTATGAAGACCGTGGCTGAGGTCAACAAGTACCTGGCGGACACGGCGCCCTGGAAACTAGCCAAGGGGGACAATGCCGACCGGGAGCGAATGGCCGGGGTCCTGCACGTCGCCGCCCAGTGCGTCTTAGACTGCAACACTCTCCTGGCGCCATTCCTACCGCATTCGGCCCGGGCGGTCGATTCGGCGCTCGGCTACAACCGTCGCTTCGGCGATGAACCAGTTATCGAAGAAGTCACCGACTTGGACGATCCTTCCCGCTCCTATCCCGTCATAACCGGTGATTACGGCCGCGATTCGGACCGCCCGGCCCCCGCCTGGCGCCGGGAGCCGGTGGCTGTGGGCCAGGCCGTCCCACCCGCTCAGCCGGTCTTCACAAAGCTCGACCCATCCGTGGTCGAAGCTGAGAACGCCCGCCTGGCGAGTGATCAGCCGGCTATATGAGCTGACCCGCCTAGTTACATCGAGTCATGGCCCAAGACCGCACCTACGCGCCGGCGCCGGCGCCGCTGCCGTTCCCAGTAGCTGACAATCACACGCACATTGAACCGTTCCAACGTTTTCCGGCTGAGCCTTTGGGCCTAGAGGAACAGATCACGGCGGCCCAGGCAGTGGGCGTCAGCCGGATAGTGCAGTGCGGTTGCGACCTGGCCGCCGCCCGCTGGACGGTTGAAGTGGCCGTCAAACAGCCCGGTGTGGTTGGTGCCATCGCTATCCATCCGAACGATGCCGCCCGGTTGGCTGCCGTAGATCGCGCCGTAGATCCCCCGGCAGATCGCGCCGGCGGTCCTGGAGCCGATCCAACCGTGGCGCCCAACCCTGACCAGGCGCCAACTTACGTTGAGAACTCGGCCGCCTACACGGCATCGTTCGCGGAAATCGCTTCCCTGGCCAGGTCAACCAGCCGGGTCCGGGCGATAGGCGAAACCGGACTGGATTATTTCCGGACCGGCCCAGGCGGGCGCCCAGCTCAACGGGCGGCGTTCCGGGACCATATCGCGTTGGCCAAGGAGCTTGACTTGGCGTTGCAGATTCATGACCGCGACGCCCACGCCGATGTGATCGCCACCCTGCTGAGCGACGGCGCCCCGGAGCGGACCATCTTCCATTGCTTCTCCGGCGACCGCGAAATGGCTACCGTGGCGGCCAGCCACGGCTGGTACTGCTCGTTCGCGGGGACGGTGACCTTCAAGTCCGGCGGCGAACTGCGTCTGGCGGCGAGCCAGCTACCGCCAGAGCTGGTGCTGGTGGAAACCGACGCGCCATACCTGGCGCCGGACCCCTTCCGGGGCCGCCCCAACGCTCCCTTCATGATCCCAGTCACCATGGGGGTGCTGGCCGCGTCAATGGGCCTGCCTTTGGAGGACGCCTGCCGCCAAATCCAGGATAATACCTACCGTGCCTACGGAGAATGGTGAAGATCTGCCGAAATCCGGGCAATTTGATTGCGAAGCCGGGAAATTTAGGATAAAGGGGGTCTCCCATCTTGGCCACAAGTCCGCTAGGGTCGAAACGACAGACGTACCCGACCCTCCACGGAGTATCGAACCTTGTCGTTGAAATACGCCAGCGGCCATGCCGCACCAAGGAGCTGGGCGCAGACTAAGCGGTCCGCCCGGCTGGCGATGGTCGCGCGCATCGCTGCGGTGACCGTCGCAGTGGCCGCCACCGCCGGGTTCGCGGTGACCCACAAGACCGTCACCCTGACGGTTGACGGCCAAAGCCGGGAAGTTTCGACCTTCGCCAGCTCGGTCCACGGCGTACTGGTCCAAGAGCACATCAGCTACACCGACAAAGACGTGATCGCGCCGGGGCCGGGAGCGCCGGTGCCACAGACTGGGCAGATCGTAATCCATAAGGCCAGGGCCATGGACTTGACCATTGACGGCCAGTCACAGACCGTCTGGACCACCGCCGCTACCGTCGAGGAAGCCCTGGCCGTAATGGGCGTGCGGTCAGAAGAGGCCCTCCTCTCGGTTGCCCGCCAAGAGCCGATCATCGGGTTGGCGGGCGTTGTCACTGTATTCACTAAGAAGTCCTTGTCCGTGTCTGTGGACGGTGCCGTCAAAGAGACCACCTCCAACGCGGCCACCGTGGGCGATCTGCTCAAAGAACTCGGCGTGGTCCTAGCCGAGGGCGACACAGTGGAACCGGCATTGGACGCGATGCCCGCCGCCGGGCAGCAGATTGTGGTCACACGGGTCAAGAAGCCTTCCCCAGCGCCCAAGAAGCCTTCCCCAGCGCCTCCCGTCAAGGTGGATCCCGGCAGCGCCCAGGCGATCGCCAAGCAGATGATGGCGGACAGCTACGGCTGGGGCGATGACCAACTGGCCTGCCTGATCTCACTGTGGAACCGCGAATCGGGCTGGCGTGTCAACGCGTCCAACCGTTCGTCTGGCGCTTATGGCATCCCCCAGGCGCTGCCCGGCAAGAAAATGGCCTCGGCCGGCTCCGACTGGCAAACCAACCCGGCCACTCAAATCAAGTGGGGCCTGAAGTACATATCCGACCGCTACTCCACGCCTTGCGGCGCTTGGTCAGCCTTCCAATCCAAAGGCTGGTATTGAGCACATCCCCGTCTCAAATACCGAGAAACACTGGCCGACACGCCAGCAATGGTGAAGATCTGGTGAAATTCCGGAGCCAACTACTGTGAAAGTGGCCACTCAAAGGGTAGAGGGAGTCGCATCTCGCAGATAAATCCGTTAGGGTCGGACCGACCACGTACCCGACCCTTCCGGAGTATTACATTTTGCCGTCAACGTATTCTTGCGGCCACGCCGCACCCAAGCGCCAAGCCCGGCCGGGCTCGCTGGAGCCTCGGGGCCGCGGGCTCAGGCTTACTGCACGCATCGCCGTACTGGCCGTAGCCGCCACTGGGATCGTCGGATTCAGCGCCGCCCACAAGACCGTCACCGTCACCGTCGACGGGCGAAGCCAGGAGGTTTCGACCTTCGCCGGCTCAGTCCAGGGCGTGCTTACCCAAGAGCACATCACTTACACGGACAAGGACCTGGTAGCCCCAGTGCCGGAAGCCGCGGTACCACGATCCGGGCAGATCATTGTCCGCACCGCTCGGCCGATGGAAGTGACCATAGACGGGAAAGCGCAGACCATCTGGACCACCGCGGGAACCGTTGAGGAAGCCTTAGAAGAAGCGGGCGTCCGCTCCGAAGAAGCCTGGCTTTCGGTTTCCCGCCGGCAGTCAATTGAGCGCTTGGTCGGCGTTGTCAGCGTATCGACACCCAAATCGCTGTCCGTCGCTGTTGACGGCTCCGTCCTGGACGCTTACTCGAACGCCACCACAGTTCGCTCAGTGCTTGGCGACCTTGGCGTCATCTTGGCTGATGGCGACAAGGTAGCTCCGGGATTGGATGAAGCCCCGGTGGCCGGACAGCAGATCGTCATTGAACGGGCCACTGCGTCCAGCGGTACCGAAACAGTGGTGGTCCCGTTCGCTACGGTCGAAAAGGAAGACCCGAGCCTCGCTAAGGGCACCAAGAAAGTCAAGACCAAGGGCGTGGCCGGGCAGAAAGTCGTCAGCTTCACCGCCACAGTGGTTGGCGGCGCGGAAGTCTCGCGAGAAATCCTGCTTGAGTCAGTCACAGTCCAGCCGGTCACCCAGGTGGTCCTAATCGGCACCAAGAAGGTGAACGTACCCCCCAACGTGTCCGTCAACGTCGATCCGGGCAGCGCCCAAGGGATCGCCAAGCAGATGATGTCGGACAGCTACGGCTGGGGTGATGACCAACTGGCCTGCCTGATCTCACTGTGGAACCGCGAATCGGGCTGGCGTGTCAACGCGTCCAATCGTTCGTCTGGCGCTTATGGCATCCCCCAGGCGCTGCCGGGATCCAAAATGGCCTCGGCCGGCTCCGACTGGCAAACCAACCCGGCCACCCAGATCAAGTGGGGCCTGGGTTACATATCCGGCCGTTATGGCACGCCGTGCGGCGCCTGGAGCGCATTCCAGTCCAAGGGCTGGTACTGAGCCCCGAAACAGCCGGTCCCCCGGCGCGGAGCCGCGAAGCGCTAGGCCCTGAGCCGGCGCTCCTGACGCCGACCGATGTACACGCACTGGTCTTAGGGCTGGGTTTGCGCCCCACCAAGACGCTGGGGCAGAACTTCGTGGTTGACCCTTCCCAGGTCCGGCGCATAACTGCGGCGGCCAATCTGGAACCGGGCCAGTTAGTGGCGGAGATCGGCCCGGGGCTCGGCTCGCTCACTCTGGGGCTGCTCGGCGCTGGCGCCTTAGTCACGGCCGTGGAGATCGACCCGACGCTGGCCACAGTCCTGCCCCAGACAGTGGCCAACCACGCGCCGGCGGCTCAGGCCAACCTGACGGTGATCAACGCCGATGCCCTCGACCTAACCGCTTTCCCGCCGCCCTCACCGACGGCACTGGTCGCCAACCTGCCTTACAACATCGCGACCAAAGTGCTGCTGCGGTTCCTGGAGCGCTTCGAGTCAATCGAAAAGGCCCTCGTGATGGTCCAAGCTGAAGTGGCCGACCGCTTGGTCGCACCGCCCGGATCCCGCACCTACGGCATCCCCAGTGTCAAGGCCGCCTGGTGGGCATCAGCGCGACTGGCGGGGCGAGTGCCCCGCAATGCCTTCTTCCCGGTCCCGCGCGTCGATTCCTCTTTGGTCTACTTGGAGCGGCAGCCGCCGCCGGTCGGCGCCCCACCGCATGACCAGGTCTTCGCAGTGGTCGATGCCGCCTTCGCCGCCAGGCGCAAAACCTTGCGAGCCGCTTTGGCTGGCCTGGCAGGCGGGCCGGTGCAGGCAGAGGCCGCGCTCCGCGCGGCCGGGATCGATCCGGCTGCCCGCGGTGAAACCCTTTCCGTGAGCGACTTCGCCCGGCTGGCGGCGGCGCTGATGGAGGAGCGACCAGTCGCTGGCGGGGACGGCGCCCGGCGCGGGAACGGAGTTGGGAACAGAAATGGCGACTGAGGTGGAGACGGTAACGGCGGTGGCGCCAGCCAAGATCAACCTGGCCCTGCGGGTGGGGCCGCGCCGGGATGATGGCTACCATCCCTTGAATAGTCTTTTTCACGCGGTTGACCTGCTTGAGCGCGTAACGGTGGAAGCGACTAGCTGCACCGGTAATGGCGACTTAGACGGCGGCATCGGACTTAGTGGGCTTCCTGGCTCTCGCGCTGATTCCGAAACCGGTGATCGCCGCGACCAACTCGAAGTATCCGGACTCCAGGCCGCCGCGGTCCCGGTGGATTCAACCAACTTGGCCCTCCGGGCAGCCGCCCTTCTGCGAGACCGCTACGGGCCCTTCCCCCCGGTGCGCTTGCGGATCGCCAAGGCGATCCCGGTGGCCGGTGGCCTGGCAGGCGGGAGCGCCGATGCCGCAGCCGCCCTGATGGCGCTCAACACCTGGTGGAAACTTGGGTTGACCCGTGCCGAACTCGCCAAACTGGGCGCTGAACTCGGATCAGACGTTCCGTTCGCGATCCATGGCGGGAGCGCTCTCGGCCGTGGCCGGGGAGAAGATCTAAGCCCAGCCGGTTCATCTGGAAGCCTCGAGTGGGTGCTGGTAACCAGTGCCCAAGGACTGTCAACCCCGGCGGTGTTCGCCCGATTCGACGCCATAAACGGGGCGTCCGGTTGTTCCTCGCCACCGCCAATCCCGCCGGCCCTGCTGACCGGACTGGCCGCCGGCGAACCAGCGGTGATCGGTGCCAATCTAGTCAATGACCTCCAGCGACCGGCCTTCTCGCTGCGCCCAGAATTGGCCGCGACAATTGACGCAGCCCTGGACGCCGGAGCCTGCGGCGCCATCTTGTCCGGTTCGGGCCCCACAGTCGCCTGCCTGGCCTCCTCCGCTGACGCCGCCAAGGCGCTGGCCGGCCGGCTAGCCAGCCGGGTGGCCCCCGGCTGCGAGCCCGGCGGCATACTGCGTGCCACCGGTCCGGCCTACCCCGGTCTCCCTGTCAGGGGAGACCCAGCGCCCGCAGGCCGGCCGCCACAGCCGCGGCCACCACTATCACCACGATGAACGGTGCCCTGAGCCACAAGGCAACGGCGGCCACGCCCACCGCCGCTAACCTGGAGTCAATCAGCAGACCTTGGTCCTGCCCCGCCGTCTGGACCGCCAGCAGCCCTGCCAGCAGCGCGACGGTCACCAGGTTCATGATCCGGCTGACGCGCTCGCCAGCTAGCCACGACCGGGGGATATAGGCGCCAACCACCTTCAGCGCCAGGCAGGCGCCACATCCGGCCACGACAGCGACCCACACACCGGTGTCACTCATGGCCCGTCTCCGGCGCCGGACGGTTCACTAGCGGGCCCGGTCACGGGCGCTGGCGCGGCATCAGGCCACAGGCCGGTCGCCAGAGCCGCCAAGGAAGACAGCAGCACCGGCACGCCCGGTGCCAGCCACGGACTAGCCACTAG
Organism: Bifidobacteriaceae bacterium; assembly: GCA_031268215.1. Taxonomy (GTDB): domain Bacteria; phylum Actinomycetota; class Actinomycetes; order Actinomycetales; family WQXJ01; genus JAIRTF01. The sequence goes on along the minus strand of JAIRXP010000020.1, from coordinate 12,675 downwards.
CGCGATCACCAGAGCCAGCGCCGCCGTGGCCTGAGCCCGGCGCGGTGCCAGCCGGGGCCAAAGCAAACCTAAGAAGGCAGCCGCGGCGGCGGCATCGAGACCCCAATCTTTCGGGTCCCCCATGGCGTCCCCGGCCAACGCCCCGGCCAACGTCAAAAGGTTCCAGCAGACCCAGACCCCGCCCCCGGCCCACCAGAAACCGGCCCGGCGCGCCTCCCGGCCAGGCTGGGCCAAGGCGACGGCGGTGGACTCATCAATGGTCAGGTGGGCACCCAGCAACCGGCGCCAGCCGCGCAATCCCAGTACTGGCCCTAGCTGGACCGCGTACAACAGATTGCGCCCGCCCAACAGTGCCGCGGACGCCACTGCCGCACTGCCCAATCCACCCGCTCCGATCACACCGATCAAGGCGAACTGCGAGCCACCAGTGAACATGACCAGGGAAAGGAGCTGCGCCTGCCAAACGCTCAGTCCCGCGGCCACCGCCAACGCTCCAAAGGAAATCCCATACAGCCCCGTCGCCACCGCCACCGAAACCGCTTGGCGCCTGGCGGCGCGCACAGCGGGAGATGCGCTCAAGGTCTAGTTCCTCGGATTCGGTCCGGTCGGGATGGCCGTGGCGTCGCGGCCAAGTTGGTAAGCCCGGCCGGGGGGGCCGGGCGGCCAGCAAGAGCCTACCGCCGGCCGCGCGGTGCCCCAACCGCGTAAAGCCGCACCAGGTCTGGCCAGCTTCCGGTCCGGGGCGTTCGGTCAGCGCAGGGCGGCGTAGCGGTTGGCGGCCTCAGCGACCCGATTGTTGTATTCGACGGACGGGTTGTAGGCGCTGATGGCGGCGATCCAATTCTGGGATTTAGTCAAGTCGCCACCAACCTCGCACAGGTGCGTGGCCGCGGCCAAAGCGGCGTCATCAAACTGATTGATGTCGCTTTGGCCATCACGATTGCCGTCTCGCGCGGTCTTTGCCCACGTCGAAGGTATGAATTGCATGGGCCCGACAGCATGGTCCCAGGTGACGTCGCCGTCCAATGTCCCACCGTCGGTGTCTGGCACCCGATCAGTGCCATTCCCGTCGAGCGGGGCGCCAATGATCACGGGTGTGACAGTGCCGTCCGGTCCCACGGCGGCACCGTTCATGGTTCCATGGCCCGTCTCCGTCAGCCCAATCGCGGCCAGGGTGTTCCAGCCCAGTCCGCAGGTGGGGTTGGTCTTCGACACCTCAATGGCCGCTCCGGCGTAGGCATATAGGGCCCGCTCGGGGATATCGCCGGCAGCGGCGATCCGCGAAACCCAGGCCGGATCAGCCAGTTCGGCGATTGACATGTCCCTCGCCTCGACCGGGCTGGCGGACGGCATGGCTGCGGGTGTTTGGGGCGGGACCGGCGCTTGAGTCGTCGCCGTTGGGCTGGGCGCCACCGGCGCGGAGACCGGTCCCGGAACGAGTGCCGCAGCGGCGAGGGATCCAGCTCCGAGGAGCGCCAAGGTGGTGGTCAGCGCCGGCCACATCCGCCGGCCTGCGGCGTTTTGGGGTGGCCTTGGGTTGGCGCCGGCGGCAGCCGACTCAACAGCCTCAACCGACTTGGCCGGTTCGACCGGACCAGTCGGCTCAGCCGGACCGGCCAGGCCGCCAAAGTGTTGTGATGAGGGATCAGTCATGGAAGGACCTCCTACGAGACCAGTTCGGATGAAAGAGGATCAGCTGCCCCGACTGACCGGCTGGCGCGGCGGGCCGGCCAACGCGCCAGCACCCCCTGGTGGGGTGAGAACGCCCAGGCGGCCAGGAACACAACGGTCAGGACCAGCACAATGGTTCCGCCGGCCGGGAAGTCCCAGGACCAAGAGATGTACAGGCCCAGGAAAGCGGACAGCGCCCCAATGAGCGGAGCCAAGATCATCATGATCCCCAGCCGGTCCGTCAAGAGCCGGGCCGCCGCCGCAGGCGTCACCAGTAACGCCAGGACCAAGATGTTGCCAATGGTCTGCACACTAATGACAACTGCCAGGGTGACCAGCACATAGAGCGCCAGGTCAAGCCAGAACACGCGAAGGCCGAGTGCGCGGGCAGATTCGCGGTCCAGGCTGATGGTGACAAACTCCTTGTGCAGCGAGAACACCGCCAGCAGCACAAACAAAGCGGTGCCCCCAACCACGTACAGATCGCTGTCCGGAATCCCAGTAATGGAACCGAACAGAAACTGCTGCAAACTGCCGGCATGGCCGGGCGCCCGGGAGATGATGACGATTCCCAACGCGAACGCGGCGGCGAAGAAGATCCCAATGATCGAGTCTTCTTTGAGGCGCCGGTTCTGGGAAAAGACCGCGACAAGAACAGCGGTGAGAACCCCGGCGATGGTCCCGCCGAGGACCAAGTTGCCGGACACGACGAACGCTACCGCCAGTCCCGGGAAGACGGCGTGGGCCACGGCGTCGCCAATGAACGCCATGCCCCGCAACACCACGTAAGTGCCGACCACGCCACAGACTATGGAAGACATGACGGCGACGGCGAGCGCCTTGGGGAGAAAAGCCAGGTCAGGGTTGAACAGGTCAGTGAAGAAGTCGGTAAGGCTCATGCGGCGGCCTTGAGCATGCGAGCCAGCGCGGAGTCCGGTCCAGCTCCGAAGGTGACCGCCCACGGAGCTGGGTCCCCCACAAGTTCGCCCGGAGGGCCAGCGGCAATGATAGTGCGGTTGAGCAACACCAGCCGGTCCGCCCGGTCGATGGCTCCGAGTAGGTCATGCGTGGTCATCAGCACCGCGCGTCCTTCGCGCGCCAAGTCAGCGAACAGCAGGCCGAGGAGTTCCTGGGTCGGCATGTCCAGGCCCGCACACGGCTCGTCAAGCAAGAGCGCAGATGGACGCGAGGCGAGGGCCCGGGCGACGAGCACCCGCTGACGCTGCCCGCCGGAGAGCTGTCCGACCGGCCGGTGGGCCAGTCCCGTTAGCTGTACCCGGTCAAGGGCGTCCGCGACGGCCTCCCAGGCTGCCACATCTGGGCGCCGGAACAGACCGAGCCGGCCGGTCAGGCCGGTGGCGACGGCGTTGGCCACGCTGATTGGGAAGTCCCAGGCGAACTCGTGCCGCTGCGGCACGTACCCAATCGCCGCCCGGCCGGGCCTCACGAGACATCCGTCAACCAGCACCCGGCCCGCGGCCGGACGTTGCAAGCCCAACATGGTGCGCAGGAGAGTCGTCTTTCCGGCTCCGTTTGGACCGATCAGCGCGACAAGTTCGCCTCGCCTGACGTCAAGGCCGATGCCGTCCAGCACGCGCCGGCCGCCCAACTCGACGGCGACGTCCCCGGCTTGGAGCGCCACTGTCACTGTTCGTCGCCTTCTTCCGGATCCTGCCCCTCCCCGGAACTCCGCCGGTCTTCGAGGATGCGCCGCTTAACGCGGTTGCCGCGTACAGTCATGACAACGAACCAGGCCGCCAGACCCGCCGCCGCCAACACCGCCAGGCCGGTCAGGACTGGCACAAACCAGTTGCCCGCCGGCCCCGGCGCCGTGGGTTCTTGGCCGCCCGGCGCGTCAGCCGTGCCGCCCGGCCGGGCCCCATCCGTGGCTTGACGGTCCCAGGTGGCGGCCAAGGCGGCATCGGGCAACGTAGCGGTCCCGACGGCGAAACGGATCCGCTGGGTATCTGAGACGTGGGATCCGTCGATCAAGTCTGCTTCAGCGGTCAGCTCAACCAGGTATACGCCCGGCTCGGTGAAGACCCAATTGGCGTGCGTATGGGTGTTCACATCCACCCAAACCGGCTGGTCATCGGTGCTGCGGGAGTCCCACAGTAGTTCGGGCTCACCGAACATCCCGGACTGCAGGTAGGCCGTCATTACTCCGGGACCTCGCACCTCCCCCAGGCGAAGGGTGACGCCACGGTCAATGGTCGTCATGACCTTAGGGTCCTGAGTGTTCCAGCCGATCCAGACGACTTCTGGGTTCTGCGTCTGCGGAACCACGAACACCTCGGCGCCCGGACTGGCGCCGACGAATGAATACGTGGGGTCTTCCGGCAGGACCAGCTTCGCCGCGTCGAGCACATGGAACACTGTCTCTTCCGGGTAGCGCCACACGCTGGTCGCGGTGGCATCTGCTTTGGCCGCGTCGTCGTGGATCAGGAACCGCCAGGTGCCGTCCGGTTCATACTTTGGGCCCATGTCGATGTGTCCGGCTTCGAGCACGCGTTCGCCATGCACAATCGCGAGTTCGCCGAACGTCTGATCCAGGTTCGGGTCCTCGTCTTCATCCGCCGCTACTGCCAGCGGGGCGGCGAGAAGCCCAAGAGCGAGCAGCGCCCGCAGGCCCGCCAGGACGGTGGTCCGCCGGACCGGGGCGGCAGCCCGGCGGACCACGGCAGCGATAGTTCTGGTCGTCATGAGGTCGCTCCTTAGCACTGGGGTCATGAGGTCAGGCAATCCCGCAGGCTATGGGCGTTGAACCGCATCATCCCCACATAATTGGTGACAGTGCCGGAGAAGGTGTCGCCATAGATTGGGCAAACCTGGATGCCTTGCTCGTCGGCGACCTGAGTCAGGGTCGAGGACCGGGCGGCCAGGTTCGGTTCCAGAAAGACCGCGCGCACGCCCAGAGAACGGATTGTCTCGGTCAACTTGCGACGGTCGGCCAGTGACGGCTCGATCGCCGGGTTCGGTGTCACGAAACCCGCTACCGTCACGTCATAGGCGTGGGCCAAGTACCCGAAAGCGTCATGCGTGGTGACTAGGTAGCGGTCCTCGTTAGGGATCTGAGCTATGGTCTCCCGCACGTAAGCGTCAGTTGTTTCCAGTTCGGCCAGGTACGCGCTGGCGTTGGCCGCGTAACCGGCGGCGTGCGTCCTGTCGGCGCCTGCCAGAGTGTCGCGGATGAGCTGCACGTAGGCCATAGCGTTGCGGACATCTTGCCACAGATGTGGGTCTATCTCGCCATGCACGTGCTTGCCAAGCACCGCTTGTGCTAGCTGATAGACCTGATCCCCGGAGTGGCCCAGGAAGGCGAACTGGGAGCCAGCGGGGATCTCAGTGATCGCCTTGGTCGGCACATGAATGATCACCTGGCCGGCGGCGTAGGTGCGCTGAGCGTGCTCGCCACCACCAGCCGGATCGAACCGGACCTCAAGTTGGCCGGTCTCAAGGTTCGCGGTCAGGTCGGCATGCCCTTGGTCAAGGATCACCGGATCCTTGATCCCGGCCTGGGCCGCGGCTTCCGCCGGGTTCACACCAACCGCGAAGGTGTAAACCGCCTGTCCTAGGCTGATCGGCTTGGATGTGCTGGTGGCCCTCAGCTCTGCTTGTAGTGTCAGGGTATGGACCCCTGGCTCATTAAACGCCCAGGACAAGTGCGTGTGGGCATCGGCCGGGAGGCTCATCGTGTCGTCGCGGTATCCGTTCGCCGCATCGAAGCCGTCGGAGGAATCAAAGTAGCGTTCCGTATTCCCGAACGCTCCAGTCAGGTACGCGTACACATCGCCGGGACCGCTGGCCGCTGTGGCAGAGACCAGCACCTGTGAAGTGCGAGTAGCGCCGTATTGGGCGCCGGTGCCTTGCGCCCGCAGCCCCAGCCACACTGTGTCAAGGTTCACATTCTCAACCAAGGGGATAACCTCCGCGGCGTATTTCACCGCCTCCTCCGCTAGCGACACATTTAGGGCGCCAGCCGGGAGGTTCGCGTCAAGCGCCTTGATGACAGACTGCTCTTCGAGCATGGCGTAATTCGAGAACCCGACATCCGCGTAGACCACGTTGCGGGCGTCCCGCAGCGTCGGTTCATAGGAATGCGGGTCGCCGCTGTCAGGCACCAGAGACACGACATCAACGAAATCCCCGCCCACATGCGCCACCAGGTCGCGGATGATCCCGGTCGTGGTCACGACTTGAAGGCGGTCAGAGTTCGCGGCCAACACCGGCTTGCCGGCACATCCACCGAGCGACAGCGACCCGCCCAGAAGCAAGACCACGCCGGCGCCAGCGAAGGGCCAATTCCGATTGGTCATGCCGCCGCCCCCTGGCGGCGTCCTGGCTCTTTGGGCATGTCTTCACCTCGCTCATGTATCCGCTGCTCGGCCCGTCACGTGATAGTGAGAATGATTATCTTTCCGGGTCGGTTACATATTGCCTCCCAGGGGGCGGCCTGTCAAACCGGCCAGGCCGGTCGCGGACTACCCGGACTACCCGGCCAGCTCACTCAGCTCGTACCAGCGGTCCTCCAGCGCCCCCAACTCCGCCTCCATGCCGGCGATCCGCTCCACCTCCGCGTTGAGACTCAAGTAATCGGATGGATCATGGCCAGCCAAGGCGGCGCGGGCAGCCCCAATTCGCGCGGTCAGCTTCTCCACCCGCCGTTCGGCGGACGCCAGCTCCTTCCGCACCGCACGCAATTCCGCCCCAGAAAGCCCCGTACCGCCGGACGGCGCGTTGGCCGGCGCCAGCCCGGCCTTCGCGGGCGGCTCCGCGGCACTCAGCCGCAGATACTGGTCAACGCCGCCCGGCAAGTGCCGCAACTCGCCGTCCACGAGCGCGAACTGCTGATCAGTGACGCGTTCCATCAGGTAACGGTCATGAGTCACCACCAACAAAGTGCCCGGCCACGAATCGAGCAGGTCCTCGATCGCCGCCAGCATGTCGGTGTCCAGATCGTTGGTCGGCTCGTCAAGGATCAGCACATTCGGCTCCTCCAACAGCGTCAACGCCAGTTGGAGGCGCCGGCGCTGCCCGCCAGACAGATCCCGGACCGGCGTGGCGAACTGGGCGGCCGTAAACCCAAGCCGTTCCAGCAGCGCGGTCGGGGTCATTTCCTCCGCCCCAGAAGTCCAACCGGCCTTCGCGTCACGGCCACCGCCAGTCCACGCCCCTGCCCGGCGCCCACCCGCCTGATACGACGCCCTGAGTGTTTCCAGAATGTCCAATATGCGCTGGTCAGCCAAAGAGTCCAGTTCCATCATGGACTGGGACAACCAGGCCAGCCGGACCGTCTTGCCGCGCCCCACCCGCCCGCCCGCCGGCGGCAATTGCCCAGCCAGACCCTTCAACAGCGTGGTCTTGCCCGCGCCGTTCGCGCCCAAAATGCCCAGCCTGTCGCCCGGCCCAATGATCCAGTCAGCCCCTCTTATGACTGGCTCCCCGCCATAGCCCAAGGTCACGTCAGTCAGTTCGAGCACATCCTTACCCAGCCGGTTCATGGCCAAACGCTTTAGCTGAACGGTGTCACGCGGCTCCGGGACATCAGCGATTAGCGCGGCGGCGGCATCGAGCCGGAATTTCGGTTTTGACGTCCGGGCGGGGGCACCTCGACGCAACCAAGCCAACTCTTTGCGCAGAACGTTGCGGCGGCGGGCGGCGCTGGCGGCCTGCTGGGCGTCGCGTTCAACCCGCTGGAGCACATAGGCGCCATAGCCGCCCTCGAAGGGCTCAACCCGGGCGTCATGAACCTCCCAAGTACTCGCTGACACCTGGTCCAGGAACCAGCGGTCGTGGGTCACCAAGGCCAGCGCGCCGCGGCGGTCCGGCCAGCGCGTCTTCAAGTGCTCGGCCAACCAAGCGATGGCATTCATATCGAGATGGTTGGTTGGTTCATCCAAGAACAGCACGTCCCAGTCCTGGATCAGCACCGCCGCCAGCGCGGCCCGGCGGCGCTGGCCACCGGATAACTGGTCCACCGGCTGAGCCAAATCGAGGTCCCCGATCAAGGCGTTGATGACTTCGCGGGCCCGCGGCCGGGTGGCCCAAAGATGATCCGGCTGGTCGCCCACCACCACTTGACGCAAGCTGGCGCCGCTGGGCAAATCATCGGCTTGATCAAGCCCTCCAACCTGGATGCCGGCCCGCATGGTGACTCTCCCCTGGTCCGGCTCCAGAGTCCCGGCCAACAACGCCATCAGCGTTGACTTGCCTTCGCCGTTCCGCCCAACAATGCCGATCCGGTCACCTTCCGCCAGGCCAAGAGAAACGTCCTGAAGCACCGGATCACCGGTGAAACTAATGGAGATCGCCTCCGCGCCAATCAAATGCGCCATCAGGCTTTAGCGCGGGGACCAGTCGTGTGCTCAAATGGCATCAACAGTTGGGCCAGCGTACTGGCCACCTTAGCCCGGCTGGCGACGGAGACTGGAGCGAGCAGTTTCGACTGGCAGCGTAAGAGGTCAGCCAGGGCGTCATCGACCCGCTGCCGGCCCGCGGTCGTCAACCGCACCCGGACCACCCGGCCGTCCTTCGGATCTTCGCGCCTGACAATCAGCCCGGCCGCTTCGATCCGGTTCAGCCGGTTGGTCATGGCTCCCGTCGAAAGCAGGATCGCACTCGACATCTGACCCGGAGTCAACTCGTAAGGCTCCCCCGAACGCCGCAGTTCCGCCAGCACATCGAACTCCCAACCCTGGAGCCCATGCCGGTCGAAAGCCTCACGGCGAACTTGGTCCAGATACTTGGCCATGCGTGTGACGCGGCTGAATACTTCCAGCGAAGACGCGTCCAGGTCTGGCCGTTCACGGCGCCACGCCTCAACGACTTGTCCGGTCGCGTCAGGATGGTTCCGGGAGGGGCTACTCATGAACTAACCATAGCCGAGCATTACTCCACGTCGAGAGTAGTTAGTACCGGCGTTCGCTGCATTCCTCGCAGTCCGTTCCAGCCCAGGTTGGTTAGGTGCGCCGCGACCGTGGCCTTATCCGGCTCCTTCGCCTCCAGCCACCACTGACCGGTGAAAGCGATCATCCCAACCAGCATTTGGGCGTACAGCGCTGCCGTATCCGGGTCCAGCTGGTGTTCCTCGAATTGATTCACCAGCAGGCTCTCAACGTTCCGGGCCACATCACCGAGCATCGATGAGAACGGCCCCGTCGCTTGGGCTACCGGCGAATCGCGGATCAGAATCCGGAAGCCATCTTCGTTTTGCTCAATGTAGTCCAGCAGAACCAGCGCGGTCCGTTCAACAATTCTCTTCGGGTGGTCCCTGACGCTGAGAGCGGCGGTCAACCGGTCGGACAGTTCTTGGACCTCGCGGTCAACCACCACCGCGTAGATCCCCTCTTTGCCGCCAAAATGCTCATACACCACGGGCTTGGAGACTTCGGCCCTAGAGGCGATCTCCTCGACACTGGCTGGCTCGAATCCCTTTTCGGCGAAGACACTGCGGGCCACCGAGACAAGCTGCTCGCGCCGTTGCCGTCCGGTCATGCGCGGACGGCTAGTTGTTTTTGTACGTCGGGCCACGCCCACCATCTTGCCGCATTTGGTCCAGTTCGCGCCGCCGCCGCACCTAGCCACGGCCGATGCCGTCTGCTCGCCTTCGCAGCGTCCGCTTCGCTATGGTTCCATTCAGTAGGACACCGAACGGGCCCAGCGTATTGCAGGCGGCCGCTCGGCCGGTGTCCAGAGCACCAATTCGGGCCGCAGACAAGAAAGACAACGGAAAATGCTGAGACGAATATTGATTCCGGCTGTAATGACCACTGTGATGGCGGCCGGGATCGTGGGCGGCTGCGCCGCGGACCAGGCCGCTAAGACAGATTTCTGGCCGGCGTTGTCAGCCCAGGCGCTCGAGAAGGACCAGCCCCAAAGCCTTGACGAGCTAATTGATAAGTCCGATTCTGTGGTTCGGGGTGTCATCACTGGCGGGGTCGCAGGCCCAGGCAAAGAGGCGGGTTGCGGCCCGGACACTCCGATCGCGGTGCTGCTGGTGGCGGTTCAGGAAACTGTCGAGGGAAGTGTCCCCGGTAACGAACTCCAGGTGATCGTAGCCAGGGACCCGCTTGTCTCCATTGAGGAGCTAGCCGCGCAGGTTCCCACGGACCCCATCGTGCTGTTCATTGAGCCTGCCGGGGTAGACGACTACTGGGTGACGAGTTCCCAACTCGGCATAGTTGCCCAGACCGATGGCGGGCAGTTGGAAACCGTCCTGGTTCCGGAGTTGTCCGAGGCGGCGATCGCCCCCGACGTTGACGGCATCAGCGACTTTGTTGAGGAGGTCGAAGCGGCGGAAGCGGGTTGAGACAGCCCGGCTTGAGACCCCAAGTCAGAAGGCACGCCGGAAGGCCAGGGCCGGCATCTTCTCTGAGGTGACATAGCCCGGCGGTGCGGCGATCACATCCGGCATCCGGTTGACCGCACAAGCGCAAGTCATCTCCACGGTGGCGGGGCTGTCCATCGACAAACGCATGTCCGGCTCCCCCTTGACCAGCCACTCATTCAGATCCCGTTCCCCGGGAGCGAAGACATTGCCGATGCATTCGGTCACAATCTTCACGCCTTCCACAGAGTCGTATTCGACAATCGTTTTGAGGCCCGTCGGCTGCCCGGCCGGGATGGTCTTGCCCAGCGTTTGCGAATAGAGATCTTCGGTGTGCGTGGTGGCCACGCCCCGCTGGGTCCGCTTTGTCACGGTCAGCCCCAACGCTGATGCCAGCCAGCCGTTCACCGGCCACATGTACCCGGGCAGGAAGTCGCCGGCGGCGATCAACTTCGCTTGCTCCGCTGCGGAGACGTTGTTCACTTTGAGGATCCGATCATCGAATTCGGCCAGCGAAAGACCCGCACCATGCTGCGCGGCGGTCTCCAATCCGTAGTCCTCCAGGTTGTAGCTGGAGATGCCATGGATCAAATCCGCCGATGCCGCCGTGGCCACTAACGCTGTCACCATGGACCCCCAGGACACGTCTTGGTAGCCAGACCCAGTGAAGGTCACGCCGTTGGCCTTCGCTAACACGTCAATCTGGCCGGCCACGCCAGGATTGGAGTCCCAGCCGTAGAACAGCTCCTCGCAGATCGACACCCCATTGACTTGGTTGCGAGCCAGGATCTCTACCGTTGGGTAGACGGTCTTCAACAGACTCTGGGTGGTGATGATGGCGATGTCCGCCTGAACCCGCTTCATCGATGCGTCCAGGTCATCGAAGTGTTCAATCTTCACGCCCAGGGCTTCGCCGCCCACCACCGCTGAAACATCCCGGCCAACCTTGTCCGCCGCGACGTCGTAGGCGCCCACAAGTTCAGCGTTCCGTTCCAACGCATACCTCACGGTGAAGGCTGACATCTTGCCGCATCCGACCTGCACGAACCTCATCTTGTTGTCCCCCCTTGGATCAACTTCTGTAGCTTGATACCGACGAGTTTAGGCGCCGAAGGCCCGTCTAGACGGCGACGCCCGCGCGGATTCAGAGGCAAATACCGGCCGCTGGTTCCAGGCTGCGTCGCTGGCACCCAGCGTGTTCGCGCTGACGTCTGTCGTTAGTTGGTTTGGGGTGGTGGGTTGGGTTTGTGGCGGTGGTGGAGGAGTGGGGTTTGGTTTGGGTTGAACCATTTGGGTGGGATTAGTTCCCAGAGTCCGTCTTCGCGTAGGTGTGGGTTCCGGTCAGCTCGGGTTCCGTCCCTGGGGGGTTCGATAAGCCTGTGGTGGGTGGGGCATTACGCCGATGTCCGTGTAATGCCGATATTGGTTGTGTCGTGGCTGGTGGTGGGCTTCTCGGCCGCTGCGGCGTCGGCATAATTTAGTCAGTCGGGCAAGCTGGTTCTTTCTGTTCCCAAACACAGAAAGGACTGATCGGAATGGAACGATGGCAGGCCACGGTTGTGGCGGAGCCCTTGGCGGGCTTCAGGGACGGTTTCGCGGGGTGGCTGGTCGGGAGGGGCTACTCGCTGGACTCGACGTCGAACCTTGTAGGGGTTATGGCCAATCTCGCGAAGTGGATGGCGGCCGAAGGGCTTGGGATTGGTGCACTGCGGGGGCCGGCGGCGGAGCGTTTCGCGGCCTACCGCCGATCAGCGGGATACACCGCGTGGCGGACACCGAAGGGGCTCCCGGTTTCTAAGCGGACCCTTCTATGGGTTTTGTCAAGCGGTGATTTGTTTGAGTTGGCGGTAGAGCTGGCGGATGATGTACCGCTTGAGGCAGCGTCGGGTTTCGCGTTCGGTTTTGCCCTCGGCGAGGCGTTTGGCGGTGTACGCCTGGGTTTCGGGGTCGTGGGCTTGGCGGGAGCGGGCGATCATGTGGATCGCGGCGTTGAGTTTCCGGTCACCCCTTGCTTATTCCACTCGAACTGAGCCGGGTGGCTATGGGTGACTGAGCCGGGTGGCTATTGGGATGTGAGCCGGGTGGCTATGGGTGACTGGGCCGGGCGCTGCCGGCGAGTGAGCCGGGTGGCTGTGGGGATGTGGGCCGGGCGCCCGCGTGTGGCCGTGTCGCCGCCGCGCGGGTGCCGGCGGCCCGCGCGGCGGGGCGTGTCACGGTTCCATTCGGTTGAAGTGTTTGCGCATCGACTCGCCGCAGTCCAGGAGGGTGATGTGCGCGTTGTTGACTATCCGGTCGATGATCGCGTCGGCGACGATTTCCTCTTCCATGCGCTTGTGCCACTGGTCGGGCGGCAGTTGCGTGCAGAACACGGTGGACGCCGCACCGGAGCGCCGGTCGACGAGGGTGTGCAGGTTGCGGGCCTGCTCGGCGGTCGGCGCGGCGAGGAACCAGTCGTCGATGATCAGGAGTTGGACTTTGGCCAAAGCGGCCAGCCGGCGGGCTTTGTCGCCGAGCCGTTCGGCGACGGTCAACTGGTCGAACAGCTCCCCGGCGGGCAGCTAGAGCACGGTCTTGTCCTGCTGGCAGGCTTTGTTCCCGAGCGCGCAGGCCAGGTAAGTCTTCCCGGCCCCGGTCGGTCCTTGCAAGACCACGTCTTGGCGTTTGACGATGTAGGTGCC
>JAIRXP010000110.1 GCA_031268215.1 Bifidobacteriaceae bacterium | reverse complement strand
CGATATCCGCATCAGCGAAGATAGGCAGCGACGTGTCAATGAATCCATCCAACACAGCGATGGTGATCCCCTCACCATCAAACCCACTAGCCACCACCTCAGCTACACCAGTGTCCTCGTAATACCAGTTCAAACCACCATCCGCATAAGCCGCCGGCGCCCCGCCCGGCATTGACACCACCACCACAGCAGCCCCAGCAACCAAGGCGTTCAACCGGCGTGGTCGCCTAACAGACAGACTCCGCCGCCGCAACGCCCCGGTGGACTCTCCGCGGCGCCAGTCACGACAACGTAAGGCTCTTCTGTTCGCTGACATTCTGTCATCCTTCATGGTCATAGCAATTGCGGCTGGCAGGCGCGTTACACCGGCTGTTGTCCGGTGATGCCGGACCGGAATCCGCCCCGGGTGCCCTCAAACGAGTCGTCCTCGGATGAACGGAAGTCTGGATCGAGTTCGCTGCGCATCTTGTCCAGCCGCTCCATGATGCCGGTCTCAGTGGCGTCCAGCTCCTTGATGAAGGTGGCATAGTAGTCCGCCAGCTCGCACAGGTCCAGCACGCATTGGCGCACAACCTCATCGACCTTGTCGAAGAGAGCGGCGATGGCCAGCCGCATATCATAGGTGACCTCTGACAAGGCGAAGGCGCCTTGCCATTGGATGAAGGCCACGGTCCAATGAGCCGACCGAAGCTCCTCGACCATCTTGACGGACTCATCTAGGTCCTGCATTTTGGTTCGTGCCGTCTCGCGATCGATTGCGATGCGGATGTCTGGTGCCATAGTTGGACTTCCTTTCTTCTCAGAACTGTTGGAACTGTTGATGGGCAGCGGCCGTGAAACTGGCCGGGGCTGGCTGGAGTGCGGGGTTCGCGCTCATTACTGGAGTCTTGCTGGTGATCATCGGATCGTAGGGTTCCTTTCAGGGCTTAGTGGCGCCGCCAACACGCCCGGCGCCCGGTCTGTACCACCAGTACCGCTAAGCCGGGACCAAACACCCTTGTTAGGACACTACAACCCTTGGACTGGCTTCTATTGAAGTTGTCACAGGCCTTGCGGGCCCGCCACCCGAACTCACTTTCCTGGTGGTACCGGCGAGCTATGTGGGCACTTCTTAAGTTACCCCACAACCGGGCGCCTCCGCAACCGGCAGACAGGGCGAGTTGACTCATTGTCTAGGTCAATCGGTTGGGCTTGAAGCCTCGACAGGCGCGGAGGGCGCTGGACCAGGCCATAGAATTTGTCCGTGCCCAATCCCCCGACCCGCCGGACACGCGTAGCCCTTGCGGCCTTCCTGCTGTGGATGGTCCCGCTTCTCGCCGGATGCTCGTCACCCCTCGACGGGTATGAGGCGAAGAACGCCGCGGACGAACGAGTCGAGCTGCTTGACTTGACGTCACTGCTGCTTCCGGCCAACGAAATCGAACTGCAAATCAACGCCACCAGCAGGCCGCCCGTCAGCGCCGCCACGTTCTACTCGTCACCAGGAACCATGGGCGACTACCAGCGGGTGAACATGCTTCAGGGAGAAGCCGCCGATTACGCCTTCACCGATCTGGCAGGGGGAGACCTCCTGATCAGGGTGATCGCCTACCGGACGGCGGACTGGGCCCGCGGCTGCGTTAACACCGAGACCAGCCCAGCCACAGAGCTGAGCGACGGGCGGCGCCTGGCGCTAGTGGACCGGGAGGGTTTCTCCGGGCTCCTGCTCGATGGCACCAAAGGCCGCCTGCGCATCTCGGTGCTGCTTGCGTCGTCCGAATCTGGTTTCGACCCCGAATCCGCAAGCATTGATGGAAAACCAGTCAAAGACCTGGTGACCAGCCTTTGGGCGCGTCAGTTCGAGGCTCTGCCTGACGTGCCAGACGTGCCCGATGACGCTGGGTTCGGTCCCAAAGCTCTGGGACGTTGGTTCGGGCTGATGGAAGGAATCGGTGGGGCCGCGGTGTTGCTAACGGCGAGTATCGCCGGCGCGCTGATGGGAATCCTGCGGGACAGGGGGTCACGAGAAACGTTCGCCGCGATGTTCGCCAGGCCAGTTGACATGCCATCCTCCGAGCGTTTACGCATCGTAGATGCCACCCGCACGGTTAAGCGCACCGCTTGGAAGGCCACCTGGTCCTGGCTGGCGCGGCTGGCCGGGCTGGCGGCGGTGTTCGGTTTCCTCCTGGGCGCGCTGCCCTATTGGTGGCTGACCGCGGGCATCATGGCCGTGGTGCTGATCGCCTACAACCTGATCAGGGCCCGGACGAGTAGCGCCCGGAGCCCTCACCCGCTGGTGCTGCCGGTGGGCGCCCGGGCGGTTCTTTCAACCGGCACAGCCATCGCGGGATTGACCGTGATCGCAGGAGTCATGCTAATCAACGCGGCTTGCATAGGCGCCTTGTTGGTGGGCGGTGCCATCTTCTGGGTCATCTTGCTGCCGATGGCGTGCATGGGTTTGGCCGTGATGACCTCCGGCCGGTCAGTGACGCGTTTCACACAGAGGTTGGTGCGACCCGCGGTTCGCCACGCGATCCAGTCCGACCCCCGAACGCCGGTAATGCTTCTTCGCTCATTCCAGGACGACTCTCTTGAAGTCAGAGCCTCGACAGCCGTAGACGGATTCGCTGAGGGTGTCGGCTCAGAGGGCTATGCCAGATTCGAAGAGATCATTGCCCTAGCCCTCACCGGTATAGGACCAGTGGTGACACTGGGACAGCCGGGCGCCGTCCTCCAACCCTTGGGCGCGGCACGCGACTACTTCGCGGACGACCAATGGCAGGACGCGGTTGACCAGCGGAGCGCCGAAGCGAGCCTCCTGGCGGTGGTCACCGGCCGCTCCCCGGCACTGATGTGGGAGATCGCCCAGATTCGGCAGCGCGGTTACCTCAGCAAGACGGTGTTCATCTTCCCGCCGGTCACGAAGGACGAGTTGAACCGGCGAATCACCGTGCTTTGGTCGGCGCTGAGCCTTGATGAGGACATACTCCCCCGCGACATGTTCGCCTACCCTGTAGCTCTGACCTTCACCCCTGAAGGGTTGCCATGCTTGCATCTTTCGCGTGCCCGCGACGAGACCGCCTACACCAGCACACTCCGGACAATCGCCACCAACGCTTCGGCCCAGACGGGGAGCCTGCATGATCCAGCCGCTATCGCTACCGGCCCTCAAACTGATGTTGGCCCACTGCTCGAACGTTTCAACCCGTCTAAGGCCACCCAGCCTCGCCGATCAGTCGCCTCCATCGCTTGGGACATCGCTTCACGGTTCTGAGTCGCATCCGGGTGGCGCGTTGACTTGACCCCCGGACGGCCGTCTCTTGGGGACAGGTTCGTGGTCGCACGGTCAGGAGATATTGAGCGCCGGCGGAACGCGCCGGTGCCGCTACAGGCGCACCGACAGGCGAAGACGGATGTCACCGACACTTCGGCCAATTAGCAGCCGGTAGTTGCCCGGTTCCAAGCGCCAGCCGGCGGCGCCCGCCCAGGTCTCGAACACACGCCTCCGCAAGTGGATCACAACCTGGGCGGCCTGGCCTGGGCCGGCTTCAACACCATCAAACCCGCCCAGCCACCGCACCGGCCGGCCATTACCGCCCGCCGGCGGTTCAACATAGATCTGAACCACTTCCCGGCCGGCCCGCTCACCAACGTTACGAACAGAACAAGCCACCGCGACGGCATCGTCCACCAGCGAAGATGTGACACTGGCAGATTCATATTCCCAATCGGTCCAGCCCAATCCGTGGCCAAAGGGCAGCGCCGGGCTCAACCCCCGGCTCAACCAAGCCCGATACCCGATCTCGCGACCCTCGGTATAAGGGAGGACACCAAGCGCATCCGGCGTGACCGAAGGCGCGATCACCGTGCCATTGGCCGGCGGCAATGTCCAAGGCAAGCGGCCGGCAGGTTCGGTTGCGCCGCCCAGTACATCCGCTAACGCCCCGCCGAATTCTTCGCCCGGTAACCATGCCCACAAGACCGTCTGGGCCAAGCCCAGCCACGGCAGCTTCACCGGGGCTCCCGCGTTGACAACGATGATCGCTTCGGGCCGCTTCGCCAGCACCGCCTGGACCAGTGCGTCCTGCTGGCCGGGCAAGTCCAAGCTGGACCTATCCCACCCCTCAGATTCAACCTCCTCATTGGTACCCACAACAACTATCGCCAGGTCAGCCGCCTCAGCCGCCTCGACGGCTTGGCGGATCGCCTCCGGCCCGGCTGGGGACGGGATCTCATGATGCAATCCGATGCGGGCGAACACGCCCAACCCGCCCGCATCCACGTTTTGCGCCGTCACGTCAAAGGTCACGCGACGGGATTGGCCGGCCTCAACCACCATCCCGGCGGCCGGCGGATCGTTGGCGCTTGAGTCCAAGACCACCTCTTCCCCCGCTGGGCTCTCCGACGCGGAAACAGCCTGGCCATCTATCGATGCCGCATGGCGTCCCACCGCTGAGACCCCCAACCAATGGCGGCCAGGCCCGGACAGTTCGATCGAAGCGCGCAGCCGGATCGCGGCAACTTCAGTGGGTATCCCCCAGATTTCGCCCGCCCACCGGCGCGAAACGCGGGGTCTAATCGGGCTGCCCGCCGCGTCCAGGAAATCAAGCGAGACAGCGCCCGGATTCCCATCCAAGTCCCGCAGATCCGCCGCCGGCACTCGGGGCGGATTTCGCCGCGACGGAGCGCCTTCGACGGCCGTGAATACCGCCTCCGGCCACAGTGATCGCAGATCATCCACCAGCGCCACACCTCCAGCCATCGCCACTCGGGCCGATCCGCCTCCCTGAAAGAACGGACGCACAGCGTTCGGCCCAATCAAGGCAACGGACCGCGGGACGGTTCTGACCGGGATTCTTCCCCGCCGGTTCGCTAGGACCACAGTCGACCTGGCAGCCAGTTCGCGTGCTACCAGCGCGGCTCGCGCCCTCCCTCTCGCTTCTTCGCCCGCCGGTGCGCCCTCGTCTGTTCGCAGACGGGCGCCTGGCGCCCAGGCACCCACCTGACTCGCCAGCCGCAAGATGTGACGCACCTTTTGATCCACCACGGCGGATGCGATCACACCGTCAGATACCAGCCCCGCCAGCCGGCCGCCCGACCAGATTGTTTGAGGCCCGGGCATCACCAGGTCAGTCGCGCCCTTGGCGGTGGCCTCTGCCCTGGTGGCCGCTGCCCAATCTGATACGACCAGACCATCAAAACCCCACTCGTCACGAAGGACCTCAGTCAGCAGCCACGGATGCGCGACCGTCTGCTCCGCCACGCCATCCACTTCCATCCCGTTGTACGCAGTCATCAAAACCCATGCGGGGCCATCATGGATCGAACGTTCGAACGGTGCGAGGTACGCCTCCCGGGCGGTCCGCTGGTCAAGCCGCGCAGTGTATTCCGTACGGCCGGTCTCCGACTCATTGGCAGCGAAATGCTTGACGCAAGCGGCCACTCCGGTCGACTGAATGCCGCGGATTCCCGCTACAGCCACATCCCCAGTCAGTACGGGATCCTCGGAGCAGAACTCAAAGTGACGGCCCCCAAGGGGCGTCCGTTGCAGGTTAGCGGTTGGCGCCAAGACCACGTCAACTCCCGCCCGGCGGGCCTCACCGCCCAAGGCTCGCCCAAACCGTTCCGCCAAGGCACGGTCCCAAGTGGCGGCCACGGCCGAGGGATTTGGGAAAGCCACCGCGGCTTCCCGCTCGCGGACAGATTCCTCAAACTGGGCACAAGCCGGAGTTCGCCTTATCCCAGCCGGACCATCTGAGAATACGATGGCGCGAAGCCCAATTCCCGGCATGGCTTGAGTACGCCAGGTGTCCGCGCCCGAACAAAGCGCTGCTTTGTCTTCCAACGTCATGCGTGCCAAAGCTTGGTTGATCGCCGCCTCTAACCGCCCGTCCACGCCGGCCAGGTCATCCATGGTCCGCTCCTTTCTCCCGCCAGCTGCCCTTTCTTGGCCCGCTGAGGCGGCGCTGGCCGCGAATATAGGCCGCGTACCACGCCGCGCTGGCTTTTGGCTTCAACTCACCTGTAGCGTAATCCGTGTAGAATAGGCCATAACGCAATTGGTATCCGCTGGCCCATTCAAAGCTGTCCATCAAGGACCAATGCAAGTAGCCCTCCAATCTGGCACCCATGGAACGCGCCCGAGCTAACGCCGCGATATGGTCCCGCAGGTAATTCACCCGTTCGTAGTCGCGGCAATCCCCGTCAGGACCTATGTAGTCCGCCAGGCCGATCCCGTTTTCAGTCACCCAGATTGGCAATTCCGGTTCCATCTCCGCCAGCCGTAACAAAGTCCGGCTGAGGCCAGGCGGATAAATCGCTACACCATTGGCGCTGCTCGGCCCTGTGACCGGCAGTTTCCGCGCCCCGCGCAGGACTGGGTCTAGGCCGTCCGGCGCCGCTTCGACCACGTTGTGTTCGTAATAGTTCAGCCCGATGAAGTCGAGCGGCACCCGCAAAGCGGATATGTCAAGCCCGTCACTCACGAAGGTGAGGCGGTCGCCAAAGTACCCAGCGGCATCGTCCGGGAGACGGCCACGAAGCACCAAATCGAGGAAGAGCCGGTTTTCCACCAGATCAGCATGACGGGCGGCCCGCGCGTCTTCCGGGTTGTCAGAGGCGGCCTCCAGGTCAGACAAGTTCAGCACTATCCCGACTTTCGCATCGCGGCGCACCCGCCGTATTTCCGCCGCCGATGCCGCGTGACCATTTATCAACATCAGCGCTGCCCGCAACGCCTCGCCTTCGTCGCGGTGGCCGGGTGCGTGGACCCCTGACAGATGGCCATGGAAGGCGGCACAGTACGGCTCATTCACAGTCACCCAGCGCTTCACGGCGTCGCCCAAAGCCTCCGCGATCACCGCGCTGAAATGGGCGAACCCTTCCACCGCCGCCGCGCCGGTCCAGCCGCCCCGGTCCTGAAGCCATTGCGGCAGGTCCCAGTGGTAAAGCGTGATGATCGGCTCAATTCCCCGCGCCAAGAGCTGCTCAACCAGCCGCCGATAGTAACCGAGCGCAACGCGATTGGGCGCCGCTCCCGGCGACGGCAGAATCCGGGACCATGAAACTGAGAACCGGTACACCTGCGCGCCAAGGCCGCTCAAGGCATCAAGCGAACGGTCTGGACGCCGGTAGGCCCGGCAAGCTCTCTTGCCCGTGTCGCCCCGGAAGGTGGCGCCAGGACGAGCGGCGAAAGTGTCCCAAATGGAAGGGCTACGGGAATCGGCTCCGACCGCGCCCTCAATCTGGTACGCCGCGCTGGCCGTACCCCATTTCACGTCCGCCAATTCAGGATAGGCGATGAATTCCTCCATCTTATTTCTCTCCGTTCATTCAGAATCCGGCGCGCAGGCCCTTGACCAAATGCTTCTGCAAGGCGAAGCAGATAATCAGGGCCGGCACGGTCAAATAGATGCCGCCAGCCATCACCTCGCCCCAATAGATCTTGTAGCCGGTCTGCATTTGAAGAAGGGCCGAGGTCAAAGGCATAGCATCAGGAGCGGTAACGAAAGTCATGGGGAACAGGAGATCTGTCCAGCCCGCCAGGAAGCTGTATAAGACGGCGGTCATGATCCCCGGCTTCGCCAACGGCAGGACAATCCTGAAGAACACCTTCAATGGAGTCAAACCATCGAGTTCACCGGCTTCTTCCACTTCTACCGGTACGCTCTCAAAGAACGGCCGCAGAATCCAGACTACGAACGGCAAATTCAATGCGGTAACACCGACGACGACAGAAGTGACCGAGTTCAATAGGCCAAGGGTCCTCATGATGGCATATAGCGGCACCACCAAGGACGCGGGGGTCACCATCCGCGCGACCATCAAGAAGGCGATAGCGATCCCGGCTCCCCGCCATGGATACCGGGCGAATCCGTACGCGGCCAGGCCACCCAGAAGAACGCTGATCAGAGTCGTGGCGGCGGCGATCAGCACAGAATTGATGCTCGCCTGGCCGAAGTGGAATTTGGAGAACAGCACTTCGTAGTGCTCCAAAGTCAGAGATTCCGGCGCCGCCAGCGGCGTGGCGCTGAAGATGTCCGGGTCCGCCTTCAGGGATGTGAGCGCCATCCAAACTAAGGGCAGCGCCATCAGCAGAGCAACCACAGTCAAGATGACACCGTTCGCCACGGTGAAGACGCGTTTACGGCCTTGTCGGGTCAGTTTCATGAACGTCCCCTCCGCTGATTTATGAGGAGAGCCACACCGAACACCAGTGATATAAGCAGGGCCTCAATGGCCTGGGCAGCGGCATGACCGAAATCCAGGTTGGTGATGGCGGTCCGCCAAATCATCAGTGGCAGCATCCTGGTGTCGCTGCCAGGGCCGCCACCGGTGGTCGCGAAGACGGTGTCGAACACCTTGGTGAAGGCGTCAACAGCCCGGAATGCGGCCGTGATAGTCACGACCGGCAGGATTGATGGCAAGGTGATGTGCGTAAAGCGGCGCCAAGCGCCCGCTCCATCCAGTTCGGCCGCTTCATACTGCGTCGGTTCGATGGACAAAACGGCCGCCAGCACCACGAAGATTACGAACGGCGTCATCTTCCAGGCGTCGATCACCACCACCGCCGCCAGGGCGTAGTCTACCAGCCAGGGCGTGTGGCGGTCCAGCATCGCGTTGAGGGGGCCGAATTGCGCATCAAGCACCATCTTCCAGGCGAACGCCCCAGCGATAGCTGGTACCGCGAAAGGAAGGATGTACGCGGACCCCAGGACCCGCGAATAGATCCGGCCCAACCGGCCTTTGACGGCCAGCATGAATTGCGCCAGCAGCACCGCGCAGACCGTGCCAACCACCATTTCTATGGTCACTGACGCGACGGTGAACTTCAGGGTGACGGCCAAGGATCTGTTGGTCGATTCGTCTGTTATCAGCCATGCGAAATTCTGGAGGCCGGCTGGTTTCATCTCCGATGACGACAAGGGCCGGTAGGTGTGAAACGCCAAGTAAAGGAGATAGCCAACTGGGTAAGCCATGACTAGATGCGTGATTCCAAGGGGTTTAGTGGTCGTAGGCGGTCAGGGAACGGAGCACGGGTGCGCCGATTCGTTCGTTGAACCAGATGACAGCGTTGAGCGCGAGGACTCGTTGGGCGACTCTCGCGCAGACGCCTTGGATGGTTTTGCCGCCGTGCAACTCCAAACTGAGTTGCGCTTTGAAAGTCGCGTTGATTGACTCGATGACCTGGCGTAATGGTTTGAAGAACCTAGCGCCAGGTCTGGGTTTCTCGCCCTTGCGGGCCTTACGCAACAACACGATCCCCTCTTCGGCTAATGCGGCCTCGAACTGTTTGCCGTGGTAATTCTTATCTGTGATCACGACCTGGCCGGGCCGACGCTCCAGGGCGGACATGATCGCGGTCAACGCTTCACGTTCGTCGGCTTTCGCGCCGGACAACACCCACCCAACGACGAGTCCTCCCAAAGTGGCGACTAGGTGCAGACGCAACCCCCAGAAGTAGCGGCTGTGGGAGGCGCAGTACCCGTACTCAGCCCACCCGGCCAACTCGGAGCGTTTCGCTGTCTCCCGGGACCGGCCGCACTCGACTGGGGTGGAGTCCGCCACCCACACCCCGTCCGCCCACTGGTCGGTCGAGCGGGCCAGGACGGATGAAACCCATACCAGCGTCGACGCTAACGCCCGCAGTCGTTTGTTGTAACCCGGCTGGTTAGGCACACGCGGGAAATAGCAGACCAGATGCCGTTTCACATACCTGACCCAACGCCGTTCGCTGTGATAACCCAGCACCACTTGGAGGACCGCCAGAGTGATGATCTCACTGTCAGTGGTCTTCGGCGCGATGCCGACTCTAGGTCGCGGCGGGAGTTGTTCGGGGTGGGCAATCAACAGATCGTCGATGGTGACGTAAAGTGTGGTGGCGAGCGAGTCCAGGTCGGTGTCCATTGAACCGGTCCTTTGTGATCGGGGAAGTGATCTTTCAACACCGATCCTGGGCTCTCTCGCCCCGTAAAGTCACCCCGCCACACCGCAACACCCCAAGGAATCACCCATCTAGGCCCACGAAGGCCACGGCCGGCGCCGCGAAAGCCAGACCGGTGCGCCGGCGGCGGCCCGACCGCGACCCTTGGCCGCCGGCCCGGCCCACGTGGTGGCGGCTGCTGTGGCGGTGGTCGGGGTGGCGGTCGCCGGTGTCCCCAACGCCCTTGCTGACCGTCTGGGCCGCCGGCCGGTCCTCGCCGACGCCTCGGCCCCGTTTCAGATGCGGTTTTGGGCCAAAGGCCGGGGACGGCGCCGGGGGTTTCCCGCCCGGCACCGCTCCCGGAGGCTCCGAACGTGTCATTCCAGAGCCTTGCGCCCCGCGAACTTATCGTTCTGTAACCAATTGGCCGCTTCCGTCGGCGTCATTTCGCCCTGGTAAACCTTGGCTATCGCCTCCGCTACACCAGTCGAGAGTTCCCCGGACCAGGTGGTGAACTGATAGGTCAGACGCTGCGCGACATCTTTCAGCATCCCTATTTGATCAAGCGCTTCAGCGAAATCCGCCGAATCAAGCTGGCTCAGGCGGACCGGCAAGTTGCCGGTGGCTTCAGTTTGGTCAAGCTGATAGGCGTCGGTCAGCATCCACGCGATGAACTCGCCAGCGCCTTCTGGATTAGGTGCCGCTTCCGGGATGGTCGCCAGCATCGCTCCGAGGTGGGTCTTGGCTCCTGGCGGCGGGGCCATGGCGATCTTGTCACCCATGGGCTCTTTCAGCACGTCCCACGCGTACAGCCAGTTCTGGTAGAGAGCTACCGTGCCGGCCTGAACCTGGTTATCACAATCGAAGAAGCTCTGAGTCTCCCAGCCCGGCGCGTTGAAAGCCGTCAAGTCCTTGATGTACTGGAGCGACTTGATGTGCTCAGGCGAATTCAGGGTCAGTTCGCCGGTGTCCAGATCTCCAAAGTTGGAGTCCTGACCGTAGGTGAAGTAGGTGTCGTCGATGAAGACTGACCAGTCCACGCCGCCAATGCATGTCCCGTAGAGTTCCGGTGGGCGGTGGAAGAACTCCGCGACCTCAACCAGCTCGTCAAATGTGGTTGGCACCGCCAGATCCCGCCCATACTTGTCCTTGAACACCTTCTGTTCGCCCGGATCGCCAAACAGGTCAGCGCGGTAGAAGAGCATGGGGAAATTCAGGTACTGCGGCGCACCTACGAATGACCCGTCGTCTCTGGTGAAGAGCTCATGGTTGACAATGTCGTTGACTACGTCGTCACCCAGATGCGGCGCGAGGTCCTGGACGTGGGCATGTTCCAAGAGCCACTGTGAATCATCGCCACCTCCCACGAACACCACGTCATAGGTGCCCGCGTCTTGCGCCAGTTCCGCGACTTTCCGCTGTGACCACAGGTCGCGTGCGACCTTGTCAACTGTGACCGCGATTCCGCTCTCCTTGGTGAAGGCCTTGGCACCTTCCTCCAAGGCGTCGGTTTCAGGGCCTTCTACCGCTAAGACCTTGACTGTGCCAGCTGGTTTTCCATCAGCGGCTTTGCCATCACCGCCGTCTTCCCCGCAGGCAGATAGGGCAATGGCGAGCGTCATCGCCATCGCCGCGCCCAATGCTATTGGACGAGCTTTCTTGGAACGCATGATGTGTTTCCTCCTTGAGACTGATTGCTGTTGTAGTAGGCCCTGTTTGCCTGGCTTGGCTTCAATGCCCAACCGAGGCCTCAGGGCGGGCGTGCTTAACCGGTACAGCCGGATCGAGGTTCTCCATGAAGTCCCCAAATGCGGCTAGCGCGCCGCCCAAGGCGACCGCGTTTCTGCCAAGCTCTGTTCCAGCGACCTGGACCTGTTGGGCCGGGTGTCGCAGTGCGAACTGGCGGGTCTTGGCTTCGATTTCACTCCCCCGGCTTTTCATCAATTCTTGGCCCAGCCAGCCGCCAATCACGCAGAGCCCGGGGTTGACCATGTTGACCACATTCGACAAACCGGTCGCCAGGTAGGTGACCGTCTCATCCAGCAATTCACCAGCCAACGGATCCTTATTCGCGGTCGCCAGGATGTGCTCAACGCATTCTTCTTCACTCGCCATGGGCGCCCCTCCGCCCTCAACCCAGCGGGCCAGGATCGCCTCGCCGCCAATGAGTGCTTCGAGACAGCCGCGTGCGCCGCAGGTGCATAGCCGTCCGCCGGTGGTGACCTTCATGTGGCCAAGTTCGCCCGCGCTTGACGACAGCCCGCGCATGATCTTGCCGTGGTTGAGGATCCCCATGCCAAGTCCTCTGCCCAACAACACCACTACCGCACATTCGGCCTCTTCCTGGTGCGAGACGGCGCCGCGCCACAACTCCGCCCGGGCGTAGGCCTTGGCGCCGTTATCCGCCGTGACGCGAATGTCCCCGTGCATGCACAGGTCCGCCACCGCCACGGGCGGCCAACCGATGCTCTGCGCGTAGAGCGTTGGCCCCGCCGCGTGTTGCGTATCGACTATGCCCGGTAAGGCCAGCCCGATGCCGCCGACTCGCTTCCACTCTTCGCGGTTACGTTGGCGCAGCACATCCAGGCCACCCTTGATCGCTTGAGCGCTTTCCGCCACGGAGGCCACCGCCGAGGCCGTCGCGGTGTTGGCGGAGTCACGCAGTGCGAACGTCAGGTCATATAGGCCCACGGTCACCCCTGCCTCACCAACGTCCGCGCCCACGAAGAAGGCCGCGTCCGCGGATGCTTCCACCAGCAGGCTTGGCCGTCCGCCCTTCGACCGCTCGATGCCGTTCACCGTCACCAGGCCCTGTCTTTGCAGGTCTTGGATCATGTTCGCCGCGCTGGCGGGCGAGAGCCCGCACTGGGCAGCCAAGACGATCCGCGTGGAGGGGCCCTCGCGGATCAGTCTTTCGAGAACCTGCGTGCGGTTCCGGCGACGGATCTGCTCCGTGCTAACAAGGTCCATGACTGTCCCTCCTTCAACACATACTCTAAGTGTTAGAGGAACTCTTTGTCTATCCTGTTTTGGTCACATTTTGGTATCGATCCGTCGACCCGTCCGCCCGGCTGCCCCGCCATCGGGCGGTCGGGCCATCAGGCCCATCCGCGGCACTCCGGTTATCTGGAAATATTCTGTTATTGGACTTCCTCCAGATTGGGCGCTAGGCTGACCGGTATGGCAGAGCAGCGGACCATCTACGACCCAAGACAAGCCCTGCGCCAGGCGGGACTGCGAGTAACCGCGCCCCGCCTGGCGGTCCTCGAAGCCTTAGCGGCGGACGGCCACCTGGACGCCGACCAAGCCGCCGCCGCCGTCCGGCACAAGCTCGGCACCGTGTCCACCCAGACCGTCTATGACGCACTGGCCGTGCTCGCTGAACATGGCCTGGCCAGGCGAATCGAACCGGCCGGGCATCCCCGGCTATTTGAGGCCCGCACTGGGGACAACCATCACCACTTGATCTGCCGGTCCTGCCAAAGAATCGAAGACGTGGACTGCGCCGTGGGGCACCGGCCCTGCCTGACAGCACAGAACGACCACGGCTTTGAAATCGACGAGGCCGAAGTCATCTATTGGGGGCTGTGCCCGGATTGCCGGGTCACCTCCCAAACCCAACCCAACCGAAGGAAACAAAAGCCATGAACACCACACCAACCAACGGCCCAGCGGGTCGCCCGGCCGCCAAACCAGCCCCAGATCCGGCCGCGGACCCGGCCAACGCCGTGGCCGGCGCCGGGGCCACCGCCGTGGCCGGGGCCGTCCACCCAACAACGTCCCTCAACGGCGCACCCGCCGGATCCGATGAGCACTCACTCTGCGTAAGTGCGGACGGCGCCATCGCCCTCCATGACCACTACCTGGTGGAGAAGCTCGCCCAATTCAACCGGGAACGGATTCCGGAACGGGTGGTCCATGCCAAAGGCGGCGGCGCCTTTGGCCGGTTCGAGGTCACACAGGATGTCAGTCAATGGACCAAAGCGGCCCTGTTCCAACCGGGAGCCCAGACGGAGCTGCTGGCTCGCTTCTCATCCGTTGCTGGTGAACTGGGTAGCCCGGACACTTGGCGCGACGTGCGCGGATTCGCCCTGAAGTTCTACACCTCCCAGGGCAACTACGACATGGTTGGCAATAACACACCGGTCTTCTTCATCCGCGACGGAATGAAGTTCCCAGACTTCATCCATTCCCAGAAACGCATGCCTGGATCGCACTTGCGGGATCTTGACATGCAGTGGGACTTTTGGACGCTGTCGCCGGAAACCGCCCATCAAGTGACCTACTTGATGGGTGACCGTGGAGTCCCGCTGAGCTGGCGTCACATGCAGGGGTATTCCTCACACACTTACCAATGGGTCAACGCTCAAGGCGAGAGGTTCTGGGTCAAGTACCACTTCCTATCCCACCAAGGCGTCCGCAACATCACCGCGACGGAAGCGGACCAGCTCGCCGGTACCGATGCCGACCACTACATCCGTGACCTGTGGGACGCGATTGAGCGTGGCGACTACCCGTCCTGGACCATGAAGGTGCAGGTCATGCCCTATGAGGAAGCCAAAAACTACCGTTTCAATCCGTTCGACCTGACCAAGATCTGGCCGCATGAAGACTATCCGCTGACGGAGGTTGGACGGCTCACCCTGAACCGCAATCCGGAGAACTACTTCAGCCAGATTGAACAGGCCACCTTCGCGCCGTCCAACCTGGTGCCGGGCATTTCCGTCAGCCCAGACAAGATGCTGCTGGCCCGCATGTTCGCCTATTCGGATGCGCACCGCTACCGGGTGGGAACGAATTCGTCCCAGCTACCGGTCAACGCGCCCCGGACAGATGTCCATTCCTATACTCGCGATGGCGCCATGCGCTTCACGGTTGATCCAGCCTCGGCACCGGTTTACGCACCGAACTCGCTGGGCGGTCCGGCCGCCCTGGCCTCATCCGGCGGTGCGCCCACGGCACCTTCCGAATCACCAGGTTGGTCCCAAGACGGCGAATTGGTCCGCTCCGCGGCCAGCCTCCACGCCGAAGACAATGACTTCTCCCAGGCCAGAACCATGATCGCGGAGGTCTTTGATGCCCCGGCCAGCGGCCGGTTCGTGGACACCCTGGCCGGGCAGTATCGCGGCCTGACCAGGCCGGAAGTCAAAGCGCGATTCTTCGAGTATTGGGAGGCCGTTGACCGGGAGCTGCCCAGCGCGATCCGCGCCGCCCTCTAGGCGGCGCCGCCAGCGTCAATCCGACGCGCGGCAGGGCTGGGCCGGCCCGCGGCGATATCCACCGCGTCGGCCCAGCGCCATGCCATGAAGCCCAACTAGGGGCACATCGCTAGTTCGGTATCCTGCCTTGATGCGTATAACCAGCGGCTCGTCCGGCATCTTCCAAGCCAACTGGTACGTGGTGGGACCCGAACATGGCAATCAATGTGTCGTGATCGACCCAGGCCAGCACGCTGCCCAGCCTTGCGTCGCGGCCGTCCAGGCACTCGGCCGGGACCCGGCAGCGGTGCTCGCCACCCACGGGCACATAGACCACATCGCCGCCGCTGCCTACCTGGCGGACACCTGGAACGTTCCCCTGTACATTCACGGCGCGGACCGCCCGTTCTTGACCGATCCCGTCGCCGCGTTAACTCCCGATGCCGCCCCGATGATTCATTCCCTCTTCCCGGACGGTTTCCATGAGCCTCCCGACGTGCGCGAATATCAACTGGATAGTGGGAGCGAAACTGGAGTATGCGGCATCGGCGGTATGGAATTCCAGTTGCGGCACGCGCCTGGGCACACGCCGGGCTGCACCCTGCTGCTGCTTGAGGACGGCACCGGGCCGGTGGCGTTCACCGGGGACGTTGTGTTCGCCGGGTCCATTGGGCGCACCGATTTCCGGGTAGGCGACCCGGCCGCCATGCGCCGTTCGCTGCGGCGCCAGGTCCTTTCGTTGCCCGATGCCGCCCGCTTACTTCCCGGCCACGGCCCCGCTACCAGCATGGCGATAGAAAGGGAAACCAATCCGTACTTGCGTGAAGAATTCTTGAACGGCGCGAACTAAACCCCGGTCTTCTCCAAGGTCAGCGCCAATCCGCCAGCCACTGCCAGCACCCCCAACTGCTCTCGTCGTCAGACAAATGCGTATAATCTCCGCCCTCCGGCAAACGCTGACGTCCTAAGTCAATTCCGCCTCGAAAAGTGACACCCCGGAGGTCGGCCCGCGAGAAATCATTCCCAATGAATTCATTCACATCTCGCCCCGCCCGCCCACGATTCATCTCCGGCACCTGTCCGTCAAAGACCACATTCCGCAACACACCCGAAAACACGCAATCCACAAACTCCACTTCCCAGCAATACCAGTCCCGGATCCGCACATTTTCAAACGAACACCTGACAAACCGCGCGACATCACCGCTGCTCGCCGCCAGGCTCGCTCCGTCAAAACTGCACCCGACATACTCAGACAGCGCCGAGCCAGCGCCAAAAGCGAGACTGTCAACAAGTATCCCGTCAAACTTGCAGTCCTCAAACCGCGACGCCACCGCCAGGAACCCATTCGTCAACCGGCGCCCGGAAAAGTCCCGCCCCCGCAGTCGCGCACCACACACATCCAGCCGGTCACCCCGGTCGTACACGCCGCGTTCAGCGTCATCGCCCATTTGCCAGTACCTAACTCAGGGGGTATCTGGGGCGGCCCTAAGGGGCCGAGGCCAATGGCAAACCGGGGGATTTCGCGGGTGCTGCCTGAACCGTGGAACCCTCAAGGATCTGGGTCCGGACAATGCGGCGCAAGGCCTTGCCAATCTGTGAACGGGGCAAATCCTGGACCACGAATAGTTCGCGCGGGACAGCATAACGAGCCAATCTTTGTCGGCCCCATTCGACCACTTGCTCAAGTTCCAGCTTCGCTCCCGGCGCTAACACAACCGCCGCGACTACCCGCTCCCCCAGGTCACCCGAGGGCATTCCGACCACGGCCACATCAAGAATCTCCGGCATTAGCGCCAGTTCCTTTTCAATCTGTGATGGGTACACATTGAAGCCGCCCGTAACTATGATCTCTTTGATCCGGTCAACTAAGCGGAGGAATCCATCCGGCTCCATAACTACCAGGTCTCCGGTACGCAACCAGCCATCGGGGGTCAAAACGGCAGCCGTTTCCACGGGGTCATTCCAGTAACCCGAGAACACTTGAGGTCCCCTGACTAATAGCTCTCCGGCTTCGCCTTCCGGCAGGTCACGGGAGGGATCAGCCGGGTCAACTATCCGGGCTTCCGTGCTGGGGAACGGCAGTCCTATGCAGTCAGGCCGCCGCAATTCGGTGGTCGGGTTGCCGCCCACAATGGGCGAGGCTTCCGTCAATCCGTAGCCCCCCACCAGCAGGCCGCCGGTCGCGGCTTCCCAGCGTTCCGCCACGGCGGGTGTAACCGCCATGGCCCCACAGATGGCGTGACGGATTCCCTGCAGGCTCGCCCCGCGTTCGCTAGCCGCCCGTTCCAGGCGGTCAAACATGGGCGGCACGCCCGGGAAGAGAGTAGCCGGGGTGTGCTTGTGCGCGGCCAGCACCATATCGACGCTGAACTTGGGGAACACTACGATGGTCGCCCCCACCAACTGCGGAGCGACCAAGCAGAGGTTCATCCCGAACGCATGGAAGAACGGCAAGACGGCGTAAAACGTCTCATCCCCGGGCCGCAGGCCCGCCACCCAGCAGACCGATTGGGTGGCGTTGGCCACCAAGTTGCGATGACTGAGGATGGCGCCCTTGGGGACACCAGTGGTGCCGCCGGTGTATTGCAGGAGGGCGATGTCATCAATGCTGGCGCCCGGCACCCATGGGTCCAGCCGCCGGGCCCGCTTGACGGCCTTTTCCCAGCTCGTGACGCGGACTCCCGGCAGCGCGGGATTCGCCCCCACAACCGTCATGTCTTCGCGTAGGGCCCGGGCCCTCGGCAAGGGCAGACGC
The DNA here is from genome assembly GCA_031268215.1 of Bifidobacteriaceae bacterium. Taxonomy (GTDB): domain Bacteria; phylum Actinomycetota; class Actinomycetes; order Actinomycetales; family WQXJ01; genus JAIRTF01. The sequence continues at coordinate 24,694 of JAIRXP010000110.1, read as the reverse complement.
AACGCGAACCGCTTGGAAGCGGGCAACGCGGCGGTCAGATCAACGCTGAATGCGACTTCCATCTTGGCTGCCACGGTTGGCTCGGCGCGCATCGCCCCGGCTACCGATTCAAGTGCCTTGTCCCAGGCGATCAAGTGAGTGGCGCCGCAATCCTTGAGTTGGTGGGCAAACTGGACGGCCCCATAAGTGGGGTTATGTTCAGCGACTATGGCGCCCAGTCGCATGGCGGCGTAGAACGCCACCACGTGCTGGGGGCAGTTTGGCAAGGCGATCGCGATGATCGAGCCCTTACCAACGCCGTGCGCCCGAAGCACCTCGGCGGCGCGAGAGACCTGGTCGATCAACTCGGCATAGGTTGTGCGCCGGCCCATGAACTCCACGGCTGGACGCTTGCGGTAGAGCCGCGCGGCCTGTTCCAGTCCGCCGTACACGGGTTGGGTTGGGCTGGGGATTTCCGCCGGGACACCTGGGGCGTATTTTGAGAGCCATGGCCGGCTCGATGTGGCTACCACGTACCCAAGCGTAACCTACGGTGACGTAACTTCGATGGGACCGACACGAGTAGATATGGTGAAGGTCACTCGCGGATCCAGCGCCCAAGCCGGCTGTCGTACGGAACCGCGGAGGCGGCATCGGCCAGGCGATGCCGCCGCGGCACCTACGGCGTGCAGCCCGGGGTCTTCACCCACGACTTGCCGTACTTGCCCAAAGTGTTTCGCGGATTGACCGGCCCCGGCGCCACCGGCCCCGGACGCAATCCCAATTCATATGGCACACGATAGCCAGACCGCCTGCGGCGGGGGCGAGGGTCGGTGCTCGCGTCCGGGCCCTTGGCGCCCGGCTCTTCGCGGCAGGCGGCCAGAACCCGGCCCGCTTCCGTGAATCCGTCCTTGAGCGCGGCAAGCTCTTCAGCAGCCATCTTCTCGCGGACCAAGGCTACCGCCTTTTCCTCAGACCCAGCCACCCGCTTCTTGCCGTCCTGGATCCAATAAACACCATCATTGGTGCCATCCGGAACGGCCTGATTGTCGTGGACCAGCATCCAGATATTCTTGCGCTCAATCTCGGTTAGCCGGACCCGGGCGCGGCGCAAGGCCCGCCGCACCACTCCGGCCGATTCGATCAGAGCCGCCAGCCGCTCTACGGTCTGACCTGCTATAACGTGCGCCGGAGGCATAGCGGCCGGCGCATCTTCCGGGGCATACCGCCGCCAATCCCGATCAAGCCCGCTGCTGTTCCCGTAGGCCGCTTCGAGGTGGTCCCGCAACTCCACTGCCGCCTGGCACATGTACGCAACCGAATCATCCAGGGCCCGAACTCCATAAACGGCGGCCCTCAGATCTTCCAGCGCTGTCATTACCAAACCTACCTTCCGCTCCGTTTCCAGTACATACAATAACGGCGCCGGACGAGCTTTCAGGCCAGAGGATGGCCAGGCTCGCCTGGCCGCGAAGCGCCCATCCGAACCGCCGCAAAGACAGCCGTCCGCGATGGCCTGGGTCAAGAGTGAATGCTCGGCGAATTCGGGAGCGGACGACTATTTTTCGGCCGTCTGCCGACTCGTAACACCAGCTATTGCCGTGCGGACTAACGAGGGCGAGTCTTGTAGTATGAAGTAGGTAGGAAACGCAATACTACAAGAGGGTCTGGAGGAGTGGGCGTTCAGGTGAAGGAAGCGCGGCGCGTGCTGGAGGCGACGGCTGCAAGGCAGGGCGGATACTTCACCGCCGGCCAGGCCCTAGCGGCGGGATACTCCTACCAGGGCCAGAAGTACCATGCGGACCGGGGAAACTGGCTGCGGGCCGACCGCGGGATATACCGTCTGCCCGGCGCCCTCGGGGAAACGGAGGATGATTACGCCCGCTGGGATTTGTGGAGCGGCGGACGCGGCGTCCTCTCGCACGGGACGGCGCTGGCGATCCACGACTTCGGGACAACCGATCCGGCGGTCGTCACGATGACTGTTCCCCCCGGATTCAGGGCAACGCATCGGGCGGTCAGGCTCTTCAAGCGGCTCCTGCCCGCCGAAGATGTCGAGCGGCGGAGCGGGTTCGCCGTTACCGCCCCTGTCCGGACGCTGCTGGACACGGCCGGGGAGTACGGGACCCAAGAGCAGCTAGACCAAGCGGTGGCCGATGCCGTGTCGCGCGGATTCGCGGACGGGCGCGAGTTGCTGTGGCGGGCCGACGAGTTCGGGGACCGGGCGGCTTTGCGGCTGGAACGGGCATTCGCGGCCCTACGGGCGGCACCGTGAACAATGACGCCGAAGCCCTGCGGGCGAGCCTCGACGCCAGACTCCTGCAAGCGGCGCGGCGACAGGGGTCCGAAGTGAACCGGTTGCGCCGCCACCTGGTGTTCGCGCGGCTGCTGCGCGGATTAGCGGCCGACGGCGGCTGGGTGCTCAAGGGCGGATACCTCCTCGAAACACGCCTGGGCCTCGCCGCGAGGGCGACTCGGGATCTGGACCTGGCGACCACTTTCGGTTCGGAAACCGAAGAACTCGAGCGGCGTTTCCGCCATGCCACCGAAGGTGACACCGACCGCGATGGCTTCGTGTTCAAGGTGATGGCGGCCCGTGCCCACCTTCTCGAAACGGGGGGTCCGGGACTGCACTTGTCGGTCAGCGCGGATTTGGCCGATCGCCAGTTCGCGGCTATCCGGGTCGACGCTGTTTGCCGTCCCGAAGAACTGGCGGGCTCCTTCGACCTGTTGACGCTGCCTTTGCCCGTAGATGTGGCGGCGTGGCAACCGGTTGTCATCCCGGCCATCGACGTGGCTCAGCATGTCGCGGAGAAACTGCATGCTTTAGCGAACCTGGCCGCCCATCCACCCGGGTCAAGGACTTGCTCGACATCGCGCTGATTCTTGAGGTCCTCCAGCTCGATGAGGACACCGCCCGGCGACGCTTGCGCACGGTCTTCCATGCCCGCGGCCACCGAGATCCGCCGCTGGTGCTGCCAACACCACCGGCCGCTTGGCGCGCCGACTACGCGACGCTGACGAGATCGACTGCGGCCGAGGTCATGTCGTTCGATGATGCCTTCGTAGCTGCCCGTGCCCTATACGCCAGACTGCTGGCGCCGCCAACCACCATGACGCCGCCCGGGCCCCGGCGAACCAACTGACCCGACACCGCCCAACCACGCGACGGCCGGCACCGCGCCTAACCAGGTACTCGGTCCCCTGCTCATTCGGATCCCAGTCCACCGGCGTCCTTCCCACCCTGCAGCGCCACCGTGGGCCGGGACGTCACCTCCGCCAAGAATGGGTTGCCGGATCTGGCCCTCCACTCGTCGGGGGTGACCCGGTAGACGCTCACGTCCAACCCCAACCTCCCGCGGGCCGAGTCCTGGATCTCGATCAGCGTGTCCACCGCCAAGTCCCCGACCACCATCACGTCCACGTCTCGAGGAAAGGCCCCCAGCCGCCCCGAGCGCCGCTCCGCCCAAGAACCGTAGATGAACGCCTCCACTACGCCCGGCGCTCCGGCCAAGAGGTCCCGCAGAACCGGAACCGGCCCATAGGCCGCCGCGATGACCTCAGACATCGGGGAGTACAGCGGATGCGCCTGGTTCACCCGCACCAGACGATTGTTGCCCTCCCGTCGGTCGACCAACACCCCGGCCTGCACCAAACGGGTCACTTCCCGATGCGCCGTGGCAGGCAACGCATCAGCGCGGCGCGCCAACTCCGCGATGGTGAACTCCAGGTCAGGGCGCACGAACACCTCCGCCAGGATCGCACCGACGGTGTCCGAACGCACGAACGGCGTCAACATCGAAGGCCCTGTCTTCACAAAACACGACTATAGCATCACGTTATGCGAATATCACCTGGCGATGCCGCACGTGGCAGCGGTCGGTCCGGCGGCCCCCAATGCTGGACGGGGCCGGCGAGCACGGGACCCAAGAGTAGCTGGACTAGGCGGTGGCCGCGAGCCGGGGCTCCACACCGCACAGGTGGTAGGAGTCGCTGTCGTAATGGATCACAATCACCTCTTGGTCCTGATCCGAGTGGTGGATGGCGGTCGCGGCGCCTCACCGCTGCGCTTCCCTGACCACTTCCGGGTCACCCAGGTCGGCCATGCCGCCGGCGCCCGCGAACTCCAGCAACGCCAAGGCGTTGCGGCGGCGTACCATCTCCTCCAGGACGAGGTAGACATCCGGCTGGTCCTGGAGCGGATGGCAGACACGCGACCGCGTCTCAGCGCCACGGAAGTTCACGCACGCATCGCCGCGAAGGGCTCCTCCTCCAAATTCCCCACCACCACATAGCCATACCAGCAAGAATGCCCGCTCAAGGCGGGCATTCTCACCGGTGGACCTTACGAGACAAAGTTCAAACCCTCCCCCGATTCCTAAAACGCCTGGTCAAAGCGCGCAAGACCGTTGGCTTGAGCGGAGCCGGCTCACCCGAAGAGTCTCAACATGTGGACAGGAAACAGCTTCAGCGGCTGTCCGAGGCCGAGACCGCGCAGATGACCGCCGCCTACCAAGACGGCAAGTCCGTCTACGAACTGGCCCCCATGTTCGGCATCCACCGCACTACGGTCGGCATCATCCTGCGCCGCCACGGCGTCACAACCGGCAAGCAGGGAATCCCCAAAAACCAGTGGGCCGATGCCGTCCGGCTTCGCCTCGACGAAGGCTGGACCTACCAAGCCATCGCCGACCACTACGGCGTCAGCTGAACCGCCGCAAAGACAGCCATCCGCGATGGCGGCTAGACACACATCGCCAAGCTGCGGAAACATCTCCGTTTACCACAGGAGTGCGCAGAGTCCGACTACTGAAACGAGCGGTTCGCATCGGCTAATACTGTGCCGGCGAATGGGAGCGGCGCGACGATGGTTCACATCACAACGTCTGTGCATCTAAGATGTTCCCATGACCGCTTTGGCCGCCTTGGAACCCACTCGCATCACAGTTGAACTGCCAGCCGAGGACTACCTCGTCCTGAAGGTGGCGGCCGCCGCCGGCGGACGCGGCGCGTCTATGTCCAGCCTGATCCGCGACCTGGTGCACGAATATGTTGAACGCCTCCAAGACGAAGTCGACGTCCGCGTCGTATTGGAACGGATGGCGGACGCGCGGCCCCGCCTCAGCGCCCAAGAGGCCCAAACGCGCCTCGCCGCGAAGCGCGCCGGTACAGCCTGAGCACGCGCGAGCCTTGGCGAGTCGAATACGTGCTTGGCGCGTACTGGGACCTGGACCGACTCGACGACCTCGACCCAGCCATAGCAGACGCGGCCACCGCGGCGGTGTCCGATGTCGCGCATCACCACAAGCGCGGCAAGGCCCTGGGCGAAAGGCACATCACCGGAGACCTGACCGGCCTATTCCGGGTTAAGTTCGACCTACCAGACATCAGCCCCCAACGGTTCCGCCTTGTTTATCAACACGAAGGGGATTCTGTGATCATCTGGGCGTTGGGCCCACGCGAGGACGCCCAGGTCTACCGCGAAGCGCTCAACCGCCAGTCAGGCCGCCCGCAAGCTGAATAGGACAGTATTGGTTTGATGCTGGCAAACTCTCCTGGCAAGTACGGCCGAGGCAGGGCGCGTCGCAGGCCTGACCACCACCGGCGAAGTCCTCCGCGAACCCGTCCTCGACGTGGCCAGGACCCGCCAACCCACCGGCAAGACACAAGACCGGCGAACCCCCACAACGTGGGTTCACCGGTTTCCTATGTCTTGAGACATCACATCGTGGAGCTGGGGGGAATTGAACCCCCGTCCGAGAACCACAGAACAGGTCTTCTCCGGGCGCAGCCAGCAATCGGTTTTCTCAGCCCCGGCGCTGCTACCGGCAACGCGCCGCCAGGCTCAGTTATCTAGAAGTCCCCGTCCGCCGGACAACACAACGAACAGGCAGTGGGCTACTTCACGACGCCAAACACCAGGCCATAGCCACTCCTGGGTTGACGGGCTCACCTCTCGCCTCAGGCGGCGAGAGCGAAGCCGGTGCGGTTAGATTTCGCACTTATTGTTCACGTGGAGCGTTAACGAGATAACCACGTCTCCTCGGCCCGCTTCTCCTGAATCGACGATCCCCGTCGAAACCGATCAGCCCCTCTGTTTAGTTGTCCGTCCAGGATAGCGCCTCGCGCCGGCGCGCATCGCGGTTCAAGGAGACTTTATCCATTGGGGGACCGCTGAGCACCATAAGCCCACCTAAGCTGCGTCTCCAAGTCCTGGAGGGTGGGCAAAGCGGCGGCGCGCGCGGCAGCCCGCCGGCGCAGCGCGTCCCGTGCCGCCGGATCATCAAGTAGGTGCCCTATGCCGTCCGCCAACGCACCAGCCTCCGGCGCTACCAGCGTGGCCCCGTCCGCCAACGTCTCCCGGGTTCCGCCCACATCGGTCGCGACCACGGCGCAACCGGCGGCCAGAGCCTGTTGCAGGGCGACCGGCTGGCCCTCGGTCAGTGAGGTTGACACCACCGCGTCCGCGGCGCCCAGCAGGTCCGGCACATCCGGCCGGCGGCCGAGCGGGCGCACCGGCAAATCCCGTTTCTTGATGATCGCTTCGAGTTGAGCCCGCAGGGGTCCCTCCCCGGCGATCACCCAGGTCAGGGGCCGGTCCTTGAGCCGGGCCGCAGTGGCGACCAACAGGGGCAGCCCCTTTTGTCCGGCCAACCGGGCCACCGTGACAATCAGGAAATGGTCATCAGGAACACCCAGTTCTTGCCGCACCTCTTTTTCGGGCCGCGACGGCCGGCCAGGAGGCGGCGGGACCAGGGCCCGGGCGGGATGCCGCGCGCCAAGGCGCGCGATCCAGTCGACGATCTCAGAACTGACGCCCAAGACTAGATCCGCCCGCGCTGTTACGCGCCCCAGAACTGAGGATAGGAACCGTGGCCAGAGCGTTCCGCCAGGAGGATAGGTGTGCAAGGTCACGACCACGCGCGGACGGTGGCGCGGACCGCCTCCCGTCAGGTTGATTCCCCGGCCACCCGCCTTGCCTGCCCCCATGATGCCGCGCCGGCGCCAAGGCGCACTCAGGCGCACTGCCAGTACGGCCGCGGCTCCGGCTCTCAGGCCGTGGGCGTGGATGACCTGCGCCCCTTTGGCGATCCCCCAAAGGCGGATCGCACCGGCAACCCAGTCGCGCCAGCCCGGTCCACCGAGTTCACTCACCGTGACCCGGCGGCCCGCCTCCCGCTGGGCCGTCGCCACCATCAAGACGTGAGCCCGGATCCCACCGTGAGACGGGCCCGTGACATGGGCTATGGTCACGACTTGACCTCCCGGCGGAAAACCTTGATAGCTGACCGGTCGCCGGCGATCGCCCCAAGGGCGACCACCGCTACCGCCACCACCACGCCAATCAGTCCGGCGCCAAGGCTCCCCAACGCGCCCGCGCCAAAGCCAGCACCAGTCCCGATCCCGGCCAGCCACTCCGTTACCAGGCGCCCGGCCAGCGCGGCAATGGCCGCACTGACACCGCCCACGCCGGCGGTCCGCGCCCAGCCAGCCAAGGCCGCCGGGCCCAGCGCCCGGCGCGCGGCAACCAGCAGGGCCACACCACCAATAGTCATTCCGGCGGCCGAGCCCCACCCCAGGGAATCCAACCCACCCGCTCCAGAACGCGCCGCGATGACCGCCAGCGCCGCCGCCACCAACCATCCGGCCGCAGTACCGGCCGCCGCCAGCCCCGTCCGTCCGGCCGCCAGCAGAACGCGTTGAAGATGTGTCAACAGCCCATATCCGGGCAGTCCTACGGCCAATGCCGTTAAGGTGGCGGACAGCCCTATCACCATCCCCGGATCAATGGCCTCGAAGACTAGTTGGACGGCTGGCGCACAAGCGATCAACCCCGCGGCCCCGGCCAGGCCAACAACCGTCACCGTGCGACTCGTCTGGGCCGTCAGCTGTCCAAAACCAGCCCGGTCAGTGGTGCTCGCGGCCGCCAGATGCGGGAATGCCGCCGTCGCGACCGGCATCACCAGTACCGCGTAGGGCAGCAGGTAGACCGCCTGGGCATAGTTGAAGACCGGCAAGGCGCCGGTGGCCCCAAAGTGCCCCGCCACCATGACAGCCGTCAGCACGAACACCTGTTGCGCCAGCAAACCGCCAATCCCGGCCCCCACCAGCCCCGAGGCTCTACGGGCCAGCCCAGGCGCGAAGCGGTAGGTGACGGATAACCGGATCCCGGCTCGGCGCATCGGGATGAGCAGGGGCAAAGTTAGCATTACCACCCCCGCGGTTGTCCCCCAACCGAGCATTCCGACGGCGCTTCCGGGCAAAGAGCCCGGCGAATCCTGTGATCCGCGAGCCAAAGCAGCGAACCATATGTACACCCCCGTGACGGTCAGTGAACTCAGCAGCGGCGCGAGCGCCGGCCAGAAGAATCGTTTCGCGGCCTGCAATGCCCCTGAGGCCACGACCCCCACACCGTAGAGCGGCACCTGAGCGGCGAACATAGCGATTAGCTGGGCGGCCAGGGTTCGCGTCCCGGGGTGCGCGGAATCGACTCCGGCGTCAACAACTAGGCCGGCCAGCGGCCGGGAGGCCAGAACCAGCACCGCACCCAAGGGCAACAGCACCGTCAAAGTCCAAGTCATAAGGGCCGATGCCGTCCGCGACGCATCGTCAGTCAGGTGCCGTGCCAGCGGCGCGGCTAACAAGGGAACAGCCACCGAGGCCAAGGCTCCGCCAACCGCCACCTCGAACAGTACGTTGGGCAGGGCATTGGCGGCGGTGTAGGCGGAGCCGGTGGCGGTCGATCCAACCGCTCCGGAAAACACTCCCCACCGGACGAATCCCACTATGCGCGCGGCCACCGTCACTCCAGCGATCAGAGCGGCCCCGCCGGCTACTCCCGCGACCGCCCGGTTCACCCGGTCCGCTCCGGGGCGTTGTTCGCTGAGGCATCAATGTGCGTTTGGCCAGCGCCGCCCCCCGGGCCATCAGCACTGGCCGGGTCCACCGTATCCGCCGGGCCCGCCGGATCATCAGCACCGTGGACATCAACCCGGCCAAGCTCATCAAGCCGCCGCAAGGTCGGATTCCCGGCGATCACTTTAGTGAATGACACCTTTTCCGAGGCCAGGATCAGGCCGCCAATCCCAATCGCCGCCACCACCCGACCACCCATCGGCAGGCTGCGCACCAGCGCCACGCCAAGAGCGGCACCCAGGGAATTGGCCCCGCAGTCTCCTAGCATGGTTCGCTCGCCCAGGTCGGAAGGTGCCGCTGCCGCCACTGCTCCGGCTATGCCGGCGGCCATTTCGCCACCGGCCCCTGGCGCCAACCCCAGGACCGCGGCCGGCACGCCGGCTGCTTTTAGGGCCCTGCCTGGACGCAGGTCAAGCAGGTTGATCAAGTTGGCGGCACCGGCCACCACCGCGGCATCGACGCCGATCTTTGCCACCCGGCCTACAACGCCGCTTTGGCCGCCGCGGCCGGACCGGCCCTTGGTCCCGCTGGCCGCCGGCGCGTCGTTCAAGACCGCGAACACCACTCCGGCGCCCGCCAGGACCGCCAGTTTGATCAGCCCAGTCGTCACCTGGCCGTGCGCCAATCGCCGAAAGTGACCCTTCAATCCCTTGGCCGAACCGTCGCCTTTGAGATCATCCAGCAGTCCTGCCAATCCCGCCGCTCCTATAGCCGCCGCGGCACCGGCCCGCGAGCCAGGGCCGGCCTTAGCTCGGGATGCCGCCAGCATCAAGCCGCTGGTCAGCGAGGGTCCACCGCGCAGATCAACCGGTCGTCCCCGATAGTTGTGCCGCAGCCACATGGCCGGAATCTCCTCCGGCAGCCCGGAGCCCGTTTCGCTACCCAGGTCGTTGGCCGCCTCGGCGGCCATGGTCGCGCCGTAAGCTGCCAGGGCAGTGCGCGAGCGCCGGAAGGGTCCGCTCATCAGGCACCTTCAACCGATGGCGAAGCCCCAGACCCGGCCCCACCGTTACCTTCAGCTCCCGGCTGCCCCGCCGCCGGTGCTGGCTGATAAGGCGGGAACTCCAAATCGTCACCGTCAATGCCATAGGCACCATTGATTGAATGGAATGAAGCCGCCAGTGCCCACAATGCCGTGATTGATTCGGCGGCTGGCAGGGGTGCTGCGACCGTGGAAACCGAAGTGGCGGAGACTGAATCATTCCGCAATCGGTGAACCAGATCGGAATCCGCCTGGTCAGGACCACAGACCACAGTCCGCAAGCCGGCTTCCGCCAGAGCTGAGACCACACCCGTGTAGTGCTCCCGCCGTCCATCGGTGACATTGGTCGGCTTGATCTTGGCCGGGTCATCAATATACGGTCCCGAAAGCACAATCACTCCCGCGGCCGGGGCGCTGATCGACCCGGCCGCCAACCCGGCGGCCCGCAAGGCCTCAAACAACTTACCCGGGAGTTCGACCAGCGCCGGATCGGGTTCACCCCCGCTGGCACCGCCCTCGCCACCCTTGCCGTCCTTACCGTTTTGGCCTTCGGAGTCCTGACCGGTCTGGCCCGACGAATCCGGCCCGGCCGCCCCATCCGGACCCCGCAACGCCACGGCCAGCCCGGCCGCAATCATGGCGCGGTCACCCAAGGATTCACCGCCTCGTTCCCCTAGCAAGTCAGCCACCGCCGTGGCCGCACCGGCCCGTACCTTTTCGCTTGACCCGACCCAATCATCCGGCAGGTTCACTTCAGCCGCTAGCACCGCTCCAGCCGCAGCCAGGGAGGCCTTAACGTCTTCGACACGACGAGCTTGGACGTCCCCGCCAATGGTTACTATCGCCACGGGCTGGCCGGTCAGCAACTCGGAGAGGGCTTGGGGTTGGAGTGCCCTGAAGGCCGTATCCGCGTAGACGCCGCGGGTGCTGGCGGCCGCCAATTCGTCGCGCAGAAGCTGTTTATCCTCACGCAATGAGGACACTTGTTCGGCGACGGAAGACTCGATTGGTTCCTTCAGCGGGCCAGCGCCCAGCAATACACCGACGGCCAAGGCCATGAATACGGCCACCAGCGATACGACGTGGTAACGAAAGTTGATCATCCCGGCATCACACCTTTAATCCATGCCCAAGCGTCGTCAAAGAACGCCGCCACCAATTGCAACAACGCTTGGCCAGAAGGCGTAGCGGATAGAGCCGCCAGTACCGTGACCGTACCAGCCACGATCAGCGCCCCCAATTGCCAGTTTGACACGCCCGGCCGGTAAAGCCGTGACACGCCCTTGGCGTCAACCAGTTTGCCACCTACCCTCAATCGGGTCAGGAAGGTGGAGGCCATCCCCTCCCGGCCCTTATCCAGGAATTCGACCAACGTCATGTGAGTGCCCACAGCCACAATCAATTCGGCACCCTCGTCATCCGCCAAGAGCATCGCGACATCTTCTGAAGTCCCGCCCATAGGCAAAACGACGTGTTCTAAGCCCAGATCGTCTAGCCGTTCAGAGCCCGGTGCGCGTCCGTCCCTGTAAGCATGGACAACCAATTCGGCGCCTGATTTGAGAGCCTTATCAGACACCGAATCCATGTCACCAACTATCAAGTCCGGCTTCAGCCCAGCCTCAATGACCGCGTCCGCGCCGCCGTCTACCCCAATGATCACCGGCCGCTTCTCCCGCACGAACGGCCGCAGCACAGTCAAGTCTTCGCGATAGTGGTAGCCCCGCACCACAATCAGCGCCGTCCGCCCATTCATCCGAGTCCTGATTTCCGGTGGCGCCTGACGTTCCAGGAACTCACCCGATTCAACTTCCAGATATTCCAGCGTGTTAGCGGCGAAGGCGGCGATCTGGTCTGACATGCCCAGCCGGGCGGACTCTTGGGCGGCTGCCACAGTGGCTTGCGTCTGGCATTGGCCGCTCGCCACCAAGCGTCCCGCCTGGCGGACCTCGCCAGTGCCCAAATCAAGCCGCGCCTCGACGCCTTCCTTGAGGCCTAGTACGTCCGGCCCCAGTCCGTCAATCAGGGGGATTCCCGCCCGCACCACGATTTCCGGGCCCAGATTCGGGAACCTGGACGATGCCGACCCGGCCGCGTTCAGCACCGCCGCCGGTTCCGCATTTACCAGAGCTTCCGCCGCCACACGGTCCAAGGCCGGATGGTCAATGACCGCTATATCACCCGCTTGCAACCGGCCGGTCAGCACCTTTGTGCGCCTGTCCATCCGGACAGGACCAGTAATGGTTCCGCCCTGGTTGGTCTTGGCTCGCCGTCGCGGCGAAGTCGCCTTCATCATCAGTTAGATTGTCCCACCCAGTCGCGGGACAAAAGCTCCGCGGCATGCTCCAGCGCCGCGCCAGATTGATCCATACCCGCCAGCATCCGGGCCAGTTCCCTTTTCCGGTCCTCGCCGGCCACTGCCGCCACCGAAGTGACCGCGCCGTCTTTGGCCACCACCAGATGATGATCCGCCGCGGCCGCGATTTGCGGCAAATGCGTCACCACCAAGACTTGATGCCCCTGAGCCAGCCTGGCCAGCCGCCCAGCCAAGGCTAGGGCGGCGGCACCGCCGACGCCCTGATCAACCTCATCGAACACCATGGTCAAGGCTTCGGCGCCGCCGCCAGAAGCCGGGGAGCCCTTGGCCGCGGAGGAACTCAGTGCCGCTACCTCCAGCGCCAGCATCAGGCGGGACAACTCGCCGCCGGACGCGCCCTTCGCCAATGCCCGAGGCACCGCCGTGGGATGAGCCGAGAAACGGAACTCAATGGCGTCCGTTCCCTGTCGAGTGGGCGCCGCCAAGGGGCTGATCTCAATACCGAAACTGGCTCCCTTCATACCCAGTCCGGCCAGCTCTCCAGTCACCGCCCGCGCCAGGTGCGCGGCCGCACTCCGCCTCACGGCGGTCACCGCCGCGGCGGCCTGATCGCGCCCAGCCGTCAGGCGGGCCGCCTCAGCCGCGAGGGCCTGGCGCCGCTCCGGGCTCAGATCAAGCTCGGCCAGCCGTTCACGCGCTCGATCCGCGAAAGCGATCACTTCGCCGGCGGTAGCACCATACTTGCGGAGCAATCCGTTGAGCGCGGCACGGCGCTCTTGCAACGCCGCCATCGCCGCCGGATCCGCTTCGAGCCCCAAACGGTATTCGGCCACTTCACCCGCCAGGTCAGAAGCCAAATAGGCGAGTTCGCCGGCCCGGTCCGCCAAAGCGACCAACGCCGGATCGGAGTTGGCGGCGCCGGCCAAGGCCCGCTGTGCCGTCTCCAGCGCCGCCGTCGCGCCGCCGTTCAGAGCGGAATCATCTCCGCCCAGCAGCAGCAGCGACTGTTCGGCCGCCTGGCGCAAGTCCTCGGCGTGGGCCAGGCGCTCAATCTGGGCTGGCAGACTGACCTCTTCTCCCTCCACTGGGATGACGGAATCAATCTCCCGCAATGCCCTGGCCAAAGAATCCGCTTCAAAGGCCGACTGGCGGTCTTGGTCCTCCAAACTGTCAAGTCTGCGCTGGGCGGTCGCGGCGGCATCGTACAACGCCTGGTATTCGGTGAGGTCAACACCGCCATACCGGTCCACCAAGTCTCGCTGCTGGGCTGCGGAACGCAGCCGCGACTGATCCGACTGCCCATGCACGGCAATCAACCGGCCGACCGTTGAAGCGAGCACCGAAGAGGGCACAGGCACGCCTCCTAGGTGGGCTCTTGACCGGCCAGCGGCGATCAAATGGCGGGCCGCGATCAACTCGCCATCCTCCACGGTGGCGCCCGCCGCCGCGGCCGCCGCCGCCACTGGATGCCCAGACGGCAGCCCAAACACGCCCGAGACCCGCGCCCTGTCCCCGCGCACCTGGGCTGAATCCGCCCGTCCGCCGGCCAGCAGGCCGAGCGCCGAGAGCAACATAGTCTTGCCTGCGCCGGTCTCCCCCGTGATGACCGTCATGCCTGGTGGCAGCGTGACCTCGGCTTGTTCTATCACCCCCAAGCCGCTCAAGCGCAGTTCACGCAACACGTCAGGACACCTCGCCCTGTTCACGCCAACTGCGCACCGGCAAAGAGAACTTGGCCACCAACCGCTCCGCGAACGGCTGGCGTCCAAACCGCACCAAATTGACGGGCTGTTTACCCGCCGTCACGTCCATCCGACCGCCCACTTCCAAAGGCGCGGTCCGGCGGCCATCACAGCTCGCCAACGCCCCGGAGCGGGAAATGTGGGAGACCTCCACCGTGACCTTCGATTCGGGCGTCACCAACAAGGGCCGGTTGAACAACGCGTGCGCCGCCAACGGAACCACCAGAAGGGCTTCCAGCCCCGGCCAGACCACCGGACCGCCGCCCGAAAAGGCGTGCCCAGTAGAACCAGTCGCCGTCGAAACGACCAGCCCGTCACAGCCGAAGGCACTCAGGTCCTCGCCGTCCACTGACAAGATGACCTCTACCATGCGTTGGGGCAGGATCTTCTCCAGCGTCACCTCGTTCAGAGCCCAGCCGTTCCACACCTCGCCGTACGGTTGGGTGACGGTGACCGCGACCGTCGCCCGCGGCTCAACCCGGTAGTCCCCGTCCACTACGCGGTCAATGGCCGCGGGGAGTTCAGCGGCCTCACATTCCGCCAGGAACCCGAGGTGCCCCAGGTTCACCCCAAGCAGCGCCGTACCCTGGTCACGCACCATCTCCGCGGCCCGCAGCAACGTGCCGTCGCCCCCTAACACCAGCACCAAATCAAGGGGCTCCTCCCGATAGTCATCAGGCGAAACAGTTTCCCAGCCCGCCGCCGCGAAGCGGGTTTGGGCAATTGATTGGGCGATTTCGACATTGGTTTCCGCCATGTGGGCCATGATCAGCACCCGCTTCATTGGACACCGGCCCTCCGCCGGGTTGTGGCGCTCTTTGTTGGCGTCTTCGCCGCAGTCCTTGTTGGGACACTTTCGTTTACTTCCCGGCTGATCCCGTCCGCCAGGGCCGGTCCCACCAAATGGCGGCCCGTAGCCCCGCCCTCAAGGTAAAGGAAGAACTCAACGTTGCCGGCCGGTCCCGGCAGCGGTGAGCGCACCACATCAATCACGTTCAGCCCCAGTTCTTGGGCGGTGGCCGCCACCGCGGCCACCGCCTCTCGCCGGTCAGCTATGGCCGTCACCACGCCACCTTGGGGCAGTTTGTCTCTGCCGACCTCGAATTGTGGTTTCACCATCAGAAGGAGTTGGGCTTCCGGCGCCGCCACGGCCGTCAGGGCGGGGAGCACCGTGCGCAATGAGATGAAGGACAGATCGGCCACGATTAGCTGGGGCGCGGGCAGGAGTTGACCGGCCTCAAGGTGACGCACATTGGTCCGGTCACGCACTTTGACCCGCGGGTCCTGACGCAAGCGCCACGCCAACTGCCCGTAGCCAACATCCACGGCATGAACCAATCCCGCCCCCCGACGCAATAGGACATCCGTAAATCCGCCAGTCGAAGCCCCAGCATCCAAGCAGGTCAGCCCTTCAACAGTGGGAGCGATCTGCCGCTCAGCCAAGGTGTCCAGCGCGCCTGCGAGCTTCAGCGCTCCGCGCGAAGCGTAGGCTTGGCCACCCGAATCCGGTGAAGTGACCTGGATCGCCGCGCCCTGATCCACCATGGTGGCGCTCTTACCCGCGGGCGTTCCAGACAACGCCACCGCGCCGGCCGAGATCAGCTCACTGGCATGCTCGCGTGAACGCGCCAGCCCCCGGCGCACCAGTTCCTGGTCCAGCCGGCGCCTCATCGCGGTACGGCCTTCGCCAGGATCGCCTCCAGGTCATCCAGAGCCACTTCATAGACCGCTACTTGTTCTTCCAGCGGCGCGTCTTTGGCCGCTTCAACCCGCACACTGATCTGTTCAGCCTCCACGAACATCAACGCTACCCGAACCGCCTTGGGCTTCTCGCCTATCCTGGGCCCGGTTCAAGCACCCTTGGGGCAGGAATCCACGTGATCGAGCCCACCCGGCGGAACCGTCTCAGACCCTCACAGTCGGCCCGGCGCCGCGCTGCGCCGCATTCGCGGGCCGGGTGAGGGAGTCAAACTGACGTCAAGTTGGGTTCGCAGGCAACTTGACGCGACTTTGACCCCCTGGTGCCAGCGCCGATCCGGAGTTGGAGCGCTTGGTGTAGTCGAAACCCCTCCAAAGTCGGTTGGCGCTTCAAGTTTGGAGGAGTTTCAGCCACCCCGGCCCGGCGCCGCGCAAGGCCCAGGTAATCTGGCACTTCTGCCGCCGTTCCGCGTAGACTCTGAGAGCCACGCGAGCCCCAGGTTGGCGGCCGCCGCGCGCACATCCATAACGATTAGAAGGATTGGTGTCAATGACAAGCATGAATGCTGGCTGGTACGACGATGGTACCGGCACCACACGGTGGTGGGATGGAGCGAACTGGACCGACCGGACACAAGCGCAATCGTCGCCTGGCGGAGTTGGCGACATGATCGATAGAATCCGGGCTGACGCTACGGCGGGGGCTAACCCACGGCAGGCGCCTGCGGGAATGAGTTATGTGGTCCTCCAAGTAATCCTCAAGGAGAAATTCTGGGGAACCGGTTCGGGGAACCTGACTGAACTTGAAGGCGTCATCAACGCGCAGGCCGCCCTCGGCTACCGGCTGCACACCATCAGCACAGCGGCTTCCGGCAGCAAGGGATTCGCCGGAGGCGACCGAATTCAAGCGACCATGGTCTTCGAGAAGCTCCCCTGAACCATCTCGGTAACCGTCTCCACGAACGGACTAGGCCAGACCGGCCGGAGCAGAGTCGAGGATCCTAGTTCCTGGCGCCGCTGTGGCGGTCCCGGCAGCGTAGGAGTGCTCGCGACTCCGCCTGAGCCACGCGCCAAGCATCAGCGCCGCGATCCCGGCCACTGCCCAGGCACCCAGGATCGCGAATCCACCGCCCGCTCCGGTACCGCCAAAATAGGCCTGTGAACGCAACGCCGAGGCCAGCGCGCCCGGCGGGAGCACCTGGCCGACTTGCGCCCAGCCTTCCGGAAGCATCAGCGAGCTGGCTTGCGCGCCAGAGAACGGATTCCCGCCAAACACCAGCAGCGCAACCACCGGCATGGCCGCCGCGCCGCCAAGCCCATGGGCTCCCACCACTGACAGAGCCACCGCCGAACAGCCCAGCGCGATCAAACCGGCGTTGGCCCAATAGCCATTCGGCAAGACGCCCAGCCACGGCCCGGCCAGTGCCGCCGCTGTCAGCCCGATCGCCACCCCGCAGCTGACCGCCGTGACGGCCCGCAACCGCCATCCCCTCACCGTCAGCACCGTCAAAGCTCCAGATAGAAGCCCCACCAACGACAGCAAAATCACCATCAGCCCAAAGCCGGATCCGTTCGGGTCGGCGCTCGGCAGCGGCACCAAGTCCTCAACTGTTACGTTCGCTGGCCCGCCCGCACTGGCCAGCCGCCCGGGCAGGGCCTCCAGCAGGCGCGCGACTGGTGCGCTAGCCGCCGATGCCGTCACCAGGGTCATTCCCGTGGGCTCAAGTACCAGCGCCCCGTACAGCTCCCGCTGGCGAACCAACTCCCGTGCTTGGTCCGCACTATCCACCTGCCGCACCGCGAAACCGCCTGGTATCGCTTGGCCAAGAGCACCCTCGATTTGGGTCACGGCCTCCCCCGGACCCACGATGCCGAGCGGTACGTCCCGGGGTTTAGCTTCGGTCGTAGCCCACAAGTAGGCGGTCAGTAACAATCCGGCCACCAAGGCTACGGCCAAGGCGCGGCTCAGGACCACAAAGGTTGGCCGCTTGACCACGGGCTGACGGACGGCTGGGGCGAGATCTGTGACGACGGCATCGGACATTTTGGCCTCCTGTAAAACGAACGCTCGTTCTTTATTGGCAATGCTACTAGATTCTCGGGCCATGTCAAGGCGGCCGCCCGCCTTACAATGATCTGAACAACTCGGCCGGTTGGGAGCCAAATCAATGCCAAGAGTGACCGATGCCCACAAGGAGGCCCGGCGGAAACAAATCCGCTCCGCCGCCACTCGCTGCTTCAGCCGCTCCGGCTTCCACGGCGCGACTATGGATCAAATCATCGCCGAAGCAGGCCTCTCCGCCGGGGCTGTTTACCAGTACTTCCCGTCCAAACGGGCCCTCATCCTGGATGTGGCCACCACCGCAACCTCAGCCTTCGCCGATCTAGTTGAACAAGAAGCCAACCGCGAACCGCTCGACCCTCCGGCGGTGGCCGTCCCGCGGCTGGTCGCTGACATAGGCCGCTTCCTGACCGAAGACCGGTCTGACAAGGCGCGCACCGCCCTTCAGGGTTGGGCGGAAGCCGTCCGGGACCCGGAACTGGCGACGGCGGCCCGAGCCGTCGCCACACGCCTGACCAAGCTGCTTGAATCTTGGCTAGACCGCTGGCGCCAAGCTGGGATGATCGCCCCGGACGTGGATCCGGAACTGTCCGCGCCGGTCATGCTGTCTCTGCTGCTCGGCATGCTGACCCAAAGGGCGCTGATCGAATACTTCCGGCCCGATGCTTACGCAGTGGGGATAGCCCAGCTAATCGGCCGAGGCGCCACCCCGCCCGACGGCCAAGACATCCAGCACAGCCAGGACGGCCCGTAACCCTGCCGATTTATCCGGCAGCGGCCAAGGCCTGCGCCGGAGGCGTCTTCGCAGCCCGCCGCCCAGGCAAGACCGACGCCAACAAGCCAGTCAGAATCGCCAGGGCCAGCACCAACAGAATGCGCCAAACTGGCACCGCCAAGGTCATGAACTCTGTGGCCGAAAGCAACAGCGCGCAGCCCACCAGGCCAAAGAAGGTCCCCAGAATCACCCCGGTTAGCCCGGCCACACCCGATATGATCGCCCCTTCAAGGGCCATCATCCTGGCGGCCTGTTTCCTGGTCAGGCCCAGAGCCCGCAACATGGCTGTCTCGCGGCCACGTTCTAGCACAGACAATCCCAAAGTGTTGGAGACACCAACCAAGGCCACGATCACGGACACGGCCAGCAGCGCCAGTCCGACCAGCAACATGGTGTCCACGGCACTCTCCACCGCGACCCGTTCCACGGCCTGCCCCGAAACCATGAAAGCTTCACCTCCCAAGGGGCCGCCCTCCCCGCTCATGGCAGTGACTGTCTCCTGGACCTCCGTCGCCACTTCGATTGGGTCGGCGTCTTCAGCGAGCTTGAACCAGACTTCCGCCACCGTGGTCGCGGCGCCAAGCTCGCGCAGGGTCTCCAGGTCCATGATGATGGCGTCGGACGGCAGAAGGTACTCGTAGTCGGGTCTATAGACAACGGTCCGCTCAACCGTCCGCCCGTCAGTTCCCACCAGCTTGAGCTTGCTCTCCCGGGACGCCTCAGCACCGGCACCGGCACCGGCACCGGCACCGGAAGAACTAGGATCAGCGCCAGCGCCGGTTTCGTCTTCTTCGGTGGAGGCACCCAAGCCAATGATGAATGATTCATCCGCCAGGACCGCCCCAGGCCGTAATAAGCCTGCGAAGTCCTGGTCCAGGATCACGTCCCGCATTCCGGCCTGGTCAATCCCGAACGCAGTGTAATACCAGGTTTCGCCGGCCGAATCGACGTATCCCACCAGACCAGAATGCACCAGGACGCTCGCGTCTACTCCCGGGGTGGCTTCCACCTGCGAGATGAGTTCCTGCGGGACGCTCTCCCAGGAGATACCGGCGTCAAAGTCCGGAGCCTGAGCCTCCTCCGGGCTGATGGTAACGCTGAAAGAGCTACCGACCCTCAGATCAACGGGCGCGTACCTACCGATCTCCTTGGTCAGGGAGGCGCTCATCGAACCAGCACCAACAATCAGTGCGGTCACCAGCGTGACACCGATCATCAACGCCGCGGCGGCCGCCGCGGTCCGGCGCGGATTGCGCACGGAGTTGGCGGCCGCTATGCGGGCCGCGCCACCGAATCTCCGGAAGATCCCAGCCACCAGCGAAACCACCTTGGGCAGCCAAAACACTGATCCCAACAGCACGCCCACGGCCAGGGTCCCGGCCCCAATCACGCCCAGCACCGAGCCGATAAACAAGGTCACGTCGCTGCCCGCTTGATCCAAATCAACCGCGGAGTTGATGGCCAAGCCGCCAATGACAGCGGCCAGACCCAGCCCGGCGGCACTGACGGACAGTCCAAGGCGCGCCTTGCCAGCGCCCGAGGACAGCTTGGGCGGTTCGAGGGGACGCAGTGCCGCCACTGGCGGCACCCGGCTCGCCAGCCGGGCCGGGACCATTGACGCCAGCAACGCGGTCACAACCCCCGCCGCTAAGCAGACCACCGCCGCCAGCCAGTTCATCCGGGGCCAGTCCGGCAACGGCAGCGCCGGGTACATCCCCCCGGCGATCACCAGCGCCGCTTGGACCAACGCCCAGCCCACCGCGAGCCCAACGATTGAGCCGCCGAAGCCCATGATGGCACCTTCAGTCAGCACCGTTTGGCGCACCTGCTTGCGGGTCGCGCCGACCGCCCGCATCAAGGCCAGAGTTCTGGTCCGCCCGGCGATCAGCACTTGGTAGGTGTTGGAAATCGCCATCGCTGCAACAAACAGCCCCAGTAGCCCAAAGATCAGGACTATGGCGGTCAAGATCGCGGTACTGCCCATGAAATCGGCCACCGTCTCCTGAGTCTGTTGCTCAATGTCCAGCACCCGGACAGTGCAGCCGTCATCGCCCATATCGTTGATTGGCAAACCTTGAGAATCCGCCCGCAATGATGTCGCGCAGAAGTCTTCCAGCTCAGCCTTCGGGGTTGCCTTAGCCGCACCTATGATCGCCGCACCTACACGTTCGCGCACGTCAGAACCGGGGCTCAGGTCTGAGCCAGGCGCCGCGGCAACCACCAGGGAACTCAGCCAGAAGGGGCTCGCGATCTCCGGACCAGTGGGGTTCAGGACGTCAACCACGGCTTGAGGCGCCTGAATTGATGGCAAGGTCCACAGTGAACCCGACCCGTCGAATAGCCCAGTAACGCGGGCGGGGACAGTTATCCGGTGCGTACTTGACTCGCCGGGCTCCGGGTCGTCTACCCCTTCCGCGCCCGCGTCCGTGCCCGCAGCCTCGCCCTGGTCCGCCGCAGCGCTGTCGCCGTCGGTGTCCGCCTGGCCCGATGCCGTGTCACCACTCCCAGCCTCATCCTCCGTGACCTCTTCCGGCACTTCGGTGGGCTCTGTGCCCCCATCCACGTAGACATCAACCGCGATGTTAACCACATCGCCAATCGACACACTCAGACGCTCGGCTACCGTGTCGCTCATCGACACTTCATCGGCGGCAGTCGGTTCCCGGCCCTCAATGACCGGCTGGGAGTTGAGACGCTCATATTCCGTGGATTGAGCCATCTCGGTCCATTCCACCCGGCCACCCGCGCTAACTTCTACCCAGCCACTGAGTTGCGGCGCGACCGCCTCGACCTCATCCACACTAAGCATGGCGGCAGCGGCCGCCTTTGGCTCCATGGGCTCGTTCCCCGGCAGATAGACAACCAGGTCGCCACCGGCAAACCGGGCGGCCACCATGTTGTACAGCACGTCTCCCACCGCACCAGACCCGATCAGCGCCGCCGCCACGAATCCGGTTGAAACCACCACCGCCGTGGAGACCGCAACCAATTGCTTCAGCGAGGCGCGCATTTGCCTCAAGGTGTATCGCAGCATGTCCAGACCCTCAGCCGTCCACATTCATTAAAGCGTCAAGTGCGCCCAGAACAGATTCCCTGGTCGGTTCCAGGATTTCACCGGCCACCTCACCATCCGCCAGGATCACCACCCGTTCGGAGTGCGCGGCAGCGGAAGGATCATGTGTCACCATGACGATTGTCTGGTCCAATTCGCGCACACAGCGGCGCAAGAAACTCAGCACTTCCAGCCCGGTCCGGGTGTCCAGGTTGCCGGTCGGTTCATCCGCGAAGATCACATCTGGACGGGTGATGACAGCCCTGGCGAGGGCCACCCGCTGCTGCTGCCCGCCGGACATTTCCGCTGGCAAGTGGTCCAGCCGGTCACGCAGCGCCAGGGTGTCAACCACCGTTGACCACCATTCCGGGTCCGCTCTGACACCGGCCAAGTCCAGCGGCAGGTTGATGTTCTGCTGGGCCGTGAACATTGGCAACAAGTTGTAGGCCTGGAACACGAAGCCCACGTGGTCCCGGCGCCACAGGGTTAGCTGTTCATCATTCAGGCCGGTGATTTCGCGCCCGCCCAAGCTGACGGTGCCTTCCGACGGCTCGTCCAGACCCGCCAGCAAGTTCAGCAGCGTCGATTTCCCGGAGCCAGATGGCCCCATGATGGAAGTGAATTTGGCACTCTGGAACTCAATCGACACGGACTTCAAGGCGAACACCTTGGCTTCATCCTTGCCGTATATCTTGGTCAAGCCTCGGGCCGCGACGGCCGCTGAAATCGCGTTCATTCAATTACCGTAAACGACCGCTCCAGCCGCCACCTCATACCCAGGAATGGCACGGAGCCCACCTTTGACAGGACACCGCTCACGGCACCACAACCCCAACTTACCTGGGAACACCCAGCCTGCCCGGGCTTGGTGGTGTTGCCGGCGCCAGCCTCGCGACCCCGCCAGCGCCACCGCGCCGGCGTTATCAGGTGCGGCTGCGAGCCTTCACATATGCCACCCGAGTCAGGCGCATCCCCACGCCCACCAGCGCCAACGCCAACAGAATCACCCAGGCTGGCAGGCCGGTCCCGGTAAATGGCATGCCGTCGCTCTTGGCGCCGGGCGCATCGGTCGCCCCAGGATCCGCCGGGCCACCCCCGCCTCGCTTCACCACCAGTTGAATAGGCCCGGAGGGATAAGCGACATATTCAGCCACAAACTGGTACGTGCCGTTGGCCAGGCCAGATAGGTACGCCGAGTTCAGCGTGATCTTGGTACTGCCCCCAGCGATGGAGTAATTCGCTGGCGCCACAACGCTGCCGCCGAGCGTCAGACGCGCGAACTGGGTGTGGTCGGCATCGACGGTCGCCGTCACTGACCCCACCCCCGACCAGGTGCCAAAGTGGCCCAACACCGGGTAGGCGTAGCCGATTGGGTTGATCGGTCCGGGCAAGTAGGTGGCAGTGATGGTCGCCGCGTTGGGCGGCATCGTGAAGGTCGTAAAGGCCATGGTTGGATCCGCGAAGGTCCCTCCATCTCCGCCGGTCCAGGCCTCGAACACTCGGCCGGATAGCGCCTCCGCGGATATCGGCACCACCGCGCCTGGCGGATAGATGCCCGAGCCCTCACCGTCTTCAACCGTCAACTGGTAGAGGGCTGCCACGGTCAGCGTGAACGTTCTGTTCACGGACAACGTGCCGTCCGTGAGCGTCAACGTGACGGCGAAAGTGCCCGGCTCGGTCGGGGTGCCGCTGATGACTCCGCTGTCCGGGTTAACGCTCAGCCCAGCGGGCAACCCGCTGGCACCAAAGACCAACGTTCCGGAACCGTTCAAGTAGCGGCAGGTCGGGACCTTGGAATAGCTCACGCCGACTCGGGTCACGCCGTTGTCCAGGGGATCAAGCTCTAACACCGTTGGCAGCGGCGCGGCCTGGACTGTCAAAGTGAACGTACCTTTGCCCGTCGCGGTGCCGTCGGTAATGGTCACCTCGATCGGGTATGTTCCCGGCGTGAGGGGCGCCCCACTGATCAAGCCGCTTTGGTCAATGCTTAGCCCGCTCGGCAGGCCCGTGGCGCTGAATCCCACCGGACCGGAGCCGTACTCATAGGTGTAGAGCACACTTCTCACGTAGGACTTGCCAGCCTGCACTGTCTCATTGTCCAGCGGGTCCACGGTGATCACCGGATCATGGGCGAAGTTCGCTGTGACCGTGGTGGCCGCGTCTGGCATGGTAAAAGAAGTTTCAAGGCTCGCCGCGTCCCCAAACGTTCCCCCGTTGGTTGATGTCCAGCCCGCGAAGTGGTAGCCAGTATTGGCGGCGGCCTCCAGGTTCACGGGATCTCCCGCAGGCACTACTTGGGTTGGTGCGGGGCCCACGATTGTACCGCCGTCCCCCGCCTGGACCATCAAGATATGTTCCGTCGCGGGCGGCGGCCCGGTTGGAGTGGCACTGACCTCTTCCTCTGGCCCGTCCCCTACGCGGTTGACCGCCCGCACCTGGAAGTCATATTCCTGGCCGTTGGTCAGCCCGGTGAAAGTATGTGTATAGGTGCCCGATGCCGTTTCCCACGTGGTGCCACCATCTTTCGACACCTTGTAGCCGGTGATGGCCGCTCCACCGTCATCCGCGGGCGCTGTCCAAGTGAGGGTCGCTTGGGAATCGCCTTGCGTGACTTCGACCTCGGTGGGCACACCGGGCCGGCTGCCCACCGCGATACTGGCCGGCCGCTGCGTCGCCGCCCAGCCCGTCGGGACCCGGCCTAGCTGGCCTAGGCTGTTTTCTCCCCAGGTGTACACATCGCCGCCGCTAGTCACGGCCAGCGAATAGTAAGTTCCAGCAGCGATGGCCGAAACGCTGGTCAATGCAGTTGACGGAACCGGTGTGTCCTCCTGATCGGAATCCTCAATCCCTAGCTGTCCGTCATGGTTGGCTCCCCAGGTGTACACTTGGCCGGCTGCTGTCAGGGCCAGCGAATGGTCACCGCCAGCGGCTATGGTCTTTACTTCCCCGGCGCCAGACAAGCCCTGCACCTGCACTGGCACCGCGCTGAAACCGTCACTTGCGCCGGTTCCCAACTCCCCATCAAAGTTCGCCCCCCACGCCCACAAAGTGCCGTCGGCGGTCAACGCCAGCACATGAGAATCGCCCGTCGCCACCGCTATCACGCCCGCTAGACCGGTCACCTCGGTTGGCTCCGAACGGCTCATCCCAAGCGTGACGTCATCATCACCCAGC
>JAIRXP010000048.1 GCA_031268215.1 Bifidobacteriaceae bacterium | reverse complement strand
TCTACCAGGATCAGGTAGGCCAGCAGGAGTGCGATCAGTCCCGTCAGTCCGAGTTCTTCGCCTAGGGCGGCGAAGATGAAATCAGAGTAAGCCAAGGGTGTGATGTCCGGGCGCCCCTGCCCCAGGCCGGTGCCGAATAGTCCCCCGTTGGCCATGCCGAATATCCCTTGTACCAGCTGCCCCGAACCGGGATTGGCGTTGTAAACGGTGGTGTCGAATGGATGCAACCAGATTTCGACGCGGTTCTGGACGTGGGAGAATAGTTGGTAGGCGACCAGCACCCCGCCAGAGAACAGCGCCATGCCGATCACGATCCATGATGGCCGGTTGGTGGCCACATAGATCATGACCACAAACAGGCCGAAAATCAGCAATGAGGTGCCAAGGTCACGTTCAAACACCAGCACACCCAGGGAGATTATCCAGGACAGCATGATTGGTCCCATGTCATGCAGGCGCGGCAATTGCAGGCCCAGCACCTTTGGACCAGCCAGAGCCATCGCGTCTCGCCTGGTCACCAGGTAACCGGCAAAGAAAACTGCCAAGGCGATCTTAGACAGCTCGGCCGGTTGCAAGGACAACGGGCCAACTGTGATCCAGATCCGGGCTCCGTAGATCGCCGTGCCAAGAAACGGCAACAATGGAGCCACCAGTCCAAACAGGCCCAAGACCATGGCGGTGTAAGTGAAGCGCCGCAGTGATCGGTGGTCCCGCAACCAAATCACTGTCACCGCGGCAGCGACCAGCCCAATCACGGTCCAGAGCAACTGTTTAGGGGCTATAACCGGACCGGGCCCTCCTCCGGTCTCCCCGTAGCGCAAGGCCAAGCGGTAGATCATGGCCAGGCCTGTGCCGTTCAGCAACACCGCCACCGGCAAGATCACCGGGTCCGCGTAGGGGGCGCGCCAGCGCAAGATCAGATGGACAATCAGCACCAGGACGGCGAATCCGCCACACTGGATCGCCATTTGGCCCGGCAATTTGCCGGTCACCGCCAGCGCCACCTGCGCGTAGGCGAGGAAGGACAGCGCCAACGCGAACACCAACAAGACCAATTCGGCCCATCGGCCCGGTTTGGCGCCTCCAGGCAATACGGTCGCCACCGTTAACCCTCCGCGGGCGGCTCAGAACTGGCTCCCGCTCCGCTGGACGGGCCGGCCGTTCCCAAATCATCAGACGGTGTTGGGCCAGGCACATCACTGGGCGATGGTCCTGGCGAAGGCTGGTGGGTGGGGGGAAGCTTTTCGGCCCGGTCGGCGCGGGACTGTTTGACGGCATCTTCAACCCATTGTTCGGCTTCTTTGAAGGTGACGTTGCGGTAGGAGGCGCCTCGCACTTGCTGGCGGTAGGGCTCGGTGAGGACGGTCTCGGCCCGGTAAACGGTCTGGCGTGCCACATGGGAAAGCTCCATCCCGAATACTTCCTGCGGAATGCCCTGGTAGATGGCGATGTGCCCGTCGGATTCGCCAACGTAGAACTGGTCCTGACTCCAGGAGTAGGCCCAGTAGAGTCCACCGCTCACCAGAATCAGTGCGGCAAAGAAGATG
Organism: Bifidobacteriaceae bacterium; assembly: GCA_031268215.1. Classification (GTDB taxonomy): domain Bacteria; phylum Actinomycetota; class Actinomycetes; order Actinomycetales; family WQXJ01; genus JAIRTF01. The sequence goes on along the minus strand of JAIRXP010000048.1, from coordinate 15,901 downwards.
GCCAGGCCGGCCACGCGGCGGCCAACCGGGGAGGGCGGACGCGAATCCGCCAAGTCAGGTTCGGTGGAGGATGCGACCGGAGTCAAGGAGGCGGCTTTGGCGGCCGCACCGCCACCGCCCCGGGTTGGCCGGTTGCGGTCTATGGCGGCGGCACCCGCCACCTGGGCGGCCGTCGAGGGCACCTCCCCCGCCGGTAGATCATCTATGTCGATCACGTCCGCCACAATGCACGTGACGTTGTCCGGGCCACCGCCGCGCAGTGCTAGCTCGACAAGCAGGTCGGCGCATTTGTCCGGGTCGGATTCCTCGATCAGCGTTCGTTTCAGCGTGGAGCCGGAGACAACTCCAGACAGCCCATCAGAACACAGAAGCCAGCGGTCGCCGGGTTCCGCCTTCCGGATCGAAATGTCAAGACCGCCGGATAGTTCGACATCTCCCAGAACGCGCAGCAGAAGAGACCGCTGTGGGTGGCGTTCAGCCTGCTCCGGAGCGAGCTTTCCGGCATCTACCAGATACTGGACAAAAGTGTGGTCAGTAGTGACTTGTCCGAATTCCTCATCCCGCAGCAGGTAGGCCCGGGAATCGCCAATGTGGCCCAGAATGAGCCGGTCGCCGGATCGCAGCAGGGAGGTGATAGTGGTGCCCAGACCGGCCAGGTCTTGGTCCTGCTCAACCCTTTCGAGGAGTTCCTCGTGGGCGGATTCAACCGCCGCTTCAAGGGCCTGGGCGCCTTGATCAGAAGTGGGGGTTTCCTCATCCAGGGGCGCGAGGTGCGCGATAGCCACCGACGAAGCGATGTCCCCTCCGGCGTGGCCGCCCATGCCATCCGCCACAACCAGCAAATGGGGTCCGGCGTAGGCCGAGTCCTGATTGTTGGCGCGGGTCAGACCGATGTCGGAGCGCACCGCGTAGCGCAGGGCGATGGTCACGCTATTTGAGCACCTCCAAAGTCGTATTGCCGATCCTGATGGACTGTCCCGCAGTCACCTCAATTGGGCTCGCAATCTTGTCACGTCCTAGGAACGTGCCGTTGGTCGAACCTAAGTCTTCCAGGACCCATCCGCCAGCGCGTGGTACCAGTTGGGCGTGGCGCCCAGAAGCGAACTCGTCGTCTAAGACCAGATTGGCGGTCGAAGACCGGCCCATGACCACTGGGGCGCGGCCCAACGGAAGGGTGGTGCCGCGCAACGGGCCGGATTTGACGATCAACCGGGTTGGCACACCCTGACCCGGTACCACTACAGGTCTGGAGCGGGCCGGGGGCGGCGGCAACCTGCCTTGGCCCAGGGCCGCGCCGGCTGGTACTGGGCGGCCCACCGCGGCCATCTCAGACGGCACGGCCACCCGGGCGCGTCGCTTGGACCGTGACCGGCCACGGGGGGCGCCCTCACGCCGGCGGATCGTGGTGCCGTAGATGTCGCGCCGCAGGGTGCCCAACGCTGCCAACACAAAAAGCCAGAGCATCAGCAAATAGCCGAGCCTGAGCAACGAAACTGACAGCTCTCCCATGTCTCAACCCTAGTTGTGCGGGGGGTCAGTTCTCTGGATCAAAGCCCAAATCAGCTGACTCACCCGTCCAAAAGACCACCGCCGTGCGGCCTACCGTCAAAGTGTTACCGTCCAGCAGCAGCGCGTTGGTGATGCGATGTCCCTCGACAAAGGTGCCATTGGTGGACCCCAGGTCCGTCGCGACTGGTCCATCTGGAGTCAGCCTGATCTCAACGTGCCGGCGCGACACGCCAGTGTCTTCAACGATTATGTCCGCGTCCGATCCGCGTCCGATCACCGTGACCGGCCCAGTCAGCAGGTACCGCTGGCCGTCTATGTCCACAATCGGGTGGCGTGAAGTCGCCGAAGACGGCCCCGCGGGTGCGACCGCCCCCCGGACCGTCTCAGACCGGACGTGGAAGACCCCGACCTCCAAGGCGGGATCCTCCTCAAAGGTCACCGAGACTGGGCCCACGAACGCGTAGCGTTGGGAAGCGGCGTGCTGCGCGACGCCTTCTTGGAGTTCCTCCCCCATTGCCTCGGCGCCCCAATCCAGGATGCGGTCAAAATCCTGGGGAGAGAGTTCAATCACGAACTCATTGGGCACCACGGCTCGGCCGCGGGCAAGTACTGCCGCTTTCTCGTCCAACTCGCGCCTGAGCGCCGAAGCCAGGTCCACTGGTTTCACCTCACTACGTGATGCTCTGGCGAAGGCACCATTGACTGCGCGCTCAACGCCTTTCTCAAACCGGTCGAGGAACGCCATGCTCCATCCCTCCCCACTGCAAGAACGTAGCCAATGGTAACGACTTCCTTCCGTCGACGGTGTAGGCCTGGCGGGCAAATCTTGTTCCGATTCCCTCTAAAACGTATTTCATGCTAGCCTCATCCCTTGCGCGCGAGTGGCGGAATAGGCAGACGCGCACGGTTCAGGTCCGTGTGCCCGCAAGGGCATGGGGGTTCAACTCCCCCCTCGCGCACATCATTCTTGGGGTGCGTCGCAGCACCCCAGCCGGCCAGGAGCCACGATTGGGCCGAGCCTCACTCGTCCGCTGCTGGTCGCCGCGTTTCGGTTAATCGAGGGTCAGACGCCCCCCGGCACCAGGCGTCCGCAGCGGGTTATCACCAGGTTTTTCCACAAGCTTGTCAAAGCCGCAGAACAGGCTTGTGGACAACCACGCCTCCCCTGTGAATAACCGTCTCGACCCCCTGTGGATACTGCTCTGACCAGGTAAAACACCCAAGATTCGGCGAATTTGACAAGAGTTCAACCTGTGGATAAGACTCGCCGGGAGCGGTCGGGTCTTGGCTGATCAGAGGCCCAAGACGAGCCAAAGCCAGCGTTATGCACTGCTCCGTGCCCAGGCCACTAACCGGTCGAAGGCAGTGTCCACCGCCGGTGAAGAAACGGCCCACTGAGGATGAGAATCATGAAAGCTCACATACTGGGCGGCGCCCACCCGCCACGGCACCTTCTGAGCGAATCCAGTGGCTATGGACCGGACCTTAGAGTTATCGAAGATCACGGAATGGGCTTTGTCGCCAACCAGGCCGTCAAGGGCCTCCGGCAGCGCCAGGCCAATCGTCGCTGACGCGACATGAACCAACTGAGGTGGTCCAGCCCCGGCGGCGGCCGCCAACTCGCTGTAGATGGCGTCCCACGGCAATACCTCGTCGCCAGTGATGTGAAATGTGTTGCCAATGGCCCGGCGATCGCCGAACAACGGCACGAAGCAGTACGCGAAGTCAGAAGCGTGGGTCAGGGTCCAAAGCGACGTGCCGTCGCCGTGAACCACGACCGGTTGGCCCTGGCGCAGGCGCACTACGTCAGTCCAGCCCCCGAGCGTGACGGACAAGGCGGCATCGTACGTGTGGGAGGGGCGAACTATGGTGGCTGGGAAACCGTCCCGCCGGACTAGGCCCGTCAGATAGTCCTCGCAAGCGATCTTGTCCCGTGCGTACCGCCAGAACGGGTTGACCAGCGGGGTGGATTCGGTGATTGGCAGTGAGGTGACGGGCTTCTGGTAGGCGGACGCGGAAGAAATGAAGATGTATTGGCTGATCCGGTCCCCCAGCAACTCGGTGTTCCGCCGCAAGCGGGGAACGTCGAAGGACAGGAAGTCAGCCACCACGTCGAACCGGCGCCCAGCTAGAGCGCTGGTCAAAGACTCGGAATCAGTTACATCCGCCTTGATCCACTCAATCCCATCCGGCGATGGCCGCATCCGCGAGAGCCCACGCCCAACCACCGAGACGCTCCATCCGGCCCGTTGGGCCGCTTGAACGCACCACCACGAAATGGTGCCGGTGCCGCCAAGGAACAGGACACTGCCTTCCACGGTCTGGCCCCCATTCAGTCCACGTTCAACCCAGTGATGTTGGCGGCGGCCGCCTGGACCACCTCCGGTTCAATCAAGATGCGATGATGGCCCAGGCCGTCAGTCGTGATTAGCCGGACGCCCCGCCACCGCACCGCGATGTCTTGAGAGACACCATAAGGTGATTCTTTGTCGACCGTGTCGTGGATGACCAAAGCGTCCGGTAGCTGTCCGGTGGCGCCCATCCCGGCTATGTCGAAGTCGCTCAGCCGGCCGTGCGCTCGCTTCTCCATCTCCTCAGTCAGCATCCGTTCGGCCCGCTTCCCAAAGCCCAGTTTGCGGGAAAAGGTTCGCGCCACTTGCCGCATATCCGGGCTTGGCGAAACCAGGGTCAGCTTCTCGCAGGCCAGCTTGCCGGTCAGGTAGGCCCGGCAGGTGGCCGCGCAACCAAGTGAGTGGGCTATCACGCCATAGGGTTGCCCGATGCCGTTCGCGACGGCTTCCAGCGACCGCAACATTTCGCTGCCGGTTGAGTGGGCGGGTCCGTGCTCGCCGGGACCAGAGTCGCCGTGCGAGAGAGCGTCAAAGGCGACTACCCGAAAGCCGTCCCGCGTCAGCGGCGCCGCGAAGGCGGCGACCTGGCCCCGCCAGCCACCCCACCCGTGGACCAAGAAGACCGTCTTCGGTGGACCAGTGGTAGTACTGATTTCGGGGTCGGCTGATTTAGCCGGGGGATCCTTTGCGGTGGTGTCCGCTGGGCGGCCTGGGCGGTCTGGGTTGGAATATGGCTCCCAGGTTTCGATCACCAATTCGGCCCCGGAAGGAGTCGCCAGGCGGGTAATTTCACCCGGCCAAGGCCGGTTGTCCTTACGGCGGCCGGGGTTACCCGGAACTTTGCACCAAACGCGGGCTGCGGCCTTGGCGGCCAGGCGCGGGGTCAACGCCCCACCACCCACGAATCCGAGCCAGCCGATGGTTTGGACAATTCGCTTGCGGAGCGGTGGCTTGCGGCGGGGTATGTGGGTCGGCAAATCTATGCGGGTCATAGTGACTTCCAGGGTAACCCGAACTGGACGGTCCGCGGCCACAGGGCTGTGGCCGATTTGTGACCAAATCGCCGCCGGCTTGACCGAATCGTGATGAAGCGTAGGCCGTTTTCGTACGGATTGGGCGGTGGCGGGAAGTAGTGTCGGCCTGTGTGGCAAGCTGAAGCTAGCCGTCACACCACGGCGGGCGGGCCCGCCGTCGTGACACAGAGGGGAAGCGGTAGACGACGATGAGCCGCCTTTACGGCGTCTCAGAAAGGACCGGAGATGGCTTGGCAGCCGATTGAAGACCCGCTGGACAGGACACGGTACCCAGTTGACCCGTGGGCCTTGAATGAAGTCGCCTTTGACGCGCGCGACCTGGGCGTCACGGAGACGCTGTTCGCGGTTGGCAATGGCTACATGGGGATGCGGGGTGACCCGGAAGAGGGGCGCGTGGCCCACGAGCACGGCACCTACATCAACGGGTTCCATGAGACTTTCCGGATTCGCCACGCTGAGGATGCCTATGGCTTCGCGACGGTTGGCCAAACCATGGTCAATGTCCCGGACGCGAAGATCATCCGCCTTTATATAGATGATGAGCCGCTCCTGTTGACAGTCGCTGACATGCAGGAATACCAGCGGTCATTGGACTTCAAGGACGGGCGGCTGACCCGCAAGCTGGTCTGGCGCACACCATCCGGGAAGCTGGCGCGGATTGTGGCCACGCGGATGACGTCCTTCACTGAACGCCATCTGGCGGTCATGACTTACGAGGTGACGGTTGACCGGGATGCGCCGGTGACGCTGTCTTCTCAGCTCATCAACCGGCAAGACGGTGAAGACGAATACCATGTGTCGGGTCCAGATTCAGGCAACCCGGGCTGGGATCCCCGGAAGACTGAGACCTTCCCGCAGCGCGTATTGATCCCAGAGCTGGCGGAGCAGGACTGCGCCACCAAGGGCCATGGCCTGCACGGCGACGGCGATTGTGACGGACCGGCCTTCCTGGGCTACCGGTGCGCCAACTCGGGTATGACCGTGACCGTTGGCATGGATCATGAATTGGTCACTGAGAACGAGTTCAGCCGAACGGATACCATCCGGGCGGATCTGGCCGAATCCAGGTTCACTGTCCGGGCCAGGGCTGGAGTCCCCGTTCGGTTGACCAAACTGGTGGCCTACCATTCGTCGCGCGGGGTGCCGCCGTCCGAATTGCGGGACCGCTGCCGTCTGACCTTGGCTCGTGCGGCGGAGCGGGGCGTCAACGGCCTGGCGGAAGATCAACGGCAGTTCATGGATGAGTTCTGGGAGCGCTCAGACGTGGTAATTCATGGCCAAGGAGCGACCCAACAGGCTGTGCGCTGGAATCTGTTTCAGGTCCTGCAGGCGGCAGCGCGGGCGGAAGGGGTAGGGATTCCCGCCAAGGGCGTGACTGGTTCAGGCTATTCGGGTCATTACTTCTGGGACTCCGAAATCTATGTTCTGCCGTTCTTGACTTACACCACCCCCAGTTGGGCCCGCAACGCGTTGAGGTTCCGCTACACCATGCTCGATGCCGCCCGCCGCCGTGCGCTCGACCTGTCAGAAGTAGGGGCGCTCTACCCATGGCGGACTATCAGCGGGGAAGAAGCTTCCGCCTTCTATGCGGCCGGGACTGCCCAGTATCACATTGACGCAGACATCGCTTATGCCTTGACTCAGTATCTGCGGGCCACTCACGATTTCGGATTCTTGGAACGCGAGGCCATTGACATCCTGGTCGAAACCGCCCGCATGTGGCGCGGCCTGGGGTTCATGCGTGAGGCCGGAAAGGGGGCACCGGTTGAGTTCTACATCCACGGTGTCACTGGCCCGGATGAATACACCACTGTGGTCAATGACAACCTCTTCACTAACGTCATGGCACGGTTCAACCTCAGGGCCGCCGCCCGGGCCGTACGGCTGTTGGAGGCCAATAACCCCTTGGCCTACTCGAAGGCCGTGTCGCGGTTGGGCCTCAAGCCGGATGAGACGGCCGGGTGGGTGGAGGCCGCGGATGCCATGCACATCCCTTATGACCCGTCACTGGGGATTCACCCGCAGGATGATCAATTCTTGCAGAAGGAAATCTGGGATCTAGATTCAACTCCCGCTTCCAAGCGGCCGCTCCTGTTGCACTATCACCCGCTGGTGATCTACCGTTTCCAGGTCCTCAAGCAGACCGACGTGGTGCTGGCGCAGTTCTTGTGTGCCAGAGATTTCACCGCGGAGGAGAAACTGGCCGATTTCGACTACTACGACCCACTGACCACCGGCGATTCGTCACTCAGTGCGGTTGCCCAAGCCATCATGGCGGCCGAGGTCGGCTACCAGGAGCTGGCCCAGAAGTACTTCTTCGCGGCGCTTTACGTGGACCTGTCCAATTTGCATGGCAACGCGATCGACGGTGTGCATGTGGCTTCCGCTGGTGGAGTCTGGTCTTCGGTGGTCTTCGGTTTTTGCGGCCTGCGCGACTACGAAGGCCGGCTGTCTTTCCATCCCCGGCTGCCGGAGTTGTGGGAGGGGATCACCTTCCAGTTAGCGTTCTCAGGGGCTCGGATTTCCGTTCACCTAACTCAGGAGGAGATTGAGTTCACGCTGGTGGATGGGCCAGATACCGTGGTCTGGGTAGGCGAGCGGGAGATTGCTGTGACGGCCGCCGGGCCGTCGGTGGTGCCGCTGGCGGATCAAGGGCCGCGCCTCTTGGGTGCTCCCACCGCGCGTGACATTACCGGTGCGGTCAGGGCCGATGGCTCGGTCATTACCGCGTCAGTGCCCACCGCTGTGGGCGACGTGCCCGGCCCGGAGGCCGCTTGACCGACGGTTAGCGTTCTGCGGGGCTGGCTCAGCCCCGCTCAGTTCAAACTAGGCCAGGGCCTTTTCCAAGTCGTCACGGCCGCTCAGCTTGTCGATCCGGCTGGCCCGCAGCCGTGAATAGACGACTGGCGCGATGGCGATCAGGCCGGCTGCCGTGGCGCAAGCGATCCGCAGGACCTGGTTGGCGCCCTCATCCAGGGACATGTTCACCACCAGCGGTGCGATCAGCACGCTCACCAGGTTCATGACCTTGATGAGAGGGTTGATGGCCGGGCCGGCGGTGTCCTTGAAAGGATCGCCAACGGTGTCACCGATCACGGCCGCAGCGTGCGAATCCGAGTTCTTGCCGCCGTAGAGACCATCTTCGACTAGCTTCTTAGCGTTATCCCAGGCGCCACCAGAGTTGGCCAAGAATACCGCCATCAGCAAACCGGTTGTGATGGCCCCACCCAAGAACCCTGCCAGCGGACCAACCCCTAAGCCCAGGCCCACTGCCACTGGTGCGAAGGCCGCCAGCAGGCCTGGGGCCACCAACTCACGCAAGGAATCCCGCGTGCAGATGTCCACGACCTCCGAATAGTCTGGCTTGACTTCGCCAGTCATGATGCGTGGCTCGTTACGGAACTGGCGGCGCACCACCAGGACTATGGCGCTGGCGGCCCGGGTGACGGCATCGATCGCCAAACCAGAGAAAAGGAACACGACGGCTGCGCCCAGGATCACGCCGACTAGCGTGACGGGCTGAATGATCTCGTATTCACCCATGGAGTCGAGGAAGCCGCCGCTAGTGAGCCGGCTGCCCAGATCAGATATGGCGGTTTGGACGGCATCGTTGTAGGAACCAAACAAGGCGGTGGCCGCCAGGACAGCCGTGGCTATAGCGATCCCCTTGGTGATGGCCTTGGTGGTGTTACCTACCGCGTCTAGATCAGTCAGGGCCTTGGCCGCTTCGCCGGAGACCTCGCCGGACATCTCCGCGATCCCTTGGGCGTTATCAGAGACCGGACCAAAGGTGTCCATGGCCACGATCACCCCAACGGTGGTGAGCAGCCCGCAGCCGGCCAAGGCGACCAGGAACAACGCGATTGTCATATTGCCGCCGGACAGCAGGAACAGGCCGCACAGCGCGGCGGCTATGGTGCCAGCGGTGTACACGGCGGACTCCAGGCCAACGCCTATCCCGGACAGCACCACGGTGGCGGCGCCGGTCGTGGTGGTCTTGGCGACATGGCGGGTGGGACGGCTCTCCGTGCCGGTGAAATAACCGGTGATCCACAGGATCAGCCCGGCCAGAATGATCCCGATTATGACGGCGCCAATCACGGACCAGCGCGGGTCGGCGTCGCCCAGGGAGTCCAGGGCTTTGTTCCCAAAGGCGGCGTAGTTGTCCGGCAAGTAGACGAACGCCGCGACGGCCGTCAGGACGGCCGCTATGACGGCTGAAGCGTAAAAGCCGCGATAAATGGCGCGCAGGCCGGGTTCGTCCTTGCGGACGCGGGTTATGAAGACGCCGATGGCGGCCGTGACAGCCCCGATAGCCGGCACGATCAGCGGGAACACTAGCCCGTATTCCCCGAACGCCGCCTTGCCCAGGATCAGCGAAGCGACCAGGGTGACCGCGTAGGACTCAAACAAATCGGCCGCCATGCCGGCGCAGTCCCCAACGTTGTCGCCAACGTTGTCAGCGATGGTGGCGGCGTTGCGGGGGTCATCCTCGGGGATGCCCTGCTCGACTTTGCCAACCAGATCCGCGCCTACGTCAGCGGCCTTGGTGAAGATGCCGCCGCCAACCCGCATGAACATAGCCAGCAGGGCGGCGCCAAACCCGAAGCCTTCCAGAACCGAGGGTGCGTCCGAACGGAAGATGATTACCACTCCGGCCGCACCCAGCAGGCCCAGGCCAACGGTGGCCATACCGACCACGCCGCCGGTCCGGAACGCGATCTGGGCGCCCTTTTCACGGCCACCCTCACCGGCCGCCGCGGCGGCCGCCACGCGCAGGTTCGCCCGCGTCGCCAGCCACATACCTAGGTAGCCTATGGCGGCCGAGAAGGCCGCCCCAATGAGGAAGGAAACCGCCCGCCCGGTTCGTACCGCTGGCGTGCCAGGCAGCAGGATCAGCAGCAGCATCACCACTATGACGAATCCGCCTAGCGTCTTGAACTGACGTCTCAAGTAGGCGGTGGCGCCCTGTTGGACAGCGGCCGCGATCTCCTTCATCTTGTCAGAGCCCTCGTCGTTCGCCAGGACGTTCGCGCGCAGGGCGGCGGCTAGCGCCAGCGCCCCAATCGCGATCACGGCCACGACACCCGCGATTATCAGCGAATCATTACCGAAGCTGACTTCGGTGCTGGCGGACGCCAGCGGCTGAATTACGGGGTATAGCGGAAGATGAGCGATGGTTTCAGCAATCATGTTGCGTTACTCCTCACATCATGTCAGGTCTGCGTTGACCCGGCTTGAAGGCCCGGGTAAGGCCGTTCTTTGGGGTGGACGTTCGTCCCATCCTAGGGGATGGCACAGGCGCTGCCAAACATGCTGCTTTGCGCGTGGCGCGGCAGTTACGCTTAACGGCCGTGAACATCCTTGTGTTGGGCTCCGGAGCCCGGGAACACGGCATCGTCCGGTCGTTGGCTCAGGAGGGCGGTCACCAGCTTTACGCGGCGCCGGGAAACCCGGGCATGGGTGGCCTGGCCAGGCAGCTCCAGGTGGACTTGAACTCGGGCGCGGATGTAACGGCGGCAGCTCAGCGGCTGGCCGCGGACCTGGTGGTGATAGGGCCTGAGGCGCCGCTGATCGCCGGTGTGGCGGACGCCTTGCGGGCGGCCGGAGTGCCGTGTTTTGGGCCGGGAGCCGATGCCGCCAAATTGGAGGGATCTAAGGCCTTCGCCAAGGACATCATGCGGGCCAGCGGAGTGCCAACCGCCGGCGCTGCGGTGGCCACCACGCGTTCCGAGGCGGCGGCCGCCTTGGATCGGTTCGGTGCGCCTTACGTGGTCAAGAATGATGGGCTGGCGGCAGGCAAGGGCGTGGTCGTAACTGATTCGCGGGAGGCTGCCCTGGACCACGCCGAGCTTTGCTTCGGCGCTGGGGCGCCAGTTGTCGTTGAGGAGTATCTTGACGGGCCGGAGATCTCCTTGTTCTGCGTCACCGATGGTCGCACGGTTGTGCCGCTGGCTCCGGCGCAGGACTTCAAACGGGCCCTTGACAATGATGAAGGACCCAACACCGGCGGCATGGGTGCGTATTCGCCGCTGCCCTGGGCGCCTGCGGACCTGACCGCTCAAACCCTGAGCCAAGTCGCCCGTCCCGTGGTCGCGGAAATGTCCCGGCGCGGCACACCATTCCAGGGGCTGCTGTACTGCGGTCTGGCGTTGACCAGCGAGGGACTGAAGGTGATTGAGTTCAATGCCCGGTTTGGTGATCCGGAAACTCAGGTGGTTCTGGCCCGTTTGGCCACCCCTCTGTCTGGTCTGTTGTTCGCGGCGGCCACGGGCACCCTGGACCGCGCTGAGCCTCTGGTCTGGAGCGCGGACGCCGCGGTGACGGTGGTTATCGCCGCGGAGAACTACCCTGGTCCCCCGGTCACCGGTGGAGTCATCGCTGGTATCGAAGAAGCCGAAGCGATTCCGGGAGTTCATGTGCTTCAGGCGGGCACCCGCTTGGACAGTTCGTCCAGGCTCGTCTCGGCCGGGGGACGCGTCTTGTCCGTTGTTGGTACGGGGCCCACATTGGCGGCGGCCCGCGGCCGGGCTTACGCCGGGGCGCGGACCATCCGCCTAGACGGGTCGCATTACCGGACCGACATAGCCCGCCGCGCCGCGGAGGGCTAGTCAGCGAATGCCCTGGTGGCGGCCCTTTGCTACCTGATCGGAAGGGATTTCGCATCGGGCTTCACACAAATTTCACAAAAGAAGTCGCTATCGCAGGGGCGCCGGGCCGTGGGTTTCATGGTTTCATGAATGTCGTCCGAGTAGTAACACCGCCCCCGCGGAAAGGCATTTCGCCCGATGAAGCGTACCCGTCACGCCCTAACTTTTTTCTTGACCCTACTCACGTCTGTTGCCCTAGGCGCCACCCTCAGCGCGCCGGTGGCCTTGGCGGCTCCGCCCGGAGCACCGCCAGTGCCCGCCGCGCCGGTGGTCACTGACCAGATCGCTGCCGGTACTGACTTCACGGCCGGCCAAGTGCTGACCTCGCCGAACGGCCGGTTCACTCTGGTGTGGCAAACCGACGGTGACATGGTCCAAAAGGACGGGTCGGAGGTCATACTGAGGTTGTCGACAAAGGGAGCGACGCGCGCGTTGCTGCAGAAAGACGGCAACTTCGTGATCTATGACGGCACCACCGCGTTGTGGAGTTCTGGGACGGCTGGCCGCCCGGCGGCCCGGCTGCAAGTCTTGGATGATGGCGAAGTGGCCATCTACGGCCCTGATAACCAGCCGTATTGGTCGCTGGGTGCCCCGTCTACCGCGACGGTGGCGGCATCCGAGAAGGAGGCGGGTTTCCCGCCCCGGGCCGGCAAGCAGCTAGGGATGGTTGGCTGCACCCAGGGATTCACTGTCAAGGACAAGTCCTCTGGTGAGTATTATCTGCTGACTGCTGGCCATTGCTTTGGGAATGGAACCGTTGGCGGGACCGGTAGCTGGCCTGGTGGCAGCGGCCGGGTTGAGTTCAACGGCGGCTCCTACCAGATCGCGGGGATGAAGTTCCCGAACGGACGCTATCTTCAGCCGAGCGTCTGGGCTGACGGCGTGGTCCGGGCGGTGACTGGTCTGGCTGAGCTACAGGAGGGTGACCGGGTTTGTGCGCGGGGACGCACATCAAAGAAGGAGACCTGCGGCACAGCGCATCTTTCTGAACGGATTGCCCCGTCAGGCCAACCCATCACCGTTGGGGAAATCCTCGGCGAGTCGGGCGCCCGGTTGTTTGACACGTTCATGGGCGGGGATTCGGGTGGACCGGTGTATGTCGTCAATCCTGATGGGTCAGCTTCCGCCGCCGGCGTGCTGGAGGACACCGCTGGAGGATTTAGTCCGCTGGCCCACGGATTAACAGCGAACAACCTCGAAGTGGTGACCTCTTCCAGCGTCGCGGCCCTCGCTGATCTGGGAGCTGTTGAGGCTGTTCGGGGCGGCCATGGCGCGGTTACTGTGACTGGCTGGGCTCGTGACCCAAGTGATTTGTCTGGGTCTGGCGCTGTTGATGTGTGTCTTGGGGCGCCCCTGTCAGCCGGTGGCGCGAACTGCCAGACCGCGGTGCCGGCCAATCGGCCGAGCCCACAGGTCCAAGTGCCTGGGGCCGGAGCGAGTCATGGGTTCACGCTGACATTCACCACGGATGAACGCGGCTCTCTGCCGATTTACGTCTATACCCGCACGGCCGCAGGAGCCGTCGCCTACATTGGCGGGACGTCCGCCCCTGTGGCGAGCGTAAAGAACGTTGGCGGTGTGACGGTGGCGCCTTCCCCGGTGAGTGTGACACTCCCTCTCAACGGCACTTCAGAGCCGGCCGTGGTTAACCTGAACACCAACTCAGAGAATTGGACGGCAACGTCGAACCAAACCTGGGCCACGGTGGCCAAGAACGGGAATGTCTTGCAGATAACGGCCTCGGCGAATACTGCTGGTCCCCGCGGGGCGGTCGTGACAGTGACGGCCGGTTACGAGAAACGCACCGTCACGATCAGCCAGCCGGGTCAGCCGTTGCACTTGAGTCGGTACACAGTCGCAGCTGGAACGGCCGAGTCCAAGCCCTCAGTGACCGTGAATTCAGCCGGGGACTGGACCGCCAGGACCGCCGCCTCGTGGATGAACCTCAGTCTTGCGGCTGGCGTGATCCTGGGGGGACCGCCCATCGCGCAGGAGATCACTGGTACAGCCGGAGCCGTGCCGCTCTATCTGTGGATTGACAACAACTACGGGCCAGCCCGCAGCGCGACCGTAGAAGTGATTTCGGGGGGCATTTCAAAGACTATCGAAGTCAGTCAGGCCGAGGAAGCTGGCAGTTACCTCGACGTGAGCCAGTCAGAGGTCGCCGTTCCGGCTGAGGGATCGCCGCAGGTGATCACGATTAAGACAGATGGACCACGGGTGGGAATCTCGGATAATGCTACGTGGCTGTACGTGCGGGATGATGAGGCCGACAAGACCAAGTACTATGTCTCGGCAGACGTCAATGAGGGGCAGTCCCGTTCGGCAGAAATTACCATCACCGCAGGGGGAATGACCAGAACCGTCAAGGCAGTCCAGCAGGCGGGTCCGGCCAATAATGTGATCCTTGAGGTCTCGCCAAATCCCGGTGTAATTCCTACGGACACAGGCCAGATCACTTTTGCTATCAAGACCAATGTTCCAGGATGGAGACTGAGTTTCACTGGCTTCAGCCACGGATCTGGAGCAGGCAGCGGCGGCGCTTACCCGAACTATCTATACACTATGGATTTCGGGGCGAATACGGGTTCGAGCACGCGAAGTGGCACGGCGATCTTCCGGGCCGGCACAAAAGAGGTGACGGTTCCGTTGACTCAGGCGCCGCCTGACGTTCCTACGACCTATGCGGTGACGTTCGATTCGAATGGTGGTGCGGCCGTGCTGTCCAAGACGGTGAAAGTTGGGGCGCAGGTTGGGTTATTACCGGCCCCGACGCGTTCTGGTTACACGTTGAAGGGCTGGTTTACGGCGGCGGCAGGTGGGACGCAGGTCGGGGCTTCGACGGTGGTGCCTGGGGACATCACCTATTACGCGCAATGGGACCGGCTTCCGAATGTCTGTCTGGTCACGGTCGATCCGCAGGGCGGTTATTTGCTAGGGAATTTGGTCTGGGCGGTGAATGCTGGTACGCAGGCTTCGCTGCCAGTCCCGGTCCGTCCCGGTTACACGTTGAAGGGTTGGTTTACGGCGGCGACCGGCGGGACACAGGTCGAGGCTTCGACGGTGGTGAATGAGGATGTCACCTATTACGCGCAGTGGGATCCGGCCGCGCCTGCTACTTATACGGTGGCGTTCGATTCTAACGGCGGCGCCTCTACTGGGTCGAGGACGGTGAATGCTGGTGCGCAGGTTGGGTCGTTACCGGCTCCGACGCGTTCTGGTTACACGTTGAAGGGTTGGTTTACGGCGGCGACTGGTGGGACGCAGGTTCAGGCTTCGACTGTGGTGAACGGGGATGTCACTTATTACGCGCAGTGGGATCAGGCCGCGCCTGCTACTTATACGGTGACGTTCAATCCGCAGAGCGGGATCTTGGTGGGGAGTTCGACTAGGACGGTGAATGCTGGTGCCCAGGTTGGGTCGTTCCCGCAGATTACTCGGCCGGGTTACGTCCTCAAGGGCTGGTTTACAGCGGCGACTGGCGGGACGCAGGTTCAGGCTTCGACGGTGGTTAGCGCCAACGTCACCTATTACGCGCAGTGGGATCCGGTGGCGCCTGCTACTTATACGGTGGCGTTCGATGCGAATGGTGGTGCGGCTGTGGCATCGAGGACGGTGAATGCTGGTGGCCAGGTTGGGTCGTTACCGGCCCCGACGCGTTCTGGTTACACGTTGAAGGGTTGGTTTACGGCGGCGACTGGTGGGACGCAAGTCCAGGCCTCGACTGTGGTTAGCGCCAACGTCACCTATTACGCGCAGTGGGATGCTGAAGCTGCGCCCGCTACATATAGGGTGACGTTCAACTCTAGTGGTGGCGTCTCTACTGGGTCGAGGGTTGTGGAGGCTGGTGCGCGGGTCGGGTCGTTGCCGGCCCCGACGCGTTCTGGTTACACGCTGAAGGGTTGGTTTACGGCGGCGACTGGTGGGACCCAGGTTCAGGCTTCGACGGTGGTGAACGGGGATGTCACCTATTACGCACAGTGGAACAAGCTTGGTGCTGCCAGTTATACGGTGACGTTCAATCCGCAGGGCGGGATCTTGGTGGGGAGTTCGACTAGGACGGTGAATGCTGGTGCCCAGGTTGGGCCGTTCCCGCAGATTACCCGGCCGGGTTACGTTCTCAAGGGCTGGTACACGGCTGCTAGTGGCGGGGAACGGGTCATGATCGCGGCAGTGGTTGGGGCCAACGTCACTTACTACGCACAGTGGACCCTCGCGACGAACTAGCGAGCGTTCACCTAAGCTGGTAGGCCCGCGAAGTGGGCGATCACTGAGGTGAAGAAGGCTAGGCCGTCGCGCCCGGCCCGGGGGCCCTCGGGGCTGTCTGGGCCGAATCCCGGTTCGACGGCGTGTTCTG
>JAIRXP010000105.1 GCA_031268215.1 Bifidobacteriaceae bacterium | reverse complement strand
CATACAACCGAGCGAACCGGAACCGGCGCCGACTAGCGTGTCAGCCGCGCCGCACCACGCGGACATTATTACGTGAGGCAAGCACACCCGTTCCCGGACCTTTTACGTGAGGCTAGTCGAGGATTTGGGTCTTAGTGAATCCGGTTGTATAATACAATGCGGCAGCCTGTTCCGGGAGTTCGGATGTTTATCACTTTCTATTATCCCGGAATGGGCTGTCCTATTGTTGGCGACGCGCCGCGACGCGCTTATAAGTCGAGTTTTGCATAAGCCTCTGGGTGTGGGGATTTCCGTTGCCCGCAGATGACTATCGGTTATGATTCCGATTCTCCGGTCAGGTCGGTTGACCAGTTGGAGGCGTTGCTGCCTGGATTGGATTGGAGTGTGGGACGGGCGGACTGTCTGGCCGGTGAGAATGACTACGGCTGGAAATACTATTGTTGGGTGTCGGGCTATGTGGACGGTTTTAGGGTCAGCGTCAGAGTCGGCGGTAATCGGGAACAAGGCGAAGAGCGTGCCTACGGGAACGGCTTAGCGATCTCGATTGTGATTGACGAGTGGTGAACGCGCTACGACAGCGCCTGTTTGCCGCTGTCAGCGCCGGGTGTGGACCGATTCGGCGGAGAGCTTTCCGGTCTTGACGTAGTGCTCACGTTCAGCCCGGAGTTGATCCACGTAGGCCACCTCCAGCGGCGCCAACTCTGAACCGGTGGCGAGTTCCAACAGCCGGTCCGCCAAAGCTGGATTGCGGGCCAATACCGGGCCGTGCAAATAAGTTGCCAGAATCCGTCCCTGAACAGCACCTTCGTGCCCATCCCCGGCGGCGCTGCCGCTGCCGTTGCCGATCCCCGAGATCACGCGCGCCAGGGGCGCCGCGGCCGGCCCCAGAACTGTGCCACCGCCGTGGTTCTCATATCCGGTCAAGAGCGGTGATCCATCCAGAGGCTCAGCCAACACCTCGCCAACGGCCCGGGGCCAGACGCTGTCCTTGCGGTTGCGGGCATTGGCGGGCGGCGCGCCGCCCTGGGCGTGGCGGGAGCGCCGCCGCGTCGTGGCGTCAAGCAGGCCCAGGCCGGGTTCGGTTTCACCGCCGGAGACCTCGAAATCGTGTCCCAAGACTTGCAGCCCAGCGCAGACCGCGAAGACGGTAGCGCCACGTGCGGCGGCGCGGTTTAGCGCGCCGGAATTGCGCAGCTCCCGGCTGGCGGCGACCTGTGAGCGGTCCTCGCCACCGCCCAACACATAAAGGTCCGCACTATCTGGCACCGGTTCACCTGGCCCAACCGTGATCAAATGGGCATTCATCCGGCGCGCCGCTAAGCGCCGGACCAGGATCCGGATGTTGCCGCCGTCACCATAGGTACCCATCAAAGTGGGGTACAGATGCACGATCGTTACCGCGCCGCCATTGCTACCACCATCACTGGTACCGCTAAGAACGGTCATTTGACCACTTGTCCCCTCAGCTCTTGGAACGCCGTGTAGTTAGCAACTATGTCCAGGCCCTGGCCCGGCGCCGCCTCAGCGGTGGCCGCTAACGGGTCCAAGCTAACGCCCAAGACCTCAAGGCCGGCGGTGTCAAGCCGGACCGCCAGATCAAAGCGCCGTTCGCCGGCCACCCAGCAGGGCCGCCCGGCCCAGTCCTCGAATGGCACGTCCCAGATCCAGGACGGGTCGCGGCCATCAGCCCCCCGCGCGTTCAACACGGTTACCAGCAGGGCAGGCGAACCGGCCACCAACTGCATCATTTCGGTCCAACTGGCCGGGTTCTTCCCCAGCAGCAAACGGGCCTCATGGCCTTCTACGCTGGCCCTGACGTAGCGCCCGTCTACGTCGTTGACCCGCCCAAAGGCGTCCAGGGCCGAATCGGTCCCAACCCCGCGGGCCGTCACGGCCGCCAGCGCGATGGCGGCATTGGCAACATTGAACCGGCCCGGCAAAGCCAACTGCGGGCGAACGGTACCTGAGGGGGTGACGATCTGGGCGGCATCGGGCAATATGAACCAAGCCGTTTCCGGTCGGGATAGGCCGCAACGTTGGCACGCCCAATTGGCGGCGGTGCGGGTCAGGGATGCGCCGCAACTGGGGCAGAGGGCGGAATCTTCGGTCCACCACTGGCCGCAGCCCACCCAGGTGACGTTGGGTGCGGCGCTGGCGGCCCAGGCGACCATGGGGTCATCGGCGTTGGCGATCACTTCCACATCCGGCCCCAAGGCTGCGGCCATGGAATGCCAGCGTTCGGCGAGCATCCGGACCTCGCTGCCCCGGTCGAGTTGGTCCCGGCTTAGGTTCATCAGCACCAACTGTGACGCGCCCGTGGATTGGGCCACGGCGGGCAAATGGGCTTCATCCACTTCGATGGCGGCGAAGGCGGCTCGGCGGTTTGTGGCTAGGGCTGTGGCCACCCCGGCGGCCATGTTGGCGCCGGTCGAATTGTGGGCTACGGATCCGGCTGTGCGGAGGGCTTCGGCAATCATCCGGGTAGTGGTGGATTTCCCGTTGGTGGCGCTGACCGCGGTGACCCGCATTGGCGCGGCCAGGCGGCGGAGCAGCGAGGGGTCAATCTTGAGCATCACCCGGCCGCCAATCACTTGCCCCCGCCCCCGGCCAACCGCCCGTGAGACGGCCGCCGCCGTGCGTCCAGCGGTAATCGCGAGATGAGAACGCAACGGTAGCTGAGCGGACATGTCCTCTAGCCTGCCATTAACCGCCGGTGCTGGGGGCCGTGCCGCGAGACGATTCGTGCTCCCGGGAATGCCGCGGGCGCAGCCATGTCACCCTGGTCGGCATGACTCAAGCCACAATCAACGTCCCGGTTGATCACGATCTGGTCTACGGTCCGGATCCCCGCCACCGCCTTGACCTCTACCACCCAGCTACTCCCAACAATGCTCTGGTGATCGCGATTCATGGCGGCGGTTGGTTCCAGGGCGACAAGTCCAAGCAGGTCTCTTTGGCCACGCGCTTGTCCGATGCCGGCTACCTGGTTGCCGCACCCAACTACCGTTTCGCGGATGGGGGTTCCGGCACCAATCTCTTCCCCGCTCAGGTCGATGACCTGCTGGCGGTGGTGGAGTGGCTGCGGACGAATCCGGCCTTGGCGTTCGACCGTCAGCGGGTCGCCGCCCTTGGGGGTTCATCGGGCGGGAATCTGGCTTTTGAGCTGGCGATTTCGCTGGGCTTGCCGGGGATCTCCTGGTCTGGTCTGCTTGATCTGGCCGGGTTTCTGGCCCGCCACGGGGACGCCATCCCGCACAAGGTTGTCATGGACGATTCGCTGCCGGGTGCCCAGATTGATCAGGGTGGTGCCGATCCGGGCTACTACAAGTGGCTGTTGTTCAACCTTCTGGGCCCGAGCTTGGCGGGCTTGGATGTGGCTACCCCGGTCAGCCGGGTCACATCCGCGGCGGGCCCCATGTTCTTTGTGAACTCACTTAATGAACTGGTCCCACCGGAGGAGATGCTGATCGCTGCCACGGCTCTAATGCGGGCTGGCGTGCCCGTCCGGACAGTGCTGTTTGAGGGCTCCCGTCACGCCGACGCCTACGTTGATGATGTGTTCGATGATTCATTGCGTTTCCTGGAGTATTACCTCCCAGTCGGTGGTCTCTGATTCAGAACCCTTCTGCCATGTTGGCGAACCGCGAAAGGTGGCCTTGGAAGGCCACCTTGATTTCACCGGTTGGACCGTTGCGGTGCTTGGCCAGGATCAGGGTCGCCTCGCCCTTGGCGGCGGCGTCTTGCTGGGAGTCTTGACGGCTAATCAAGATGACTACGTCGGCATCTTGTTCCAGTGAGCCGGATTCACGAAGATCGGAGAGTTCGGGGCGCTTGTTTTCGCGTGATTCAGCTGAACGGTTTAGCTGCGCGATCGCCACTACGGGCACGCTCAACTCCTTGGCCAGTAGCTTCAGGGCTCGGGAGAACTCCGAGACTTCCTGCTGACGTGATTCGACCCGCCGGCCTGAACTCATCAACTGGAGGTAGTCAATGATCACTAGCTGGAGGTTGCTGCGCTGTTTGAGCCTGCGGCATTTTGCCCGGATCTCCATCAGGGACATGTTCGGCGAATCATCTATGAACAGCGGCGCTTCCTTGATCTTGCCGATCCGAGCTGAGATGCGCTTCCAGGAGTCTACCTGTACGGACCCAGACCGCAGGTGGTTCAGCATGACTCCGGATTCGGCGCTGAGCAGGCGTTGGGTGATCTCTTCGCGGGACATTTCCAGCGAGAACAGAACCGAGGCCATGCCGTTGCGGACAGAAGCTGACCGGGCGAAGTCCAGGCCCAGGGTTGACTTGCCCTTGCCAGGCCGGGCGGCCACGATCACCATTTGGCCACTATGCAGGCCACCTGTAAGGGAGTCCAAGTCGTGGAAGCCGGTCGGTATGCCGGTGACATGGTTGGGTGTGGCGGACATGTCTTCGATTTCTTGGACAACCGGGTCGATGATGTCTTTGATGTGGGCGTAGTCCTCTGTCGCGCCTCGTTCGGTCACGGCGTAGACCTCGGCCTGGGCCGAATTGACTAGATCATCAATGCCCTGACCATCATTGCTGTACCCGAGTTGTGTGATGCGGGTGCCGGCGTCCACCAGCCTGCGCAGCACAGCCCGGTCGCGGACTATCTGCCCGTAATAACCGGCGTTGGCGGCGGTTGGCACTAGCGCCATCAAGGTGGCGAGGTACTGGGCGCCACCAATCCGTCCCATTTCGCCGCGGCGGGTCAGTTCCGCCGCTACCGTGACCGCGTCGACTGGCTCTCCCCGTGAGTAGATCTGGGTGATTGCCTCAAAGATCATCTCGTGTTGCGGGCGGTAGAAGTCGTCATGTCTGAGGACTGCGACCACATCTGCGATGGCGTCCTTCGACAGCAGCATGGCGCCGAGCGCCGATTGTTCGGCTTGGATGTCTTGCGGTGGCAACCGGTCGAACTGCGCCGGAGCGGCCGCCCCGGCGTCAAACTCAGTCACAGACAACGTGGTCTCCGCCTTCCTAGGTTGCCGGTTCGCAAAACTTCAGTTATCCCGCCCGGTTGGGCGAAAGCCCGCCGGTGAACCAGGTGGTTGGTCCCACGGCCAGCTAGGGCATGCCGCTGGGTCCCAGCGGCACTCCTTGGGCCAACGGCGGGGACGGATCCAGCGTCTTCCCGCCAGTCATTCGCTGTCATCCCTTGAGGGTATCGAGGGGGTCTGACAGTGTTTGCGGTGTGGCCGGTCGGCGGGATCAGTCTATGCCCCAAACTGCTTCTGGACAAACCGTTACCGCAGGTCAGGAGCATTTTATGGGGACAAGCTGGGGATTGGGTGTGGACGATGGCGGACTGCCTGTGGACTGGCGGCAATCCGCTGTGGATACGCCTCAAGCGCCCGGGCCCCCACCATCACAAATGTCCCGATTGGGGGAATTTTGGGGCGCCCCGGGCCGGGTCAAGAGGAAATCCACAGACTGTGGAAAAACCTCTGAGTATCTTCCCCTAGTCCGCTTGACCGCGTGGCGGCGAGAGGTCTAATGGGCCCTGGGCCCCAGCGGCCCGGCGCGCATCCGCTGGCTCATGGCGCCGGGTTCGGCATGGGCTACCTGCCATCGGCGGGGATGAGCATCAGGCCGGGACTGCGGTGGCGGAATTGGCGCCGCCTAAGACAGCTTGGCCCCGCTACTTCGTGTCTTGCTTCCCCATGCGCGGGTGAATAAACCGGAGCGTCAAGTCGGCCCACACCCGTCGTCCTTATGGGACATAAGTCCCCCCTCGGGCGGACCGTGGATATAACTTCTACCTTAGAACCGCCCAATACCGTCCG
This sequence comes from Bifidobacteriaceae bacterium, assembly GCA_031268215.1. Taxonomy (GTDB): domain Bacteria; phylum Actinomycetota; class Actinomycetes; order Actinomycetales; family WQXJ01; genus JAIRTF01. The sequence continues at coordinate 51,771 of JAIRXP010000105.1, read as the reverse complement.
GTTCAGTCCAAATCGAGAGAGGAAGCCCGCAATGACTAAGGTCAAACGGATCGCAACAATGTTCTTTTCTGCGATGGCGCTCACCGCCGTCGCGCTGGTTGGCCAAGTGGCCAGCCCCAACGTCCCCCAAGCCGACGCCTCGGGGTACACGTACTACACCGGCGACGGAGTCTACATTCGCCGCGGCGGGGTGCATGACCACTGCCTATGTTTGTGGCGGTCCCTGGCCTCCAAACCGAACCGCAACTCCATGCAGACCCCACCCTTGACCAGGAACAACGGTACGGCATCGTCCCCCGTCGGGCGCTGCAATGCTGCAACTACCGCCGGGATCCCCTCCCACCACCCGATCTGACCGTCCGCCAAGTTCTGGTAATGGACCACCGGCGCGGGCGGGGTGTCCCGCCGGCGCAGCTTCTGCTCCCTGACCGGGATAGTCACATGAATCTTGTCCGGGTTGACATCTGAAAGCTCATACGCTTCCGGGGCGGTCTGGTGAGACAGCGCCGCCCGCGGGGCCGGCACAGGGCGAGCGGAAGCTTACTACACGACGGAACGCGGCGGCTCCCAGAAAGGGAAGTCGCACCCACTGGCAATGTTCATCACGATGGCGACACTCCGCACCGAAATTGGTGAAACCCAGATAAGTCGAAGGCCTTCCTGGAGTTGCCGGAGTAGCGCAGCAGCCTTGGGCGTAATGCCGCCATGCAGGTGTTCACATCTTGGTTCTTGACCAGGAATGCTCCGTCCTGGACCGTCGTCCGGTCGTCATCAGGAGAGTTTTCAGCGGGCGCCGGCCGGATCGGTTCGCAGGCCGAATGCGTATTGGCGCTCGTCGCCATCACATGCGGCCTTCACGACGAAATCGCGAACCGACGAACCAGCCACATGATCCACAGAATCTGACGAGGCGCCGGTAGCCCAATTCTGCGGCAATTCGAAGCGCACTGAACCGCCGCTGGCCTTGGAGGGAACTGATTGCCAGCCGTTCCAACGGACTTCGCCGGCCACGGTGATTGGCGTGTCGTCAATCGTCACGTCAGTTTGGGGCCGCGTGAATTTGATGTCTCTGCGAGTCCCAATTGGCACATACGCCACCGCGTCCAGGTCAATCTGACCGGCCAGGGTCGTTAGCATCGCTTCAGGATCAGGCTTTCCTGCTGGCAGTAAGACCCATCCAATGTTTCGCCGCTGGCCGCAACAATGTCGGCAATCTCATCGCTGCATCCCTGGCCGCCGCTGGCGGAGCCTGACTGACCGTCGGAACACCCGGCGCAGGCTGCAAGCACAGCGAAGCAGAGACCCATTCTCAGGGTCAGTGCCCCGGCTTGCCGCTGACCGTCCCAAATCGTGATGCCAATCATTTTGATCCCTTCAGTCACCGGCGCCTATAGGTCCTGGTGTTTCTGCAGATGGCGGAAAGCCAGCCAACCCAAGGGAACCCGGGCCCAATAGGTGATGGCGCGGAAGAGGACCGCCGCCGACGCGGCGGTGGCGGTGGCCACGCCGACGGCCCGCAGGCCCGCAGTTAGCGCGATTTCCACTCCGCCCAGCCCGCCGGGGGTGGGCGCGGCCGAACCAGCGGTGTTGCCAATGAGGTAGACGAGGGTGATTGCGCCCAGGGGGATATCGGTCTGGCCGAAGGAAACTAGGGACGCCCAGAAGGCGGCCACGAATCCACCGAATTGGATCACTGTTCCCAACATGGCGAAAGCCATGCGCTTGGGCCGGCTGAGAACCCAGATTAGGCGCGGCCAGACCTGGGCCAGAGTTGGGCTAACCTTGCCCCACAGCCACTTGCGGAGCCGGGGAATCAGCAACAGCGAGCCGAGGGCCACCACCGCGCCAGCTACGATCACAATGGTGGTTACTGGCAGGCCGGAAAGAGCCTCGCTTTGGCCGGTGGTCAGGGTGACTATTAGCAGCAGGATGATGGTTGAAACGAACAGCGCTACTTGGGTTAGGGCGACGGTCGCGGCGGCCAGGGACGTTCTTATGCCTTGGCGGTTGAGCAGCCGCAAGCTGATGGCGATGGGCCCAACGCCCCCGGGCATGGTGATGGCGGCGAAGGAACTCGCCACCTGGCTGAGCACCGCTTTGCGGAAAGAAATGCGGGTAGGCAGAAAGCCGACCAGTGTCATGGCGGCACCAACATAGGTGGCCATGGAGAAACCGAAGGACAGTGCCATCCACCAAATGTTGGCGTGACTGATTGCCTCGACCATTTGGTTGAAGTTGAATTTGGTGACAATGGCCCAAATCGCGACCAGCGTCATAGCCGCGATCAGGACGGTCCGCCAGCCGAACCGGACCATTTGGAAAGGTACAGCGGCGGTTTCCGTAGGTGTTAGATCAGACAGTTCTTGACGGGTGGCGTCAATCGTGTCGCGATTGGCTCGGGCCGCCTCGCGGGTGGAGGACGGGAACACGACGGGCTGGAGCAGACCGGCGACAGCGGTGAGCCTTGACGCCGGAATGACGCCGGCCGCGGCCGCGACCGCCCGTTCGGGGCCGACTTTCAGCGCCAAGACGGCCACCATTTGGGCCAGGTCCATTGACCGCGCCAATTCGGAGGACGCTACGTCACCGTCCTCCCAGCCGATCAGCCAAACTTGCTGGGCGTCGCCAGAATCGGGCCCAAACAGCACCGAGTTGGAGGTTATATCGCGGTGTGCCAGCCCGGCTTGATGGGCTCGGTCAAGTTGGCGCCAAACGTCTATCAAGGCGGTGTCAGAAATCTCGCTAGCCCGCATGTCTTCGAGAGCGTGCAGTCCGGCGGGGTGGTTTTGCAGCAGCATCATTGAATCCGCCGCTTCACCTACGCCCAGCAGCCCGGGTGTCCGGACTCCGGCCGCGGCGGCGGCGTAAGCGAGCAAGGCCGCGCGCTCGGCTGCCTGGCGGAGCGACCGGACAGACCGCCGGTCCATGCCGCGTAGCCGCAGTGTCCGCCAGGTTGCTTGCAGGAAGCCCAAGACTTGGCGGTCGCCATCGAGCACTATCGCGTCGTACCGTTGGCCGTCGTCGCCGTAGACGGCGTAGACGCGGTTGCCGCCTTGACGTTCCAGGGCCCGTGACGTTGAATCGCTTTGCGCGGTCAAGGCCGCCGATGCCGTCGCCTCGTCTTCCAGCTCGGGCGCCGGTTTGTCTTCGTCTTGGGTTGGCAGTTCTGTGGTTCCTGGTGTGGCCGGGTCGGCCGCGCTGTCAGCGCCAGCCGCGCCAGCTGACGTGCTTTCCGAGCTGTCTTTCTTGGCGGCGCCCTGGGCGTCAGGGTCTTCAGCGGGCTGATCGCCGCTCTTGGCCGGAGCCGGCTCACATACGGAAGGTGAGGCGGCGGCATCGGACGCTAAAGGAGGGTCAACGGAATCCTGAACGGTCCGGGCGTCCAGCCGGCCGGTGGGGCTTTCAGGATCAGAAATGCCGTGGATCCGCACTATCCGGGTGGGCTCAATCCCAGCTCCACGGATGCCGGCGACCAGTGCGGAGCCGGTGGCGCGGTCGGTAGTTACGCCAATGCCCCAGCGGATGCCCAGCCCGGCCAGGCGACCAATCAGGACGGTGATGATCGCGGCCGGCAAGGTGGACCCGCCGGTCAAGACCCACGCCACCAGGGCGACCCAGAGGACGTTCCAGGAGACGGCCATAATGGGCCGGCGTGACCGCGGTCCCATGGCGGTCAATACGCCGGACATCAGGGCGGCTAGCGGGGCTATGGCCACGACTGGGCCGTCCCCGGTGGCGACCGACATGCCTTCGGTCAGAGGTGCGTAGCTGACCACACTGACACCCCAGGTGGCGGTTTCGGCCAGAATCAGGCCGCCTAGACCGCCTATTACCCCTTGTAAGGCCAGCATCAACTGGCGCCGGAACAACGCGGAAATCACCACCATTGCGGGCAAGAGCATAGTCGCCAAGTTCATGGCGACGTTGCCGATCGCTTGCAGGATGGCGGCGACGGGGTGGGCAAGGGTGCGGATGTCCTCGGTCACGCCGGCGGCCGTGCCTTGAGCCAGAATCGCTAAGGCAACCATGCCGACCAGGCCCAGGAAGACAAAGACCGCTCCCAGCAGATCGCGCGGCTGATGGACGCGCCCGCCGGGAGCGTCTACAACTTCGACGCCCCCGAAATCCTGGCGGGACGAGCGATTGGCCTTTGAAGCCATATCTGCCGCAGCCACGCCGCCCAGCCTACGACACGCTTCGCCAGTTCGCTTAGCTCAGCCATGACGGATGCAGCAAACCGGGACCGATGAACGCTACTACGTCGATCAACGTGTGAGCTATAACCAGCGGCATAACCCGCCGTTGCCGATTGTAGAACCACGCGAAAACCAGACCCATGGCAACGTTGCCAAAGAATGGGCCAAAGCCTTGGTAAAGATGGTAAGAACCGCGCAAAAGCGCCGAAGCGGCGATCCACGCCCACGGCCGCCAGCCCAATCGAGTCAGGCGGTCGCCTAGGTAACCGACCGCGATCACTTCTTCAAGCAGCCCGTTCTGAAGGGCTGCTGCCACCAGCACCGGAATGGTCCACCAGAACGCTCCCAGCGAAGCGGTTGAAATATGTACCGTGATGCCCAGCGCGCGTCCCAATAGGTACAGGCCAATACCCGGCAGCCCAATCCCCGCGGCCAGGCCCGCGCCCCAAGCTAAGTCGCGCCACGGCCGGTCCAGGGTCAGGCCAATGCGCCGGGGTCCCAGTCCGCGCCTGGACCCACCGTCCGGCTTCAGCCCGGGCCCAACGGCCAGAAGGTAAACGGCCAGTAAGGCAGGGACCAGGCCAAAGCCTATTCCTGCTAACTGATAGAGCAGATCAAGCCAGGGCTTAGGCGAGTCAGATGTGTTCAGGGCGGCGGTCTGCTGGTCCAACGGACCCGCCTGGGTCAGCCGGTCAGCCAAGTTCAACATGGCGTAGACAGCGGACTGGCCAAGCGACAAACCCAGCACTATGGCAACTTCAGCTCGCCAGCGCCGGCGCTCTCTTGGCGGTGCCAGGCTCGGGCGCGCCAAACCCGGCCGGGACGGATTTTGGCTCATCCAGTCACCACCTAGACAGCCCCACAAGAAACGTGGAAGGCAAACTGAGCCTCAGGGGCAGCTAGGCGTCCGCGCCCTTGACCTGTCCAGCGGGATGACCCGAATCATCCTTGACTGGCTGGAGGCGGATGATCTGAATGTCTTCGGCCAGCAGCGGGTCAAGGGCTTTGGCCAATTTGCCAAGCGCCTCGCCCTCGCCGTGGGTTTCAAGATCCGCCAAGGAGGCCCACTTTTCGATTAAGACAAAGCGGTCTGGAGCCTCATGCAGCGAATAGAGCAGGCAGCCAGGCTCCTGGTAGACATCGGTTTGGGCGGCCTTGATGACGGCATGCACTGAGTCATGCATGCCTTCGCTCGGGATAAAGGTGGCGACAACCACCAACGGTTCGGCCATAGGTCCCTCCTAGGGGTTGGGATAGTGTTCACGGTTCAACCATCAAAGCTAGCCCCGCTAGAAGCGTCTCAGGACCCAAACGTGGGCGCGTCTCAATAATCCGGGTTCAGTGGCTTGGCGGGCGGCGCCGCCGCGGGTGGCGCCCCGGGCCGGTCATGGCGCGAGCTGGTAGCCGGCCTCATCAATCGCTGCCGCGACGACGGCGGCGTCAAGCGGCTGATCGCTGATGACCGTCACGGTTGAGGTCCCTTCCGGTACTAGGCCGACCTCGACGGCGCTGACGCCGGCCAACGCGCCGATTTCTTCTTTGACAGCCTTGGAGCAATGATCGCAGGTCATTCCCTCCACGCGATAGGTAGCGGTAGCCATGATGGTTCTCCTCTTAGTCTCTATAGGTAATCCGCGACTAGCCGGGCGGCCAGGCCTGTGTAACTGGCTGGGCTGAGCTCGCGCAGGCGTAATGTCACATCGGGAGGCAGGCCCAGGCCAGCGATGAACTCGTGAATCTCATCCAGTGTCACCCGCCGGCCGCGAGTCAGTTCTTTGAGCCGTTCATATGGGTCGTCCATTCCGGGGATTCCGGCGATAGCCGCCGCTCGCATGGCGGACTGGATTGGTTCCGCCAGAACCTCCGGGTTGTCGACCAGGTCCGCCGCGATTGGCACCGGGTTGATGTCTAGACCGGCCAAGCCCCGGCGCAAATTGTCGATAGCCAGCAAGGAATGGCCCACCGCCACGCCAATGTTGCGCTGAGTAGTCGAATCGGTCAGATCACGTTGCAAGCGGGAAGTCACCAAAGTCGCGGCCAAGGTGTCAAACAGGGCCGCTGAGATCTCCAAGTTCGCCTCAGCGTTCTCAAACCGGATCGGGTTCACCTTGTGCGGCATGGTAGATGACCCAACGGTCCCCTGGCCGCGAGCCTGGGAGAAATAGCCGAGCGATATATAAGTCCACATGTCAGTGGCCAGGTTGTGGGCGATCCGGCCAAACCGGGCCAGGTGCGAATACAGCTCCGCTTGCCAGTCATGTGACTCGATCTGGGTGGTCAGCGGATTCCACGACAGCCCCAGCTTCTCTACGAAACCGCGGCTGATGGCCGGCCAATTGGCCTCCGGCACAGCCGCGACGTGGGCGCCGAAGGTGCCACTGGCCCCATTGAGCTTGCCCAAGTATTCGGCCTTTTCGACCTGGCCAATTTGGCGCTCTAACCGCCGCACCGTTACGGCTAGTTCCTTGCCCAGGGTGGTTGGAGTGGCGGGTTGCCCATGTGTACGAGCCAGCATGGGAAGGTCGGCATTGGCGCGGGCCATGGTTCCGAGCTGCTGGGCCAGCTCCGTGGCCGCGGGCAGCCAAACCTTGCGAATCCCTCCCCGGATCACCCAGGCATAGCTGAGCGAATTGACATCCTCGCTGGTCAGAGCGAAATGAATGACCGGATTGAGGTCTGGACCAAGCTTGGTGCCGGGGCCCAGCACGGCGGCGGCGTCCGCCAGGCGGCGCCGCAAGAAGTATTCAACAGCTTTGACATCATGGACTGTTTCACGCTCAATGGTGGCCAGTTCCGCGATCTCGGCGGGGCCAAAACCCTCCACCACTTGGCGTAAGTAGTCGCGGTCCGCTTGGCCCAGGGCCGGTCCGCCCGGCAGTACCTGTCCGTCCAGCAGATGAATGAACCATTCGACTTCGACCAGAACGCGGGCGCGGTTCAGCGCCGCCTCGGAAAAGTAGTCCAGTAGCGGCGCGGTCGCCGCCGCGTAACGCCCATCAAGGGGACCGAGGGTGGGCCTAGGTTCAAGCGAAGCGAAGGAGGTCGGCATGGGCCAAGCTTAGTGGCTCAAGGCCCGCGCCTAAGACGCCATCAGGATATGGCCAATGGACTACTTGCCCTTGGCCTTGACCGAAGCCCAGATTTGCATGCCCAGGAAGAGCCCGCACAGAGTCAGGCCGGGGGTGAGCAGCGCATTCAGCGCCAGGGTCGACTTGTATGGATTCTCCGCGATCAGCACCACTAGCAGGGCGATGAACCCGCACAGGACCAACAACGCGCCCAAGGCGAGGAGGATGATTCCCCAGATGCCGCCGGCCAATTGGATCCCGCCACCAGCTTGGCTGGGAGGTGCGGCGTAAGGCGCATAAGCCTGGGTGGCGCCCTGCTGCGCATAGGCGGCCGGGGGATAGGCGGCCGGGGGAGGCGGCGGCGGGGTCGCTGGGGCCGGGCGCTGGCCGGGATATTGGGGCTGTTCAGCAGGTGTAGTCATGCGTCAAAGATACCTTCTCGTGGGCCAATCGGCGACGGAAAGCGCGCTGGAGAGTAAACCGGCTGGCAGCGGCCAGCGCCAACATGGCCCCGTGCCGAGCTTCTGGCGGGGCGGCGGTCACAAATAGTCGCGGGCCCGTTCAACCGCCCGTTGACCATATGAGCCGCCAAACAGCATCGCGTGGACCAGCAGCGGGAATAACTGGTGCAGGCCGATCCGTTCGCGCCAGCCCTCGGCCAGCGGCGACACCTCGTGGTAGGCGTCCAGCAGATCGATCAGGCCGAACAAGCCGAACAGGGCCAGCATCGCCAAGTCGGTTTCGGCGTGGCCGCCGTGGGCCGCTGGGTCGATCAGCACCGCGCCAGTCCAAGGCCGGTCGCCTTGCCACAGTGGGTCGGTCCAAAGAACGTTGCCGGTCCACAGATCGCCATGGACCCGCGCCGCCGGGTCGTCCTTCAGCAGCCCCGGCTGCGGTGCGTCAAACAGGCCATCCACCAGGCGTTGCGCTAGCGACTCAATGGTGGCCAGGCCGTTTGGTGGCAGGGCGCCGGCTCGGTCCGCCGCCCGCGCATAGGGCAGCACCCGTTCGGCGGCGTAAAACTCGCCCCAGCTCAGGCCACCGTTTGGCACGAATGACATAGACGCTTGCCCGATGCCGCCGGCACCGTCCCAGCCCGGCGGTGGGGCCCCAAAGTGGGGCGCACCAGCCGCGTGAGTGTGGGCCAGGGCGCGGCCGAGTACCTCGGCGGCGCCTTCGGCGGGAGGAACGGTAGCCAGGTGCTCCAACTCGAGGTGCGCCGGCCCGACGGCTCTTACGCTGACCACGCGCACGCCATCGGGCGCCTCTGCGAGCCAAGCCAAGGACAGCGCTTCGAGCTTGGGCGAGCCTGGCTGGCCCCGGCGGTAGCGCTTAGTGAATGTACGTGACACGTCTACCATTGTCGCGCCTTCTCGGCGCCACTTTATCCACAGGCTTTTCGTTTCTGCGGTCGGGGCCGCTACGGGAGGGCAAGACTGGGCGCTGTGAAACAGTGTTCAGGCGATCATTCGGTCCGTGTGATCGAACTGATTCAGCAAGATTTCATTGATGCGGAAAGGGCTCTCCGCCAGGCCCTGCCGCTGATTGAGCTGGCTCACCCGAAAGCTTGGCGCTCGCCGGCCGCCACGGCCTACCAACAATGGCTGGGGGACATTGGTGAACGCTGCCGCAGGGCCATGATGTGCGCTGGCCAGAATGAAGAGGAAGTCGTGGGCTACCGGGCGATGATCGTGAACCAGCTAGGTGAGCCGTGAGCGAGGATCCCGTTTCCATACTGGGCGGGGTGGGCGGTGCCATAGCTTGCCTCGAAGACTTGGACCTGTTGGCGGGGCGGCTGCGTTTGGCGTGGGAAAAGCTGGAGGAGGCGGACGCAGCGGCCTATAACGCGTTCATGGCCTGGAGCTGGAAGAAGTATTACCGAGTGGAGCCGAGCCATGCTTGTGATCCGATTGAGCGTACGGCAGTTGGCTTGGCTTGCGATCAGGCCGCGACGTTCCGGGAACAGGCAGGCACCGCGCAACTGGAACGGCAACTCGAAGAACTGGAGCGACGGGTCCAGGAGGCTAAAGCGAAGTACGAGGAAGCGGAGAGGAACGCTCAGGCCGGCTTCGCTAAGAATCCGAGTCTGGGGTTCGGTTGGGCGGGCTTGCTGTCAGGCAATGCGGTGATCGGTGTGCTGGCGACGGCCGGCTCCCTGTTGCTGAGTGTCGGCTTTGACGCCGCCGGCAACCTCTTGGTCAACGGGGAAGCGCCCACCTGGGCAGATCTGTTGCGCCGTCATCATGCTGAACTCCGGGGTGTCGGTGCGGCGGTGTACGGTCCTTTCCTCAACCCAAGCGATATGTTTCGCATTCCGGACACGAAGCGCGCAGCGCGCGGCATTACCGCCTTCGCTACGTTGTTTGCTGGGGACGGACTCCGTGTCGAGGTTGATCGCCTCTCCAAGAAGTCGGACCGCGCGCCTCAAAGCATTGAGGACCTGATCCGGCGGATCAAGACGGTCCGGCAAAGCGACCCAGACAAGGCGGACAGCCAGATCGCCGTAACTAAAGTGACAGCCCAGAACGGACAGGTTAGCTGGCTGGTGACCATCCCCGGCACGCAAGGTATGGGCTTCGGATGGGACTCCAACGCCGCGGATAACGGCACTAACCTGCGGGCCGTGCCTGGCGACCAGAACGCGATTGGCCTGGCTACGGTCGCGGCGATGATCGATTCCGGGGTCAAACCGGGCGAACCGGTAGTGCTCAGTGGGCACTCCCAAGGGGGGATTGTCGGATCCGCCCTGGCGGCTGATCCAGAATTCACCGCCCAGTTCTCGGTCGCCGCCGTCCTGACCGCTGGATCGCCCGTTTCGCTGTTGAAGCCGGCCAATTCAGCACAATGGTTGTCTTTGGAGCATCACCAAGACGCCGTACCCACTCTGGACGGCGCGAACAACCCCCGCACGGCCAATCACACCACAGTGGTACGGGACCTGAAGACGGCATCTGACCCGGCCATCCGCAAGGGCAGCAAGGATGCCGGGGTGGCCCATAGCGGTGACACCTACGCCAACACCGCCAAGCTGATAGACAAGTCCTCCAGCCCCTCGGTGGCGGCCTGGCGCGAGGCGGCCAGCCCCATCTTTGACCGTGACGCTAAGGTCGAGACCACGACCTACAAGGTCAGGCGCTCGTAGCGGTCACGCCGGTGATCGGTCCAGAAGCACCGGTGTCTTAGGACTTAGACCGCGGCACTAGCGGCCGTTGGACCGGCGCTTGACTGGGATCGACAGCACGGCGGTGATCAGCGCCAAGACGAAGCCGGCGCCAATGGCTGTGCCGAAGTCATCTATCTCCAGCCCAAAACTGGTCATTGAGGTCACCCAGGAAACCAACTCCAGCATGGCGGCGTTGACAATCAACCCGAACAATCCCAGAGTCAGGATGTACAACGGTAGTGATAAGAGCTTGGCCAGGGGCTTGACCAGCGAGTTGACCATCGCCAGCACCAATCCTATGACCAAGTAGGAAACGACCTGGGCGGGGATGGATTCGTTGCCTGGCACCAGGCGCATTGAGGACCACAGGCCGTCGACCATCCATAAGCCAACGGCGCCAATCACTATGCGCCAGCCGAATGGGACCATGCAGCGATCATGCCATGGTCCGGGAACGGCCGTGTCACACCGAGGAACGAGTTCGGGGGCGTGGAACCATGGATCTATGGCCAAGGTTCCTATTCGCCCATCTGTCGCTGCCTTGCCCGCCTACCGGGCCGGAGCTCGTGCCCAAGGCCGGCTGGTCTACAAGCTGTCATCGAATGAGTCGCCCTATCCGCCGCTGCCAGGAGTCATGGCCGCGGTGGCGGATTCAATGGTGGACCTGAACCGTTACCCGCCCATGGCGCCTGATGATCTTGTGGCCGCCCTGGCCTGTTTTCATGATCTGGAGCCCGGCCAAGTGGCGGTTGGAGCTGGGTCCGTGGCCATCCTGGGCCACGCGTTGACGGTGGTGGCCACCGATTCAGACCGCGTTGTTTACCCATGGCGTTCCTTTGAGGCTTACCCCATCATGGCTGGCATCACCGGCGCCGAGTCCGTTCCAGTACCGCTTGGTCCCGGCGGCCGGACTGATCTTGACGCTCTGGCGGCGGCCGCGGCCGTCCCGGGGACACGCGCCGTGTTGATTTGTTCGCCCAACAACCCGACCGGGCCGGCGGTCCATCAAGATGAGTTCGATCAGTTCATGGCCGCGACCCCGGATGACGTGCTGGTGATACTCGATGAGGCCTACGTGGAGTTCGTGACTGATCGTGATGCGGTGGCCGGAATCGCCGCCCTGGCCAATTACCCGAACCTGGTTGTGGCGCGCACTTTCTCAAAGGCCTATGGGCTGGCCGGATCGCGGGTTGGCTACCTGCTGGGGCGGTCCAGCGTGATCGAAGCAGTCAGGGCCGTGACCACGCCGTTTTCCGTTCCGGTCATGGCGGAGCTGGCGGCGGTCATGTCGTTGGGGCTGCAAGCAGAGATGCGGGAACGGGTCGAGGAGGTGATCCAGCGCCGGTCTTTCATGTTCCATGCCCTCCGGGCTGAGGGCTGGGATCCGCCCGAACCGCAGGGCAACTTCCTTTGGCTGGACCTGGGCGCGGATTCCCTTTCCTTCGCTGACGCCTGCAAGCGAGCCGGCGTCTTGGTGCGGCCTTTTCCTGATCAAGGCGTCCGCGTTTCTGTGGGCGAACAAGAAGGCGTTGAGCGGTTCCTTGAGGTGGCGGCTACCTGGGTCTAGTGTCAACGTCCCGGGCTGTGCCGCCATGGAAATGGCCCGCTACGGGGGTCCAACTGTCCCCGCTCGGCTTGAGTCCATTAGAAAATTCTCATGTGGCCCTAATGTTGGTCTTATGAACAGTAGGCAAGCTGGAAACATGACCCAGCAGCCGTGGTCCGGTGGTCATGACCAAATCGCCGTGACTACTGAGATCCCCAGGCCCGGCAAACCCAGCCGGACAGCCAAGATCATCTTGATCGCCGTGGGTGCGTTCGTCGTGGTCGCGGCGGCTGGGGGGATCGCTGCCAAAGCGATTTCCGGCGACCGTGATCCGAAGGGGACGGTAGTTGGCCAACCGGTTCAGGTAGCTCCCGCACCGGCCACAACACCAGGCGGCCCGGCCCCAGAACCGGCTGCCTCGGATCCAGCCGCGAACGCCAGTCCGGCGGACACTGCGGCCGGGTCCGGCACGACTGGTAACTCAGGGGTGCCCTCCGTTCCAGGTCTGGACTTGGGCGACCTAGGGCTGGGCCTGGGATCTGGCCTATTCTCCGAGGATTACATCAAGAACATCGCGCTGTCACAAGTCCCCGGCGCGGGTTCAATTCGGCTGCGCCTGAGCCAAGACGGCGGCCGGCCCCAATACGAGGGCGAAATAATCGACGGCAGCACCAAGTACGAGTTCGAGATAGATGCCACCACCGGTGAAGTCTTGTCTTGGAACTTTGAGCACGTCAACGGCTGATGTCTGGGACGCTGGTGAGTGCTTGCCTGTGGCGGACAGAGGAATTTGATGGCGCGCAAACCCCCAACCTTCCGGCTGCGACTGGTAGCCGCGATCGCGGCCCTGGCTGCGCTGGGCTTGGCGACGGCCGGCGGCCTGGCCTATCTGGTCGAATTGGGCCGGACGGATGCGCGAATCGCCCAATCGCTCAGCCGGGCGGTGTCAGAGTTGCACCGTTACGCTGACGCTCACCCCGGCCATGATGCCGAGAGGTTGGTTGACGGCGCGGTGGCGGAGTCGGTAAATGCCGCCGGAGAATGCACTCTAGGCAGGGCGGGGACCGGTGCCTGGACCCATGCCGGTGTTCCGGAAATGTGTAGCCGGGTCCTAGAGGAGCCTGGCCTGCCCGCGTACCTGAGTTCACCGCCCGTTGATCAGCCGGTCCGGGTGATCAACGCGACCGGACAACTGGGCGGATATGCCTTTGTGACGGTGCCAGTGGCGGCCGCCCCAGAATCTGGGGCGGCGGACGTGACTGGCGTCTACGCGGTCGTGGTGGATCGGGGAGCCCAGCGGGCACAAGTCTCGCGGTCCTATTTGGTGGGCTACTTGCCGGTGGCACTGGGGGCAGTAGCCCTGATTATTTTGGCTGGGTGGGTGACGGCCGGCCGGATCTTGCGGCCTTTGCGCGAAGTCGCCGCCACCGCGGGCGAGATCACCGCTGGCCCCGCCGGGCGTCCTGACATTAGCCGCAGGCTACGGGTAGATGGGCCGGCCGAAGCGGTTGACCTGGCTGTGGCCATAAATCTGATGCTCGATTCACTTCAGGCGGCCTTTGGCTCCCAACGCCAGTTGCTTGACGATGTGGGCCACGAGCTGCGAACACCCTTAACGGTGATTCAGGGCCATCTAGAGTTGATGGACGCCGGCGATCCAGATGATGTGGGGACGGTTCGCGCGCTGGCGCTCGACGAATTGGCCCGGATGCGTCGGTTGACTGATTCGTTGGTCACCCTGGCGGCAGCCGAAGGGCCAGATTTCGCCAAGTTCGTGCCCATGGCTTTGGCTCCGTGGTTCGATGAAGTCGTTGATAAAGCCCGCGGCCTGGGAGAACGCGAATGGATCGTGGAATCGAGGGATGAGGTCTGGGTCCTGGGGGACCAGCACCGTCTGACTGAAGCGATGCTGGAGTTGGCGACCAACGCCGTCAAGTATTCCGCGCCAGGCACCACTGTGACGTTCGGTTTGAGGCGGGAAGACAACTGGGTGCGCCTGTTCGTACGAGACCAGGGCCGGGGAGTCCACCCTGCTGATCAACAGCGGATATTCGAACGGTTCGCCCGCGTTGGCGCGCACGGTGGACAAACGACTGCCAAACCGGGCACCGAACCCAAGGCGGCGTCTGGTGCGGGCCTGGGGCTCGCCATCGTGCACAAAATTGCTAACGTCCACGGCGGCCTAGCGGAATTGAGATCCGTGCCGGGGGACGGGGCGCAGTTCACCCTGATCCTGCCGGTCTACCCCGCCGCGCCGCCCCCAAGCCCAAACGGAGGAGCACTATGACTCAGATTTTGGTGGTAGAAGATGAAGAACGGATCGCGTCCTTCCTGACCAAGGGCCTGAAGGCGGCTGGTTTCGGTGTCACCTGGGCAGCGAGCGGATCTGAGGCGCTGGCGCTCGCCGTTAGCCGCTCACCGGATTTGGTGATCCTAGATCTAGGGCTGTCGGATCTTGACGGCATGACGGTGTTGCGGCGCATGCGGGACGGCGGTTGCGCGGCGCCGGTCATCATTCTGACCGCGCGCACGTCGGTGACAGACACCGTCGCCGGGCTGGAAGGTGGCGCTGATGACTACATGACCAAGCCTTTCCGGTTCGCGGAGTTGCTAGCGCGTGTCAAGCTGCGGTTGCGTTTGCCAGTCGCGGCCGATGCCGTTCATCCAGTTCTCGCCGCTGGTGACGTTCAGCTAGATCTCGCCACCCGCCGGGCGTTCGTAGACGGGGCGGAGGTGGCCCTGTCCGGCCGTGAGTTTGACCTGGCGCAGGCCCTAATGCGGCGCCCGGGCCAGGTCCTCACGCGGGAACAACTGTTGTCTTTGGTGTGGGGGTATGACCATGATCCCGGGTCCAACGTGGTGGATGTCTACCTGTCCTATCTACGCAAGAAGATCGGCGCGGAACAGATTGAGACGGTGCGCGGCCTGGGTTTCCGCTGGCGCGGCTGACAGGCTGAGCACAGCAGGCCGGGGACCGGCGGCTGACCGCGCATGAATATGGAACCGGCCGGCGGGACGAGCGCCCCGTGGGTTCACTGGTTTCCTATGTTCTGAGACAGAACCCGGCGCGCCTGAAGGGATTCGAACCCCCAACCTTCTGATCCGTAGTCAGATGCTCTATCCGTTGAGCTACAGGCGCAGGTGGCGTTAGAGCCAAAGAGGGAGTCTACCCCGGCCCGGCACGAGCACCAAACGAATGCCGGTGACGTACCCGAAAAGCCGCGGTGGCGCGACGCGGGCGTGCACGCACCGGGCGCAACGCGCGTGGCGTTTGACACGGCCTCCCCGGAGGGTGCAGGATGGGCTTAACGAGAATGCGAATCATTCTCATCTGACAGTCTTGGTCCGCCCACGACACCCGAGGAAGGTGAACAGATGCCTAAGGCGCAAGCGCACCGCGCAGGAACTCTTGCGGGCCGTGCTCCGACATCTGGGGAGCCGCCGGCCGCCGGCCATTCCGGCGCCCGGAGCGGTCGCCATTTTCCGTCCCCGGTAGCAAGCCGATCAAGACGGTCCACACCGAATCTAGACAGGGAGACACCATGACCACAGGAACCAAACGGCGCGAGAGCGCTTTGGCCAACAGAAAGACCATCGGGGCTTCGCTGCTCGCCGGCGTCGGCGCCCTTGCGGTAGCGCTCGGCGCGCCGCTGGCGGCTCAGGCGCTTTCGGGCGTCGTCAGCGAAGGCGATCTTGACGTGATCGAGGTTGAGGCCGCTGAGTCGAGTCCGGGCGTTTGGGACGTTGAACTCGTCGGCCACGATCACGGCACCGACACGGAGTTCGATCCCGCGGATGTCACGTATGAGGTGACCGCCGTTGATGGCGTCGGCTACATCGCTGAGGGCGAAGCATTATCGGCGGGGTTCTCCGCCGGTGACGAGGACTTCCTCGCGGACCTTCAGGGTGGCGATGTCACATTCACCCTTGCCAGCGCATCGCGCTCCGGCTCTACCACCGGCAGCGGAAACGTGGAGATCTACGACGGCAAGAGCATCGACATCGCGTTCAACGCCGACAGCTACGGCACCAGCGGCAGTGAGGACTTCGTACTGTCCGGGCACACCCACCCCGACTGGGAGTTCCACGGCCAGGGCACGTACACGCTCGTGTTCACCGTGAGCGCCACCCCGAACCCCGGCATCACAGTGAACGGACTGCCCGACAACGTCACGGTGACCGTCGAGGTCATCTGACGTCCCATTGAACGGGCGGCGGGGACCGCTGCAAGCAGGGGTCCCCGCCATCCCGTGCGGGAGGGCACGGTCATGTTCTCCTCCGCCCTGGCAGCCGCCATGGCCTGGGTGGCGCTGCTGACCTCTCGCGCTAGTAATCCTCAACAATTAAGGAAGACCCTCCTATGTCTCGCACGTGTTTGTCCGAATCCGCTCCCGCTGTCGCGGCCGTTGCCGCCGCAGCGATTCTAGGGAGCATCCTGTCGATACCTTCAGCCGCCTCCGCGGATCCGGAACCCGGCCAAGGGCCGGCGGTCTCGGTCGTGTCGGAGGGCGACGCGCGGTTCTCTGTCCAGTTGGCGGATGGGCACCTGCAACTTGGCCTGCGGGATGTGACGGACACGTCGGCGACCGCCTGGCTGGACGCCGGCAGCGCGGTCTTGTATCTGCCGGAGCAGGACTCCGACTGGGGCGGGAAGGGCAAGAGAGGGCGAAGCCTGACGGCGTGGCAGACCGTCTCGGACGAGGGCTCTCGGTTCTGGACGACCAATACCAGCTACCGGCCGGAGTGGGTGGGCAGCCGAATGATGGTCGACTTCGACGCCGGATTGATCGCAGCCGCTGAGGTCGCAGCAGACCCGGAGTTCTCCTACGGGGGGATCGAGACCAACAGCGGCGGGTACTTCGTGCTCTTCCGGAACAGCGACACTCCGTCAGTGGCGTGGGACTCGCGGAGCGTGTCCTCAAACGCCCTGACCGCGGCTACCACTCAGAACGGCGACGGTGTCACGCCGACACCGGACCCCATCAAGAAGAGCCTGCTGACGTTCAGCGCGGAGGGCGTCTACTACCTGACGGTGACCGCCGCGGCCACCACTCCGGACGGCGAACGTCTCACTGACAGCGCCGTCTACACGGTAGTAGTCGGCGATGACATCGACCCGGCCACGGTCGCCCCCGCCGCCCAACCCGATGACGGCGAGGCCGATGACGGCCTGACGCGCGATGACGGCGTGACGGTCTTCGACGCTGGCGACGTCAGGATCGCCCCGACCGTCACCGACGGGGAGTTGGGCCTGAAGGTCGCCGACCACACCAACCCGGCGCGTGCGCCGGTCCTCGACGCGGAAGGCACGGTCTTCTACCTACCCAAGCAGGACACCGAGTGGGCGGGAGAGTCGGCGCCGTCGGCCGCGGATCAGGCGCGGTGGCACCTGATCGTCCCCAGGGGCACGCTGGCCTGGCGCACGCCAGGCCACATCCAGCAGCTTTCGAGCATCTATGCCGCCAACGACCTCAAACTGAGCTTGGACGGCGGCCTAGTCGGGGAGGAGCACGGCACGAGCAGCCTGGCGCTGCAATCGTTTGCCGGCCCCGGCGACTTCACCAGCTACAAGGTCAACACCATCAACGTGCCGGGGTCGGCGCCGGTCTGGGACTCCCGCGATGTGCTGGGCAGCAGTACCGTGCAACTGCACGACCTGGGTCCGGCAAGCAATGCGGCGGACGGAGGAGCCACGGGGTATCGGCGGGCGTCCGGGTGGGCGTTCACCCAGCCCGGGGTGTACTGCGTAACACTGCGGGCAGCCTTGGGTGACCAGATCGCGGCGGGGACGTTCACCGTCGCGGTCGGCGCGGACACCGACCCGCGCACCGTGGACGTGTGCGCCCAGGAAGAGGCGGCGCTGCCCGAAGACGAAGACGATGGCGACCAGGGCACTGGCGACGGACTGGATCCGACGGTCACCTACCTCGACCTTGGCCACACCGATCTGGCTGTGGACGTGGTGGACGGACACACGGCGATCGGGGTGGATTACGAGAAGTTCTACGACCTGGAGGACACGATTTGGGTAGGCCAGCGCGACACGAACGAGTTCACTGTGCCAACGGTCACCTCCAGCCGCGATTACACCTTTATCGGAGAGCCGGGGACGGAGTTTTGGGGTTTCACACAAGGCTCTAACTCCACGGTCTCACTTTGGCCGGGACTGTCGCTGATGGGGATCGCCACCGGCGAGATCCAGGCGGGCAGCCGTGGCTCGATCACCCTTCTGGGAGTGTCCGGGCCGGGCGATGTGGTGATCTTCGCGGACAACGCCGCGACCCGGGGCACGGCTTCCGACATCTACTGGAGCAGCAAGCAGGGTTATACGCAGTCACGGTCGTTCGAACGAGGCAACCACTCCCACATGAGCTGGGCGTTCACCGGCCAGGGCGTGTACTGCCTGAACTGGCAGGCCACACTGCGACTTCCCAGTGGCGCCGACAGCACCGCGACCGAGCAATTGACCGTGGTGGTCGGTAAGGACATTGACCTGGCCGGGGTGCAGCCCTGCGGCCGTGACACCGAGACGGCGCCCCCGGTGGGCGCCGTGGTCGACCCGGCGGCGCTGGCCACCGAGACGACCGTGCTCCGCTCCGGGCAGGCGCTAATCACCCCGTACCTGGATGGAGCTGGCGCGGTGCAGGTGTTCGCCCGGACGCAGGACTCACCCGCCTCGGAGCTGGCCAACCGCGACGTTGAGTCGGTGGTCTTCACCGGCTCGTACAAATCCACTGAGGGCAGCTACACGGAGCAACGGGGTTGGTGGTCCGGTTGGGACTCCTACGCGAAGCCGGACATCTCCTGGGACAGTTCTTGGTTGGACCCGGGTGAGGTATCCGGCGATCCGACCCTCGCGCTGGGCGCTGTCGAAGGCCCCGGCGACCTCATGGTGACTCGACAGGAATGGTTGGGCACCGTGTACATCCCGAAGGAGGACGCCATCGCGTTCAGCACAGCAGACGAGGACAAACGAGAGACAACCCTGTGGGACGGGTGGCGCGAACGCCATATCCTGCACTCCTTCGCTGAGCCCGGCGTCTACTGTGTGCCGCTGACCTGGACGGTCAGCCTGGCCGGCGGAGGGTCCACGAGCGTATCCAAGACGCTCACTTTCGCGGTCGGTGCCACCAACGCCGACTTGGCGGAGTACATTGACCCGGCGGGGGTGTCCCCTTGCGCCGAAGGCGGTTCGGCAACCGATCCTGACCCGGGCGACACCCCCGGCGAGGACGACCCGGGCGTCGGTGAGAACCCGGGGGAGGACACGCCGGCCTCTGATGTGACCGTGCTGCGCGCCGGCCACGTCGACATCGCCTCCCTGACGGAGGACGGTCACCTGGTCACGAAGATCAAAGACGACACCACCGGCGCGGATGAAGCCATCTACCGGGACACCAAGGACGTGATCTTCTACGTGGAGCCGCTCGCCGCGACGACCGTCCCGGAGTCCGAGAGTGGCGAGTACGACTTCCTCGGTGCGGCCGGCTCGAAGATCTGGCTCCTGCCGGCGACACAGAACGAGTTGCTGTTGTGGCCTGGCTGGTCAACTGAGCTGATCCCGCGCGAGCAGCTCGCGAGCGATGTGGACTGGCGGCTTACCGATGTCTCCGGCCCCGGCGACTTCGCTTTGTTCGAGACAGGGACGTTCGGCGTGCCGATCATGCGGTGGAACACCCGGGACGGCATCGGGGCAGCGGACTCGTTTACAATCCCTCCTGGGGTTCACGCGCACGGCAACTGGGCGTTCAGCGCTGAGGGCGTCTACTGCCTCGCGTTCAACCGCACCGCTACTCTCACGTCCGGTGGTACGCAGACGGCCAGCAGCGTCCTGGCTGTCGCCGTCGGCGATGTCGACCCGCGGACGGTCGACCCGGCGGCATGCTTCGCCGCACGGCCGGTTACGTCGGTGACGGTTTCAGCGGCCGCCGATGCCGACCCGGCGATTACCAGCCCGGGCGGCGCCTTGCAGTTGGTCGCCTCGGTCTTGCCCGCCGATGCCGACGAGTCCTCTGTCAGGTGGGAGGTCATCTCCGGGACGGCCGCGACCGTCAGCGACTCGGGGCTGGTCACGGCTGTGGCCGACGGAACCTCGATCATCCGGGCCTCGGCCCGCGACGGATCAGGCGTTTACGGCGAGTTGGCCATAACCATCACCGGCCAAACCACACCGGTCAACCCGGGCGACGAGCCCACGGATGACCCGACCGATGAGCCCACGGAGCCGACCGACGAGCCGAGCACTGAGCCCACGGAGCCAACCGACCAGCCTACGGATCGTCCGACTGAAGAGCCGGCCGATACACAGTCCGCGCCGGTGGACGAGGCTGACCTGACCGACGCTCACCGCGGCGGTGTGGACGGGCCCGAGTCAGCCAGACCAGGCCAGCGGATCACGGTTACGGTTCCCGGCCAGGCCGGCGTCCAGGTCCGGATCTGGTTGCATTCGACCCCCGCGCTGTTGGGGACATTCACGTTGGACCAGTCCGGGCGGGCGACAGTGACTATCCCGGCGCAGGCGTCCCTGGGCGGACACAAGATTGTGGTGCAGGCCCTTGACGGAACCTTGGTCGGGTGGACCACAATCCGCCTCGAAGCGGTCGGCCCGGACGGGCCCCCCACGCCTCCGGCGACCGGCCGGGCGACCAGCGGCACGGGCCAACTGCCCATCACTGGGCCGTCCGGTGCGCTGCCTGTCCTGGCCGGGCTGGCACTGGTGTTGATGCTGGCAGGAACAGCGGCGGCATCGTCCAACCGAAGAAAGGCGATCCGGCGCGGCCCGTGAGGTCGCGTCAGGCGGGCTCAGCGAACGTCACGGCTTCGATGTTGTTCCCGTCTGGGTCGCGGACAAAAGCACCGTAATAGGAGGGCGTGTACTCTGGCCAGAGGCGCGGCTCGTGCAGCACCTCCGCGCCCAGTGTCTTGGCCGCAGTGAAGAAGGCGTCAACTTCATCGCGGGATTTGGCTGCGAAGGCGACGTGCGTTTCCCTGAATCCATCGCCGGAGTCAAATCCGCCGATCCAGAAGTCCGGCTGGCCGGGCACCGAACCGTAGCCGATGGCGTGGGGAGCGAAATCCAGCTGCCGGCTGACACCCAGCGGCGCCAGGGCGGCATCGTAAAACGCTGCCGCTTCCGTGACGTCGGTGCATTGCAGCGAGATGTGATGAAGAGTCATACCCGGACGCTAGCCCGCCAGGTAGCTGAAACTCGTGCGGTTGAGCGGAGTTTCGCTTACTCGGGACCGCGGAGCGGGCCGGTGGCCCGTGCGGCCTGCTGAAGCGCTAGAGATCCGCTGGGTCGATGGGGAAATCGTCGGCGTCGAGGATTTCCCCGCCCACGGTTTGGTGAACCAGGCTGGCCAGCGCGGCAACCAAGTTAGCCAACAGCGAGCGGGCGTGGCAATGGTCCGGCGGCGGGAATTCCATCAGCAAGTGCTTGGGGTCCGGCGGTATCCAGTGCATTTTGTAAGCCACCGCGCCGTCCGCCGCCCACGGCACTTGGCGGAGAGCCCCTGGAGGTTCGTCGGTCCCGGCGATTTCGATGATTACGGTGCCGGCTGGTCCGAGGTTGGCGCTCAGCGCGTACCGGTCCAGCACCGGCGGTTCGGCCATGGCTGCCCGGTCATGTTCACTGGCGCGTTGGCGCAGCTCGGCCCGCCGTTCGGGGGATAGGTCAAGGCCATCAAGTATCGCCCGGAGGGCTGGGCCCGTGGGGCCGCCGATGCCGTCGCCGTGGGTCCAGCCGCCCCGCCCGGCAGGGACGGGGCTGGGTACCGCTATGTCCAAGGCGAAGTCTGGCACCAGCGACCGGGCGGTCGCCAAGGCAGCTTGCGGTTCCAGCCAGAGAGGCGAGTAGACGGTGAGGTCGAGGGCCGAATCCGGGACCGGTGCAACCGATATCCCGGAGCCGTGGAAACGGACCACGCCGCCGAGGCGCCGGGCCGCTGAGATCAGGAAATCGGCCACGCGACGCTCTTCGCGGATCGGCAATCCGTCCGGAAAAGCCCGGGACACGCCAGTCGGATCCAGCGAACCGGGGAAGGGGCGGTCACCTCGTTCTGTCAAAGTGCTGATGGCCCAGGCCTGGTTGAAACCGCTGGGCAATCCCAGACCGGCACCAAGGGTCGCGTCAAATTTGTGTGGACCAGTCAGGGATGAATAGCGCGACAGGGTGATCTTGTCCTTGTCATGTTTGACCGCACGCCAACGAGTCGACGCCAAAATGGTGATCTCATTGGCTGAGACGTCCGGCGCCAGAACCAACAGGTGATGGGATTCAGCGAGGGCGCTGGTCAGGGCAGGGGGCATGGGACAGGGGCCTAGAGGGGAGTTTGATGAAAGTTTAGGTAGGACCGTGACGGAGTGGGCCCTCGCTGTCCTTGGTAGCGCGAGCCGGTGGCGCCCGATCCGTATGGCCGCAGGGCCGGGCTAGTCAGTTGGAAGAAACACATCTGACCAATCTTCATGCCCGGCCAGAGCTTGATGGGCAAAGTCGATACGTTGGACAACTCCAGAGTCACGTGACCCTCAAAGCCGGGGTCGATGAATCCTGCGGTCGAGTGGGTCAGCAGGCCCAATCTTCCCAGGGAACTCTTGCCTTCCAGCCGCGCCGCGATGGCCTCCGGCAGGCGCACCCGTTCGTAGGTTGAACCAAGTACGAATTCGCCAGGATGGAGGATGAACGGCTGGTCAGCAGGCACATCGAAAGGCCGGGTCAATTCGGGTTGCTCTTCAGTTGGGTCAATCACCGCGCACAAATGGTTGTCGAACAGCAAAAAGAAGCGGTCCAGCCGGACATCAACGGAACTGGGCTGAATCATGTCCGGGTCGAATGGGTCAACGCCGATCAGGCCAGCCTCGATCTGGGCGGCTATGTCGCGGTCTGAGAGCAGCACGCCTTAACTCTAGCTGCGGTGGATGCTGCCGGTCCCCGTCGCCAGGCCGGTGAAACCCTTGGGCAGGGCTGGGTGGCCGGCCGCCCAATTGGCGTGGCCGCTGACCCGGCCTGGTGCATGGTGAACGGCTACCCGGCAATGATTCGGTATGCTCTTGGTGTCCCTGCGGCTCCTGATGGCGTTCACGCGTCAGCCGGCTAGCTGTCCAGGCGGGCGTAGTTCAATGGCAGAACAGCAGCTTCCCAAGCTGCCAGTGCGGGTTCGATTCCCGTCGCCCGCTCCAGTGGAAATGGCCATCTACCAGGTAAAACACTCAAACCGGTAGATGGCCATTGTTGCCTGATATAGCCCAAAAACGCCTTAGACAGTACGATTGAGTTACACCAGAGTTACACCGAAGGCGGCGGGACATGAGAGGCAAGCGTTTAGATGGCCAGCGGCGACACGCTTGGGGCCAGATACGTCAGAAGCGACAGGGCGGCGATTACTACGCGGCCTATATCCACGACGGCCAGCGCTACTCTGCGGGCCAGGGCTTCGCTACTCGCAGGCAGGCGGCCGCTTGGCTGGCCAAACAACAGACGGCAATAAGGGAAGGCACCTGGCGGGACCCCGCCTTGGGTGGCGAGTCGCTGCACGAGTATGCGTTGCGTTGGCTTGGGCGGCGTTCAGCGGACCTCAAGCCACGCACAGCGAAGCTCTACGCCAGCCTGCTCGACAATCACATATTGCCTCACCTTGGCAACGTCCGATTGACGCAGATCACGCCCGCCAGGGTCGAGGAGTGGCAGCAGGCGCTGGCGGACAAGTTCGCCGAACGACTGGCCGAGCCCAACCCTGAGCGGCCCGTAGCGGCGGGAGTGACTGGGAAGACTGCGCGCGCCCAGGCATACAGACTGTTGCGGACCATTCTCAACGACGCCGTGCGAGTCGGTCTGACAGAGACCAACCCGTGCAAGATTCCAGGAGCCGGTACCGCCAAGGCGGCGGAACGCGTCCCGCCTACGCTGGCTGAGTTGCGGATCATCGCGGATGCCGTGCCGTCTCGCTACAAGTGCATGGTGCTGGTAGCCGCCTGGGGCGGCCTGCGCTTCGGGGAGTTGACCGCTCTCACCCGCGCTGGTATTGACCTGTCGAGCGGCGCACCGAAGGTCTACGTCTCGGCAGGCGCTCACCGAATAGACGGCCAGGTGGTCCTTACCGAGCCTAAGAGCGAAGCGGGCAAACGCACGGTCCACTTGCCTACAGCGCTTAGCGATGAGTTGCGAGACCACCTGAAACGATTTGTGCCGGACCGCCAAGACGCGCTGGTGTTCGGCACAGTGACCGGCAACTATCTAAGCTCGGCCAACTGGGGTAAGACCTTCAGGCGCGCTAGGCACAAAGCTGGGCGCGACGACTTGCGTTTCCACGACTTGCGGCACCTTGGGGCCACGCTTGCTGCCCAGAGCGGCGCGACAATCAAGGAATTGATGGCCCGCTTAGGGCACTCAACGCCTGATGCTGCGATGATCTACCAGCACGCCGCGCAAGAACGGGACAGACAGCTTGCCCTGGCGATGGATGCCGCCGTGACAGCCGATAACGTGGTGCCGCTCCGGCCGCAGACCGCGCGGGCAGGTGGCGTACGGTGAGCGCCCAGGAGGCAATCGGCCCACAATGGGCACAAGCCTTGACTCAATGGGAGATGTACCTGGGTCAGACGAATACCAAGCCAAGCACCATCAGCGGGCATCTGCGCAGAATCGCCACGCTGGCACGCACCCTAGGGGAGCCTGACCCTTGGCAAACCTCAGAATCCATTCTCGCGGATTGGTTCTACAGCCAACAGCTAGCGGCAGGGTACAAAGCGTCAATGCGATCCACGCTGCGCGTCTTCTTTACCTGGGCTCAGCGTTCAGGCCGAATGTCGGTAAACCCGGCGTTGGGCATCACCACAGTTCAAGCCGGACCAACCCGAAGGCGACCGGGCAGCAGCGGCCCATTACCCGCGCCAGTCCCAGCCGAGTGGCAGGGCGCGGTCATGGCGTTCTGTCAATGGCTGGCCGTGGCGGGCAAGTCGCCCGAGACGATTCGCCTGCGGCGGGTGCATATCGAAAAGCTCGCCCGAGACCTGACACCGCTGGGGCCGTTCGACGTGACGGCTTACGACATATCGGGATGGATGTACGCGCAGAACTGGGCGGCCGAGACCAGGCGCGCCAACCGCGCAACGGTGCGAGCGTTCTACGCCTGGGCGGTCAATGGCGGGCTGATTGACTACAACCCAGCCGAAAACCTGCCGAGCGTGAAAGCCGCGCACCACCTGCCACGGCCAGCCAGCGAATCCCAGGTCAAGTACGCCATGACCACAGCGGACCCCAGGGTCAAGCTTATGGTTTGCCTTGGCGCGGAACTCGGTCTGCGGCGCGCCGAAGTCGCTGGCGTGCATACCGGTGACCTGATAGGCGAACCGGGCGGCGATTGGTCGTTGCTGGTTCGCGGCAAAGGCGACAAAGAGCGGATAGTGCCACTGCCCGCCGGGCTTGCCCAGGAACTGCGGGCACTGCCCGAAGGATGGGCCTTCCCAAGCCGCCGTGGCGGCCACTTGACGCCGGGCTGGGTGGCGGTCCTGGTAAAGCGGCACTTGCCCGCCGGGGTCACTATGCACGCGCTTCGGCACAGATTCGCTACACGCGCCTACAAGGTAGACCGAGACGTGTTCGCAGTCCAGGAACTCCTAGGGCACTCGTCACCGAACACCACGCGCCGATACGTCAAGGTCGCCGAAGACACCTTGAGGTCAACAGTCCAAGGGCTGGCGGACAACACCACGCGGCGCTGGGTAGGCGTGCGGTGACAAGCTGCACAGCGCTAGCGCGCGCTGACCGGCCCACGCGGACAGCGCCGCCGGTCAGGCCTTGCTCATGCGAGGCCACAGCAGACCAAGCGCCTCTACCGTGGCTCGTGCGCGAGGCCCGAAGGGGCCACACCCAAGCGCATAGTCGCCACACTGCGCCTAACCGGCGTTCAATGCTCGGTAACAGACCTCGCGGCAGCGCTCGCCCGCTTGCCTTGGCTCGGCTACCTGACTCGCCGTGCCACCCGAGACCTTGGCCAAGGGCAGTCTGGTTGACGGCGGCAGGGTACCCAGTGCGGGCAAACATGCCCCGGACGCGGGCAAGCAGGCCCTGTGTGCGGGCGTAGCCATGAGCGTTTCCGAGCTTTGCCCGCATGCTCTTGACGCTCTGACCTGCGAGTGCTGCTGGTCCTGCGGGCATCGCGGGCGACGTTTCGGCCTATCTCTCATATGTTGCCGCCGGGCGGTCCACCGCCACGGGACACCTGGCCCCAAATTGGCCGCTAGGAACGGCGAAGGGCGGGGCGTGTCAATCGGTCACGGGGCCGCTAAATGCGGCACCGGGGCCGAGCGTGGTACGCTGCTCGATACAACCGCAAAGGCGCGGTGGTGTTTTGCTGTCATCTTTCAGGATAAGGAAAGAATGGCGTGCATGCGCGTAAAGCCGTGTTGGCCTGGTTTTTTGTGGAGGTATTGGGGGGAATTGGACATGCGGGCGCGGGATGTCCTGTGGCCTGTCATTGAAAGAACGGGGCCGGGGGTAAGCCGTTGAACAGCGCAAGCCGGACGAACTTGGCGGCGCGCTCGGCCAAGTGGACGCGGCGAGCGGAGCGGAACTGGAACCAGCGCTACAGTCGGATGCTCGCGGCCAGCGACCCGAAAGGACCGAACCAACGAACCGCATTCGGATCGTGACGCACTCGGCACGGCGGCGCGGCAGTTCGTTGGCCGCACTGCGATTCGCTTGAGCCTGAGACTGGTCCCGATGGGTACCCCCCCACCAGAGCTTGCACCCCCACCCCCCATGATGCAGTGGGTACCCCCCCGGTTCACACGGGGTACCCCGCCCTGAGGCGCGGGCGGCCAGGGCACATATAGGAGATAGGCCGAAACGTCGCCCGCAACGCCCGCAGCGGCAGCAATACTGATAGTATCCGCAGGTCAGAGCGTTGAGAACATGCGGGCAAAGCTCGGAACCGTCGCCCGCAACGCCCGCAAACAGAGGCAGTTCGCCCGCGTCCGGCGAGCGTTTGCCCGCAAATTGAGCAACGCTGACCGGTCGAGGTCCGCCTAACAGGTCGCATGCGTGCGCTCACCGGCTGCCCACAAGTCCGGCAGGATCGGCTGACCGCACGCGGCGCAGGGATTCGCCGACGGCGGGCGAATGTCCCACCTGACCGACTTGTCATGACCGCCACGGGGCAACTCGTCAACCTGCCACCCACCGTACCGAAGCGCAATGGCATTGTGGCGCAACAGCGTTGTGGCCTGACGGCTCGTCTTTGGCCAGCCGCGCGGTTCGCGCCAGTCCGGTTCAGTGGGACGCAACGCGGCCAATAGCTCAGCGGACGTGCCCATCTGGGGCCGGGCCGCTTCCGTCAAGGCCGCCAGGAATGGACTGGTGGCAATGGTCTCTGCCGCCAGGTCTGCTGACTGGGCGATATAGGCGGCCAATGCGCTGGTTCCCAGGATGGCATCGACGCAGGCGAGCACCTTGGCGAAGTCAGCCATGCGGGGCGGATCGGCCACCACGGGGCACTCAGCGGAGCCCATCAGGTGTAGAACGCTTGCCGCCAAGTCTGCCAGCGCGCCGAAGACACGCGGATAGGCACAAGCCCAATCGGCTGCAAGAGCCTGATCGGTGGCCCGCCGCGCGGGCGGGATCGGCTGCAAGCGCACCACAAGGGACCTGTCATTCAAGTCAGCGCGCAGCGCGCCTAAGTCCACCGCCGTCAGGATGACGAAACGCCGAAACCGCTGGACCACCAGGCCATCATCTGTGTACAGCTTGCGGCGCGTGAACCCATCACCCGTGACGGCGCGGCAGAGCATATCTGCCAACCACTCTGGCATGCGCGACAGGTTGTCTAGCTGGATCACCCGCCAAGACTTGGCCAGGTCAAGCCAGGCGTCAGGGTCACGCGGCGGGGCCTGCGGGCCGACCGTAGAGGCATCGACAATCGAAGCCAACCGAATGGCGGCCGTGGTCTTGCCCGTGCCCGGTTCGCCGCTAAGCGCCATTATCGGCTGCGGCTGGTCTGGGCATGCGAGGCAAGCTACCAGGGCGGACAACACAAGCGGACGGTCGGCAGGGGCCACGTTGACGAACCGCCACAGTTCGTCAAGGGTTCCGGCGCGTTCCGGTACCGGCATAGGCGCGGTCAACGCGGTACGCCGGAACAACACCGGCACGGCGTCGGTCACCACGGCCCACCCATCGGGACCGATGCGCAGCACGCGGCCTTGCTGGTCTCCCAGGTCCAGCCAGGCCGCGCCGCCGTAGCTGGCCACGCGCAATGCCGCTTCCGTCGGCGGGCGGCGCTGCGCCAGGCCTTCAAGCGTTGTCAACGCGTCGGCAAGGGCCTGGTTCGGTGCCGTGGTCCCGGTCTTGTCAAACCATGCTGCTGCAAGCTCTTGGCGAATCGACTGGCCGCCGGACGGGTTGCGCAGCGGCTGCGCAAGGTGTCTCGGACCGTTCCACGGCACCGCGTAGGCCTCTCCGCCGGGAGTGATCCCGAAGTCGAATAGCTCAGTCGCCAACGCTGTGATTCGGGTTGCCACGTTGCCAGTTGGGCGGCCACGCGGGTTCGCAGGCGGCTGGTCATCCGCGTCAGGAACAGTATCCGGGAACCCGTCCGGCGGAGTTGTGGGACCGCTGGCCGTGCCACCCGCCACATTGGAGGCGAACCACTCGTCTGGGTCGATCCTCGCAGGCGGGCTCATGCTTCGCCCACGGTCGCTGGCGTCACCAGATGCGCTGGTACACCCAGGTACCATGCCGCCTGCTCGGGGGTCCAGCCGCATCGGGCAATACCGAGCCTACCTACTGCGACCCGCCATAGTTCAGGCCATTCCTGCACAAGCGCGCCAAGCCACTCCGCCTTGGTAGGACCTGGTTTGACATGGCGGGAGCGGCGCTGCCAGTCACGCAGGCAGTACCGGTCTAGTTCGCGACTGGCCGCCGGGTCTGCTGACACGAACCGGCCTTGAGAGCAGGTCACCAACTGGGTAAAGCACAATGCGGCACGGCCGGTGTCTTCGGTCCAGCATCCGCCGTCCACACCGGCCTTGACCACCAAGGCGCGGACCGGTGGCGGCCACAGCTGCAACTCTCGTCCGAGTTGGTCCGCAGTCGCCCTGTCGGGCGGCGTCATGACAGGACCTTCGATGGCTTGGGGGCATGGGTCAGAACTGCGGCCCGTGGCGCGGAGGCGCGGCGGGACTGGGTGGCCTTCAACGCCTCGCTGGCCGATGGCAAGTGGCCATTACGACTGGGGCGGCCGTGCGTAGCCGCGCGGGAGACCATGCCGCCTTCGGGCGGTGTTGTACGCGGCGCGGATTCTATGCTTGCCCAGTAGGCGGCGAGGTGTTCGGCGCTGTAGAAATACGTTGGTCGCTTGCCCTGCGGGCCGTGTCTACGGGCGTAGTGGCCAATTGCGCCTGCATCACGTATGCGGTGCAATTCGGTCACGGACATGCTGAGCCTCGCGGCAGCTTGCTTGTGGGAGTAAACCTTGCGTTCAGTGTCATCGGACATGAGTCTTGGCCCTTTCGGGTCCAGGGGAAACCCGCGCGGGTGGTCAGCGGCGGCCGCTCAGGCGGCGGAACGATAGCCCTGCGTTTATGCAGCCAGTGCCCAGCGCGCGGATTCCCAAGTGGTTCCTGGTAGGTCCGCATGGTCACACATCGGCGGCGCGCACGGCGCGGCTTGAAGAGTTCCGGTAAGCGTTTCGGTGACAGCGGGCGGGCCGTCGGCAAGCTGTTCGCGGGTCAAGCGAACCAATCCGGCAACGGTGGCGTGATGCTCGTCTCTGGCGGCGCGAGCCGCAGCCGCGACTAGCTTGGCTGTGGCGGCGTGGTGTGTCGCCACAGCGGCGCGGGCAATGACAAGGAGGTCAATGGCAGTGCCACTGCCGTCACCGGCCAGCCTGAGGTATCGCGCGGGCGGTATACCGGCCGACCGCAGGGCGGCCTTGAACGCCTCATAGGCCTTCGCGGCTTGGGCGGCGGCCGAGTGGACATCCTGGGCGACGCGCTCGATTGGAGCCAGATAGGCTGCCGCAGTAGCGGCGGCGCATCCACACGGGATCGCCTCTAAAGCAGCCTGTTCACGCACGTTGCCACCCTATCTTGAGGGATAGCCGTTTCCAGGCATCTTCGCGTGATGTGCGGCGTGAGTTACACCAGAGTTACACCAGCCCTGACACAAGGGCCTATATAGCGAGGTCAGAGCCGCTGGCACGCACAGCTTCCCAAGCTGCCAGTGCGGGTTCGATTCCCGTCGCCCGCTCCACCGAGGAGAGCCCCCACCGAGTCAAGACGCCGATCATCCAGCAGTAGGCGCAGGGTGGACCGGCGAATCGCCGCGCCGCCTCGCAAGAAGCCGGTCTTCGACGGCGAGTACTACGCCTCCGCGTCATCGCCCGCGGTCAGTGTTGGCCCTGTTCACCATCCGGTCAGTTCCCGGAGCGCACCCGCGAAGTACTCCCCGGCGGAGGCGGAGTAAATGGAATTGACATGCCCATTGTCAAAATACACGGGCACGCCACCTATCTGGGTATGAACACGGCCGTCCTCATCAAGAAGAATATCCTGGACCGGGATATAGTCGAAGCTGTCGGCCGCACCGATCTCAGTTAGCAATGTCTTGATCACGTTCATATATGCGAAGTCGGCTATGAACGGCTCATCAACGCCGTCTGTCAGTGCGGCCTGAGCCCTTTCGATCGGGAAGGATTCGGTTTGGGGACTGCTCTGAATGAGGATTGGCTTGTTCCCAGTGACTTCCTCGATTTGCCTGAACGTCGCAGCTATTCTCTCCGCCGTGTCGGTCGGATTACCCGGGTTCTTGCCATCTCGGGGGAACTTGTAGCCCGCCATATCGACCAAGACGTAGTCCGCCTGAGGCCACAGGTTCTCCTTGATCCAAGTAAATCGGTCGTTGTTCCGCTTGACGCTGAGATTTCCGCCGGCATAATAGGGCCAGGTCTCGCCCTGATCGGTTGGCAGTTCATAGATCACCGATGATCCACCCGGATGAGCCGCAGCCGCGAGCACCTTGCAGCCCAATTTCTGGGCCGCCACGTCTATGGCCGGGTACCACATGACGGAGTGAGAGTCCCCTAGTACCAGAATCGTCTTGTCGGAATCCGTGCTACCAAACACTGCGTGGGCTCCTACGGGTTCGCCGGACGACTCCTGGATGCTGAATTCGGCTGCCCCAACCTTCTCTACGACCGCACCATAACCCGACGCCACAGCGAGCTGCGCCCAGGCCGGATCCGACTTGCCGTAGGGGTCATAGTCCAACTGGTCCAAATGCTGGGTAGAGCGGGCCCCAAAACCGATTTGCCGGGGATCTGTCGCGGCCTCAAATGCCCTGACCAGCACGTTGTCGGTGAGGGCTTGGGCGTGGCCTTGCTGGAGGCGGGCTGGAACCACCACCACGGTTAGGCACAACACCCCCAAGGCGATCGTCTTGGAGGCGGGACCTAGGGTGCGGGACCACTTCTTCCCGCTGCCCACCTCAGCCTTCCGGGGTGAGGTGAATACTTTCCGGGTCGGTTGCTCCACCAGATAGTAGGACGCCGCAGCGACAGCCCCAGAGACAGCGAAGATGAGGATCTTGAGCACGGTATTGTTGGCGTTCAGTTCGGTGCCCAGCACAACGGGCACAAGGACAATCAGCGGCCAGTGCCACAGGTAAAGCGAATAGGAAATATCGCCAAAGAACTGGACGGGACGCAGCCGCGAGAGGCTGGAAAGCGAGAATCCTCCCACCCCAACCGGCTTTGCCGGTCCAGCCCAGATGGCCAAAGCGGTTCCAACCGTTGGCACCAGCGCCCGCCAGCCGGGGAACTGTTCACCGCCCCACGCGACGAGGGCATAGCCGATCATCCCGGCTCCCAGCCAGGGCAAGCCGAGCCGCAGGACTTGGCCCACACGGCCTTTGAGCGCCGGCAAGAAGGCAACCACGCCGCCAAGCGAAAGCTCCCAGATGCGGGCTGGTGTGAGGAAATAGGCCGCTGGGGCGTTGGTGAAGGTCAGGTTGTAGCCGTAAACGAATGAGGCCAGCGTGAAGACCAGAATGGCGGCCAGCGGAAGGGCGCCAATCCACCTTCTCTTAGCGTCCGGGTGCCGGCGCGTGATCACCGTGGCCACTAATCCGCAAGAAAGCAGCAGCAGCGGCCAGATCATATAGAACTGCTCTTCGATGGATAGTGACCAGAAGTGCTGCACGGCCGTAGCTCCGGCGTCTGCTCCAAGATAGTCCACAGCTTGGTCCGCTAGGAACCAGTTCTCGATGAAGATCGCGCTGGCGAACACTTGCCGGGCTGTCGCGATTTGTAATGCGAAGTTGCCAATGAAGTGGGTGGTGAGCATTATCGCGAGGAGACAGACAACAGCGGCTGGAGCGAGACGCCTGATGCGGCGGGCGTAGAATGACAATAGAAAGCTTATGGATTCGCGAGCGGTCGACTTGGGGCCAGAAGCGGCGGTGTGGGCCCGCCGTATGCCCTTCCATATGGTCAAGGTCATCAGATAACCCGAAATCACAAAGAAGACGTCCACGCCCATGAATCCGCCGGTGAGGCGCGTGGGCCAGACGTGGTAAACGACTACGGCTAAGACCGCTAGCGCGCGCAGACCTTGAATATCCGGCCGCATAGGGGACGCGGGTCGGATGAGCAATCGGCGCAGGGAGTCCACTGCAGGCGTGGCGCTGGTACCACTCGTCCTGCCCATCCGGCCCATCAACTCCTCTCGCGGTGCCACCAGCGCGGCTGGCGGCGGTTGAGTTCAAATCCGCGGGTCCGGGCTCCTCCTCTATTGGGTCAGGTGCGCGCCCGCATATGCAGGTTAGCGCGCCTACCGCGGACGGCTTCTTGATCTACCGGCGTGGCATCGATTCGCGATGCCGACCCATGGCAGCCTACGGGGGTTCGGCCGCCGCGACGCATCTTGGGCGGACGCCCTGTTCACGTCCCGAATTCGGGATTCAGAATACTAGCCTGGGTGCTATGTGTGGACGATTCGTCAGCTACTTCGATCCGGCCGAATTGGCTGGAGTGTTCGATGCCGACCAGGTCACCGATCTGCCAGGCGCATCGTGGAACGTGGCACCCACCAGCCAGGTGGCGGTGGTCCGGGAAACTCGCCAGAACGGCCGTGGGCCGCAAGACGTGAGCCGCGAAGTGCGCGGTGCCCGCTGGGGCCTGGTGCCTTCGTGGGCTAAGGACTTGTCGGTTGGCGGACGCTTCATCAACGCCCGCAGTGAGACGGTCACTGTCAGGCCCGCCTTTCGGCCAGCGGCCAAGTCGCGCCGGGGATTGGTCCCGGCGGCGGGCTACTACGAATGGCAGGCCGGGTCGGGAGGGCCCAAGACGCCGTTCTTCTTGCACCCCGAGGATGAAGGCATGATGGCCATGGCGGCGCTGTACGAATGGTGGTGGCCGCCCGTTGGCGAGCCGCGAGGTGATCTGGCTGGAGCCGTCGCCGCGGGGCCGGAGGGGACCGTTACCCCCAGCGGTGCGGTAGCGGCACCATTGTTCAGCGTAACTATCCTGACCAGGGCGGCGACCGACGCTTTGGGCGCGGTCCATGACCGTATGCCGTTGGTGGTGCCACCGGAGTGGTGGGAGGCGTGGCTGAGCCACCAGGTCAACACGCCCGCTGCGGTGGCGGCGCTGATTGAATCCATACCCGATCCGGTCTTGGTGCCGCGCCGAGTTGGCCGCGCCGTTGGCTCGGTCCGTAACAACGGCCCGAGCCTGATTCAGCCGGTCTGACTGGGCCAGGTGACGTCAGGCAGCGGGGCGGCGGTGTTCGTGACACCGTGCAAGATCAACAGTGTCAGGACGACGCAGGCTACCAGGATGAGTGCCACCAAGATTATGGCCACCACCATGAGCTTCCAATTGGGTGCCTGCCGGAGAAGCTGCAGCGCGGCCCATCGGTCAGCGCCAGGCGGGGTGTCCGCCGTCTCCGGGGTGGTTCTGACGGCGTCCGGTTGAGTGGCCACCTTTGGCTGGGGCAGCTCCTGCGCCGGGGGCTCGGTTGAAACCTCTGCGACCTCCGCGGCTGGCCCGGCCGCATCCTCGGCTAGGTCCTCCGTAACGTCTTCGGCGACACTGTCCGCGGCGGGTCCCGCCGTGGTTTCCGTGTCAGGTTCGGCCGCGGCGGGCTCATCTGGTACCGTCACAACGGCTTCCACAGCGGTTTCCGGCGTAGTCTCAGCCTCAGCGATGGGTTCCTTCGCCTTTTCCGCCAGGGGCTGGTCCGGCTCCGCCGCGAGTTCGGGCTCCGTCGAGTCTCCCAAGTCCGCCGAGGTCTCCGGCCCGGCCGTGAGCTCCGCGTCACTCTTGCCGGCTGACTCCACGGCCTCTTCCGCCGCGCCTTCTTCATCATCGGGATGGTCTTTGCGGCGAGGGAGCGGCGGCTCGTCCAGAATCAGCTCGACCTCGAAAGTTGGGCCGCCCCAGGCCTCTGAATTCGTCACCGCGGCCTCGGCGGATTGGACAGCGGCCTCCAGCGCGTCCAGGCGCTGAGTCTGAACGCTCGGGGGAAGAGCTGGGCTCAGCAGGTTCCCAGCCGCGAATTCCCCGCCCAGTGCCTCCGCCGCGGCCTGCTCCAGGGTGGCGATCCCCGTGGGCGGCGTGGGCACCGCGTCCCTGTCTGGCGTACCAGCGGCCAGAGTTTCCGGTACGTCCGATGCCGCCGGGGCCTCATCCTCGGGGGCCGTTGAAGCACCAGCCTCGGTCACCTTGGCGGTCTTGCGAGTCCTGGTGGTTCGCCGGGTCCGACTCGGTTTGGCGGGCGTAGCGGCCGCGCCGGCCTCCGCGTCCGCGGGATCTTCCACCATGATCGCTGCCATCTCTCCGGTTGCGAATTCCGCCGCCGCCGCGAGCGCCGCCTCGGCGATCTCGGCGGAACCCGTGATCTCTCCCGTGGCGATCTCGGCAGCGGCCGCTATGGCCGCGGCCACTTCGGCCGTCGAATCCGGTGAAGCTGGAGGTTGGTGCGGAACCTTCCCGGCGGCATCGGGCCGCTTGGCTGTGCTTTGGGCCTGCGAATGCTGCGCCAGTGCGGGACCGAAGTCAGATTCGTCCAATTCAGACGCCGCGAACAGGTCGCCGCCGCGGACCGACAGCCGCACCCGCGCCACGCGGGAGGCGGATGGTTCGCCGTTGTCCCTCAGCCACTCCAGCAGGGATTGGTCAATGTTCAGGTGCCAGGCAACGCTGGCTTGAAGTTCAGGATTATCGGTCGCGATTTGAGCCAATTGTTCGGGCAAGAGGCTTTGCGCGAGCGCTGTGGTGGCGACCGACGAGTCCGACTTTGGGGTACCCATCCGTATATCATTGCGCACAAACGCGCTCTTGTTCGACTATTGAGCACAGTGTCCCGAGTCCGGTAATAGTGATTTCTACCTTTTGGCCGGGTCGCAGGTACCTCGGAGGATCGCTGGCATGGCCAACTCCGGCCGGCGTCCCTGTCGCGATCACGTCTCCCGGCTGCAGTGAGATGAAGGTTGAAATGTAGGAGACGAGCCCTGCCGGTGCCAGGACTTGGTCACTGATGCGGGCTCGTTGAACCTCGCTGCCGTCCACGCGGGTGATTAAGTCAGCGTCTGGCGTAAGTTCTTCCGGGGTGGCCAGCCAAGGTCCCAGCGGGGTTGATCGCTCCCAGGTCTTGCCTTGGAGCCATTGGGAAGACCGGTATTGCCAGTCGCGCATGGAGGTGTCGCACATTATGGCGTACCCGCTGATCGCGCCCGTTGCTTCCCGCGGGCTGGCCCGCCGCAGGCGTTTACCGACTATTACAGCCATTTCACCTTCCCAGTCCACCTGAGTGGACTCTGGTGGTAGCAGAATCGGCTCGCCTGCGCCAATCAGCGATTCGGGCCACTTAGGGAACAGAGCTGGATGGGCCGGTAGTGGCCGGCCCATTTCCTCGATGTGGGCGTGATAGTTCATGCCAACGCAGATGATCTTCCCCGGCCTGGGTATGACCGGTGCGAAGCGAACCTGGTCAAGGGATAAGCGGGGACCATCAAGGGTGGCTGCCCTGTCCAGTGCCCCCGCTTCCAGGATGCTCGCGACACTGGCGAATTGGTCCAGCACTATCGCGTGGCCGTCTTCGATCCTGGCGGCAACGGTGTCCTGGTGGTCTGGTGCGGCACTAAGGTCGCGCCGCAATGTGGCGAATCTCATGTCTGTGCCCTCAGGGGAGGCCGGTGAACAGCGAGTCGATGACCCGTGCTAGTCCGTCTTGGTCAATGCGGCCGGTTTCCTCGTCGGCGGCCGCGAGGACATCGTGCCGCGAGCCGCCCATCGCCACGCCCCGGGCCGCCCATTCGAGCATGGTGACGTCGTTGCCGCCATCGCCCACGGCGACAGTGCGGTTCGGATCAATTCCCAGTTGGCGCCGGATCGTCTCCAGAGCGGAGGCTTTGGAGACGCCGGGCGGGTTTAGATCAACCCAGCCGGTCCATCCGATCGCATAGGTGACATTCGGGAGCTTCGTTTCCTCGACCACGGCCCGCAGTTCTTCGAGCGTGAGTTCGGTGTCCCGCAGGATCAGGCGGGTGACTGGGCGGCTGGTCAGCTCCTCGGGGCTGACCAGCCGCACTTCGCCGTCCAGTTCGCCGGCCGGGAAATCGGCGGTGACCAAGAAGCCTCTGCCCAAGTCCTCGGCCGCCATGCAGGCCTTGGGCATGCGTCGCAGAATTGAGGCGACGGCCGGGCCAGCATCAAAAGTGACCAAGTCCGTCAGCTCCCAGCCATCCGGGGACTCTGGGGTGAACCGGATGGTGGCGGAGCCGTTGCAGCACACTGCCAACCCTCGCTCGATCCCGATCCGCCGCGCAACCCCAATGGTGGAGTGGACGGACCGGCCGGTGGCCAGGATCATCTCAACCGAAGGCGCGGTCAATGCCCGCGCTACTGCCCGCCTGGCCGAATCGAATAGTTCTCCGTCCCAGCTGAGCAAGGTTCCGTCAATGTCTACGGCCAGCAGGATCTCAGGGCTATCGACACGGCTAATGGCTCCGGTAGGGGCTCGGCTCAAGCGCGCTGCCCGTCTGGTTCGATTACTTCTAGTCCGCTCATCCCGGGCCGCAAGGCCGGCGGAATGACCACCGAGCCATCGGCCTGCTGGTGGTTCTCCAAGATCGCCACCAGCCAACGGGTGGTAGCGAACGTTCCGTTGAGGGTGGCCACCATGCGGGTTGTCCCGTCCTCGGTGCGTTCGCGGATATTCAGGCGCCGGGCCTGGAAGGTGGTGCAATTCGAGGTCGAGGTCATCTCCCGGTACCGGTCTTGGCTGGGAATCCAGGCCTCGCAGTCGTACTTGCGGGCCGCTGACGTACCCAGATCACCGGCGGCGACGTCAATTACGCGATAGGGGAGGGCGGCATCGGCCAGCATTCGCTCCTCAAACTGAAGCAGGCGCTGGTGTTCATGGGCGGCGTCTTCCGGGCGGACGTAGGTGAACATTTCCACTTTGTGGAACTGGTGGACCCGAAAGATGCCCTTGGTGTCCTTGCCGTAGGAGCCAGCTTCGCGGCGGTAGCAGGCGGACCAGCCGACGTAGCGCGACGGCCCGGCGGTCAAGTCCAGAATTTCGTCCTTGTGGTACCCGGCCAAGGCAACCTCTGAAGTGCCGGTCAGGTAGAGATCGTCGGCTGGGAGATAGTAAACCTCATCTGCGTGTTCACCCAGGAAGCCGGTGCCGCTCATGACCTCGGGCCGGACCAGTGTCGGTGTGATCATGGGAGTGAAGCCCAGTTCGATTGCTAGGTCCATCGCATGATTGAGGAGCGCCAGTTCGAGCCGGGCGCCGGCTCCTTTGAGGTAGTAGAAGCGTGAGCCGGAGACTTTGGCGCCGCGGGCGCTATCGATTATGTCCAGGGATTCGCCAAGCTCGTCGTGCGCTTTGGGCTCAAATCCGGCGGCCCGGAAATCCGGTATCCGGCCAGCCTGTTTGATCACCGCGAACTTGTCTTCCCCGCCCGCGGGCACTCCGGGCTCAACCAGGTTGGGCAGTGCCAAAGCGGCCTGGCCTAGGTCGAACTGGGCCTGGTCAAGTGCGGCGCTGGCTTGTTTGACTTCCTCGGCCAGGGCTTTGGCGCGGGCTACTAGCGCGGCCTTGTCCTCGCCGCCGGCTTTGGCCACCAGCTTGCCGAGCGACTTCTGATCTGACCGTGCTGTCTCGAATCTGACGAGCGCTTCGCGGTTGGCCACATCCGCTGCGAGGATGGCGTCTACGACCGCCGGATCGGCCTCACGGGCCCTTTGCGACGCTCGCGCCAGCTCCGGATCCTGGCGCAAAATCTTCAGGTCGATCACCCTCAGAGCCTACCGTTAGCGCTGAACGCGGCCGGACACGGCACAATATGGGGCATGGAATGGTACGAACTGGTTGCCGGGGTGGGCGGCTTAGCCGGTTTGGTGGGCGGGGTGGCCGCCTGGACGGCGTTTGTGCGGTTGCGCCGGACGCAGCGGACCCTAGCTCGGACGGCGCAGCTCAGACGTGACTCTGACCAGGTGGAACGGGTCGCTTTTGTGGCTAATCCGTCGAAGAATAGTTACACCGACTTCAAACTGGCGGCCTACGCCATGTGCCATGAACTGGGTTTGGGAGAGCCGATTTGGATGGAAACGACGGTCGACTCTCCGGGTTCCGCGCAGGCCGCCCACGCCGTTGGTCAGCCGGGCGTGCGCACGGTGGTCGCCGCGGGCGGTGACGGCACGGTCAGAGCGGTGGCTCAGGGGCTGTCCGGCACGGCAGTGCCCATGGGGATAGTGCCGCTGGGTACCGCCAATCTGTTGGCGCGCAATCTCAAACTGCCGTTGACGTCCAGCCGCGAGGCGCTGGAGGTGGCGTTGACCGGCCACCGACGCCAGATTGACGTGGGCCGCCTTTCGGCCTGGAATCGTAAGGACGAACTGGTGTTGGACCGGGAGGCGTTCTTGGTGATTTCCGGCCTGGGTTTTGACGCCGCCATGGTGTCCGGGACGGATTCGGGCTTGAAACGGCTGATTGGTTGGCCGGCCTATTTCATTTCCGGGTTCAACCACTTGTCTGACAAGCCAGTCAAGGTACGGTTGCACGCAGACGGTGAGGTCCGCGCGGTTTCCGCCCGCTCGATCATGTTTGGCAACTGCGGTTTGCTGCCCGCTCGCCTCAATTTGGTGCCCGATGCCGACCTGGCTGATGGCAAACTTGACCTCGCCATGGCAGAGACCCGCCATGGGTTGGTTGGCTGGGCCGCGTTGGCCTCGCAGGTCGCGTTGCACTCGGTGGGGATCCGTTTCACGCCCGCTTGGGCCTCGGGGCGAATGCTTTACCGACAAGCGGGGTCATTCCGCGTGGTTTGCGAAACTGACCAGCTAGTTCAGATTGACGGCGAATTGGTAGGGCGGGCCAGCGCTTTGCACGCTTGGGTTGAGCACGGGTCGTTGTGTGTCCGGGTTTCTAACGGTCCTTAGCGCTCTTGGCGGGAGTCGCTCGTAACGCGTCAGACCGATTCGCCAGCTTGGATCTGTTCGACCCACGCTTGGGCCTCGAGATAAGCGGACTCCTCGGCGTCTGGCCGGATGCGGGTTGCCACGAAGTCGGCCTTGGGATACGAGCCCAAATAACGCACGTTCGGCGAGAACCGGTGCAGTCCCATCAATGTTTCCGCCATGCGCGGCTCGGTGATGTGTGCCTCTGCATCAATGGAAAACCGGTAGCGTCCTAGCGCGTCCCCAGAGGGACGCGACTCAATCCGCGTCAAGTTTATGCCACGGATCGCGAACTGTTCCAGCATTTCCATCAGCGCCCCGGCTCGTTCATCTGGCAGATCCACCGCCAGGGTGGTCTTGTCCGCGCCGGTTGGATCCGGTACTGCCCCCGGGCGTTGTCGCTGGATCAGGACGAACCGGGTGATGGCCGCTGGGTTGTCCGCTACGCCGCTGGCTAGCACCGCCAGGCCGTAGCTTTGGACGGCGGCCGGCGGAACCAGGGCGGCGTCAAAACCAAGCTGGTCGTACGGGGTCTTGCCCGCGACCATCTCTGCCACCTCGGCGGCGGCAGAGGTGTTTGATTTGGCGAACACATGTTCCGCGCCGGGACGATTGCGGTGTATCCAATTCTGGCACTGGGCCCAGGCGTGGGGATGAGCGGCAATCCGTCTTACTTCATCAAAGCTGGTGCCAGGGACGGCCGCCAGCGTGAAGGCGACGGGCACCAGGATCTCTTTGGAGATCACCAACGGCCCGTGTTCCTCCGCTGCCAGTGCGTCGAGCACCGCGGTGACGCCGCCTTCGATCGAGTTCTCAATCGCCACGACGGCGAAATCTGCTTCGCCATCGCGTACACATTCAATTGAGCTAAGGACATCGTGTTGGGGTAACAGCTTGGCTGATTCGGCACTGGTGACACGGAGCAGGGCCTCTTCGGTAAAGGTGCCGGCGGGGCCGAGGTATGCGTATCGGGGCGCTGAATCAGGCGCGGTCATAATGCTCTCCTTAGGTCGTGGGCCGTCGGAGGCAGCATAGTGGTTAGGGTGAGTGGCGTGAGACCACCAGCCTTCCGTGGAGCTAATCGCGGGGCCGCCGCGCGGCCTGGTCGCCGCGGTCGTTTGGCCCGGACGGCGCTGGCGACCCTAGCGGCCTTGGCCGCCTGCGCTGGGGCGGGGGCCTGGGCTGGCGGAGGGGTCGCCCCAGGCGCTGGCGCGCCTGGGGGCGTGGTTGACGGTCCGGTTGCTGGGCGATCCGTTGACCTGGTGCGACCCGGTGCCCGGGGCGGGGACAAGGGCGGGGACAACGGCGGTCCGGTGGTGTTGATCGGCATGACCGGTGTGGGCTGGGATGATGTGTCCGCGGCCAGCACCCCGGCCATCTGGAGTCTGATGGACCGCGGCGGGGGTGCCGCCGGAATGGCTAACCGGTCGGTGAGGGTCGGGTCCTGTCCGGCCGAGGGTTGGTTAGCGGTTGGCGCTGGCAGGCGCACGGGAGAAGTCAAACGGACTCAGGTTTCTGATGTTCAACGGGTTGACCAGTCAAAATGCCGGGAGCTGGCCAGCCCGGTGAATGGGCGGATCCGGGATTGGGAAGACCTTACCGCTGCTGCCGCGCCGGATGGGGAAGGCGGCGCGGCCGGCCCGGAGCTGGTTGGCGGGTTGGCGCGGTGGCTGGAAGAGGCCAGACTGCGTGCGGCGGCGGTTGGGCCCGGGGCCGCGCTGGCGCTGGCGGATCCAGATGGGCGGGTCGTTGGCGCTTACCGCGAGGCTTCGCCTGAATCGGAGAGTTTGGCGGAAGCTGTTTCCGCCTCGCTGGCGGAGGGCGCTGACTTGCTGGTGGTTGATGTGGGCGTACGATCCGTGGATTTGGTGCCCTCCGGCCTAGACGCACGCGTTGGCAGCGTCTTGGCGGCCCTGGAAGCGGCCGGCGGTGAGGCCGCGTCTGAGGTTATCCTCGCGTCTTTGGCGGATTGGACTAGCCCGGCCTTGGGCGTCGCACTGGCCTGGAGCGCGACTTGGGCTAGCGGCGTTGACGGCGGAACTGGGAGTGGAGCCAGCCGCGGTGTTGAGGACCGGGCCAGCGGCGGAGCGGCCGGCGGTGGCCCAGGCCCGGCCAGGGTTGCGCCGTACCTGATTGAATCCGCCAGCACTAAGACCGCGGGGCTGGTTCTGACCCCCGACCTGACCAAGGTGATCAAAGCTCTGTTGGTGCCGTCTCCAGACGGGGACGCCGGGCCGTGGTTCGCGGGCCCAGGCATGGCGGATCCGGAGGCCGTCCAGGAGCGCTTGGCGGACGCGGCCAGCCACGCGGCGGCGGCCCGGGAATGGGCCGTTCCGGCCTGGATTGTGGTGGTGGTGGTAGGCGCTCTGGGCATATTCGGTCCCTTGATTTTCCTGGCCGCGGTTCCGGCCAACCGGCCAGGAGCCCAGCGCCGGCGGGTGGTCCCACATGGTCTCCCGCGAGCGGCCGGGGCCAGGGCGGACGCCACGAGTCCGCCCAGTTCGGTTCGTTTGCTGAGGTTCGGCTTGCCTAACCAGTTAGTTGAGTTCCTGGCGCTGGCGGCCGGCGCTTTCCCGGCCGCAGGGCTGGTGGCCAACATTGTTCCCTGGTGGCGGGCCAGCGCCCCATTGGCGATCTGGGCGGTCGCGGCTCTCGGATTGGCCCTGGTCGTGGGGCTGGCGGCGTTCGCCGCCGGAAGGGCGTGGCGCGGTGGGCCGGATCGCTCGCCGTCCAGCGAATCTCCATCTTGGCGCAGCGGCCTGGTGGCCCCAGGAGCGGTTGGGCTGTTTAGTGCCTTGGTGGTGATGATGGACCCGTTCAT
This sequence comes from Bifidobacteriaceae bacterium, assembly GCA_031268215.1. Taxonomy (GTDB): domain Bacteria; phylum Actinomycetota; class Actinomycetes; order Actinomycetales; family WQXJ01; genus JAIRTF01. The sequence continues at coordinate 9,513 of JAIRXP010000105.1, read as the reverse complement.
TGGCCGGGTCTTCTTGCGCGACGCGCCGCTTGGGTTTCAAACACTCCTGGCGGTTCGCTTGTACGGCTATCCGAACACCGCCTTCGCGGTGCTGGTGACTGGCGCCATCTTGGCCGTGGTTCTGTTCGCCGGCGTCACAGGGGCCAACGGCAAGCGTTGGATCACGGCCGGATCAGTGGCGGCGGTTGGTGTGGTAGTCCTGGTACTGGACGCGTATCCAAAGTGGGGGGCCGATCTGGGCGGAGCGGTCGCGGTAGTGGCTGCCTTCATGGTGTTGGGACTGATGGCGGTCGGTGTCCGCTTGAACTGGAAATGGGTGACGGCTGCGGCCGTGGCGGGATTGACGGCGGCCGCCGCAGTGGCCTGGCTGGATTACCGGCGCGGTCCCGAGCAATGGACCCATCTGGGTGGGTTCGTTGACACTCTTCTGGCCGGCGGCCTCTGGCGGGTGCTGGAGGGCAAGGGGATGATGTGGCTGCGGCTCTCGGCCGGTCCGGTCTTGGGTCTGGCTTTGGGGGCCGCTGTCGGTGTTCCACTGGCCCGGCATGGCGCCTTCGCCGCGCTCAAGAGCGAGGCCTGGCGCCGTCGCCCCATGCTTAAGCCGGTGATGGTGGCTCTGATTACCGCGTGGGTGGTTGGTTCGCTGGTGAATGATTCCGGCCTGGTTGTGGCGATTGTCGGCCTGGGGGTGGCGGGGCCGCCGGTCGCCGCCTGGCTGGTTTTGGCTCAGGCGCAGAGCCAAAACCAGAGTCAGGACCGGGTTTCAGAGTCAGAGCCAGAACCAGGCTCAGGACAAGACCGAGAGGCAGAACCAGATTGAGCGTCAGACCTAAGCCGGCTCGTGGCCCGGTGGCCGCACCGGCGGCCGGCCACGGTGAGCGGCCCGCTTGACCCGCCGGCCAAAGGAGAGGAAGACGATCTTCACGCCGCGGGCGGCCAGTGCCAGGCTGACATCGCGGTACTGGGCCAAGCGGTGGCCAAAGCCACGCACCGTCCGGCCGGATGGGCGGTGGCGCAGGTCGCATTCGACCTCCTGGACGGAAAAGCCCTGGCGCAGCAGGTCAATGGTCATGGCGGTCTCAACACCCCAGCCATGCGACAGCGGGGTAGCGGCCTCATAAGCCTCACGGGTCAGACAGCGCTGGCCGGACAGGGGCGCGCGGGCGGTGAACCCAGTGGCCTTGGCTATGCCCCGGCGGGCTAATCGCACTACGGCGCCGAACCCGGCGGCGCCAAGCTGGGGTGGCAGCACGGCGATGGTGAAGTCGGATTCGGAATCCGCCACCGGCCGGATCAATGGGGCGGCCTTGGCGGCGGTGTCGCCTAAGTCGGCGTCCAGGAATAGCAGGAGCCTGGCTGGGTCGCCCTCGACATCCCGCATCGCGACAATGGCGGCGCCGGTTTCCATGGCCGCTGCTTTGCCACGGTTTTGTGAGTGCCTGACCACCACCGCACCCGCGTCGCGGGCCTTGCTTCGGGTCTGGTCCTGGGATCCGTCATCGACTACGAGCACCAGGTCTACACGCGGAATGGCCTTGGCGCTGGTGACCGTGGCCGCGATCCGGCCAGACTCGTTCTTGGCAGGGATCACTACGGCTACCCGCTGGGCTGCGGCAACCGGTTTAGGGGAGGACGATTGTCCGCTCACGTGATCCACTCTAGAACTCCTGAAGCCAATTGATTACCAAACACTAGCCCGCAGATCTTAAAGTTTTGGTAGCAGTTGTCCGGGTGTTCAAAACGCGTACCGCCTTAGTCTGGGGCAACCAGTCGAAATAGTCAGCGTAGGGTCAAGAATCGGGCTACTAGTCCCGCGCGGGAGCGGCGCTCGGCGGCGTCCAGTGGAGCCTCGTTAGCCAAGGCTTCATCAAGCCGTGTCTTGAAGGTCTCCAGAGGGCCGGCCAAGTCCGCCGCAGTGGTGCCGGTCGGCAGGTCCCAAACCGGAATCACCAGTCCTAGGGCTCTGAAGGCCCCAGCGTATTTGGACCCTTCTGTCACGCCGGCCTGGCGCTTAGCCTGCAAACGGGCCAGGGCGTTGAGCAACACGTCCTCTTCAACGCCCAGCGACCAGCGGAGATACTCGCGGCCGTTGATGCTTGCCCAGTAGGCTCCAGGTACGGAACCGACTAGTTCGGTAGGTGTCAGTTCGTCGCCAGACTTCACGGCGGCATCGGCCAATTCCTTGTCGTCGGGATCAAGCTCCGTCCAGTATTCGAATGAGGTCTGGAGCGCGAAACTAACTGGCCCGTCGGGATCGATCAGGTCTTGTAGCCGCGGGCCAGGCGAGCCCAGCAGTGCCGGTTCGGCCGGCGAACCAGGCTCCGCCAGAAGGGCGGCGGTGAGGGCGTTGCCCAGGTCCTGCGAAACGTCATTGGACGGGTGCGGCGGCTGGAGTGCTACTACCGGGACGGAATCGGGCCGTTTGAACGCCCGGGCCATCTGGGGCAAGAAGGTGACGAATTGGACGGTTCCGGGGCCGTCGCTGGAGTCCTCGTTGGGGTCGGATGGCGGCGCCAAGGTGGCCGTCGCTACGGCGGCCGGCAGTATCTCCCGCATCGCCACTAACTCCGGTTCCAGCGGCAGGCCCGCCAACGGTCGGGTGGCGAATGGCGTCTCGTTCTTTGGCATGCCTACGAGGGTACCGAGCCGGATGGTGGTCCGGCGCCAAGGCGCTCTCGCCGCGCCACGATCTTGTCGATATGCTTGACTAAGAGGTCGATTCGATCTAATGTATAGATGTATCGAACCGATGCATCGAAATTCCCATTTCGCCTGAACCGCCAGAATCGAGGGCTGCGACGTGCGTAACCGTTCGCGGGTTTTGGAACTTGCCATCTTGGGCCTGCTCCATTCGGCCCCCATGCACGGCTACCACCTGCGCAAACGCCTCAACGAGATGTTGGGCCTATTGCGCCCGTTCTCTTATGGCTCGCTGTACCCGTGCCTGAAGGGACTGGCCTCCCGGGGCCTCATCACGTCATCGGCCGAGGACGGCGCCCCAAACGCTGGCCCTCCCAGGCGCGGACGGATCGTTTACCAACTGACAGACGCGGGCTCCGCCCACCTCGAATCGCTCCTCGGGGAAGCTGGACCGGCCAGCTGGGAAGATGAGAACTTCGATGTCCGGTTCGCGCTATTCGCTCAGACCGATGCGGAGACCCGTCTGCGGATACTTGAAGGGCGGCGGGCCCGAATGGCCGAACGCCTGGACGGCATCAACACCGCCATCAAACGGGGCCGGCCAGCGGACCGGTACACACAGGAATTGCAGCGCCACACGCTTGAGCAAGTCGAGCGGGAAGTGCATTGGCTAGAGGAACTGATCGATTCGGAGCGCGGGTCACGCCGCGGCCAGAACGGTTCCCCGCCTTTGTCCGATGCCGCCGGGTCACCCCCCGTCAGCGTCGCAACTATCAACACAACAAGTTTGAAGGAGCACCAATGAGCCCCATCCGGGTGGCCATCGCCGGCGTTGGGAACTGCGCCGCATCGCTGGTTCAGGGAGTCGAGTTCTACCGGAACGCTGATCCGGATTCGGCCGTGCCTGGCCTGATGCACGTCCAGTTCGGTCCCTACCACATCCGCGACATTGAGTTCGTGACGGCGTTTGACGTTGACTCCGCCAAAGTCGGCTTGGACTTGTCCCAAGCGATCGGGGCCAGTCAGAACAACACCATCAAGATTGCCGATGTGCCTTTCAAAGGTGTTGAAGTCAAGCGCGGCACTACCCTGGACGGCCTGGGCAAGTACTACCGCCAGACGATTACCGAATCCAGTGCCGCGCCGGTGGACGTGGTTCAGGAGTTGCGCGACCAGCGGGTTGACGTGCTGATTAGCTATCTGCCAGTGGGCAGCGAGGAAGCCGACAAGTTCTATGCCCAGTGCGCCATTGACGCGGGCGTGGCCTTCGTCAACGCCCTGCCGGTGTTCATCGCCTCAGACCCGGTTTGGGCCGCCAAGTTCGAGGCCGCTGGAGTGCCGATTGTTGGCGATGACATCAAATCTCAGGTTGGTGCCACCATCACTCACCGGGTGCTGGCGCGGCTGTTTGAGGATCGCGGCGTAGTGATGGACCGGACCTACCAGCTCAACGTGGGTGGCAACATGGACTTCAAGAACATGCTGGAACGTGATCGTCTGGAATCGAAAAAGATCTCCAAGACCCAAGCGGTCACCTCAAATGTGTCCCACCAATTGCCGGAGCGGGACATCCACATTGGGCCATCTGATTACGTCGCCTGGCTCGATGACCGCAAGTGGGCGTTCGTCAGGCTTGAGGGCCGGGCCTTCGGGGAGGTTCCGCTGAACCTGGAGTACAAGCTCGAAGTCTGGGATTCGCCCAACTCCGCGGGAATCATTATTGACGCTTTGCGGGCCGCCATGATCGCTAAGGATCGCGGGATTGGCGGAGCCATAACAAGCCCATCGACCTACTTTTTCAAGTCGCCGCCGGTCCAGCATGAGGATCAAGAAGGTCGCCAAATGGTAGAAGCCTTCATTCGCGGCGACCTTGACCGATAAGCATGTTCCGCCGGGGGCGGAATCTGGGCTCTGTGTCAATGGCTGGCGGACCTGCGGCAATGCGCTGACCGGCGGCTATACGTCCTAGCTCTGGCGGTGTCCACATGCTGGCCGCGGTCCTTGTGTCCCAGGTCACAGCCCGGTCCTAGGCCCTAGATTGGGCTCATGACTGCCGCAGCCAAGACAAGCAATGACCGGGTAAACAAGGGGCCGGCCAGCCAGGGATCAAAGCGCGAATCCCCTCTGGCCAATGCTCCGGTCCGTACTGGGCCAACCTCAGCTACGAAGCCAGCCGCGAGCGCGCAAGCCGCCCCCGGACGCCAGGCGGCGGCCGGTGTTTCGGCGCCGTCGCCGTGGGCTGCTCCCGGCGTACCGCGGCCCAGGGCTGGGTCGCGCCACTCACGGGTGGTGGTGCTGCTAGACCGGGCCGGCTGGCTGCCATCTCAAGTCCAGCGGGACTTCCAGCTGCGGCCACCCACTGCCCCGCCTTCGGTGGCGCGGCGCCACCATCACGGTTCCCGTGATGACCGAATCTCCTATGTGTTGTCCGCTCGTCCCGGCACACCGACCGCGGTCGTGGCGACAGTGGGAGCCCAGCATGATCCCGAAACCGGCCTGGGCCGGGCGATTCGCCAAGCCACCAAGCTTGACGTGCCCTTGGCTTACGCCACCAACGGCACGGATATAGTTGAGCACTTCCTGGCCTCCGGTCAGACGCGTCCCGTCGTGAACTTGGCTGCCCCAGTTCGCGCCTGGCGCGCCTACTTGCGTTTACACCGCTTGCGCCGGGTTGGTGCGCAGCTAGTTCCACAGGGCTTCGATCTGAGCATCCTGACTGGATCGTTACCGGCTGGTCTGCGCTATTACCAGTTGGCCGGCATCAACCGGGTTCTGGGCGCGATCAGCCGGGGCGAACGCCGGGCGGCGATCACCTTGGCCCCTGACACCGGTACGACCGTATCCGCGGCGGCTCTGATGGCCAAGTACGCCAATTACCGCCTTCATTCGGATCCCAGCCGGCATTGCGGCCTGCTCTACATTGACGACCGTCTGCCCAGCGCTGGCGCGACAGATCCCGTCGCGGCCATCCGGCGGCTGGCCGAATCAACTGCGGCTGACGTGCATATTGCTTCGCTGGGTGACTCCTTCGCTGCCCTCAGCCCAGCCCAAGTCGATCTGGTGGTAATCAACTTGTCCCACGGTGGGCAAACCGCTGATCCGTCAACCTGGCGGGATGTCGTAGAACGGTTTGGCGATGCCGTCCAGGTCGCGATTGTGGGCGTGCCACCGGCCGGCGCGAGGGCCGTCCATGAGTACTTCGGCAACGCTGTCTACCGTTACACCGCCGATCAGGGTCGAGCCGACGGTTATCTGCCGCCGGTTGGCCCATCTGTGCCAGATCCCGCCAACTCGGCTCCCGTCGGCGCTGGCTTGGACCGTGCCGTCGCCGCCGCTGGTTCCGGCGGCTCCGCCGGTTCGGCGGCGGGGCAGCAGGACCCGGTAGCCGTCGCGGTTGAGATCCGCCGGTCAATCGAGTACACCAAACTGGCGGCCGGCCAGGCGGCACTGGCGTCTGAACTGGTCTCCTTGCTCAAGCTGGCCAAGCGGCCAGGGGCAGTGGGGCGGGCCGCCAAACGCCGGGCCGGCCAGCTCACTGAGCTAGAGATTCTGGCTGAACTTGAGGACCAAGTGGGTGGCGAGGCCGCCGTTCTGCGGCACATCGCTGTCCTCAAAGAACTCTTGCGCGCCTGATCCCGGGACTCGTTCCGCGACCACATCGCGAGGACTGCTCCCCAAGATGGTCAACGTGGCCGGGCGGCATCGGGCAACCGGGCTAGTGCCCGTCCCCAAAATGGTTGGGCTGGGCCCGTCTGGGTGGGCGCGGGCAAATCGCGCCTAACCAATTTGGGATTTCGCAGCGGACGGACAGGTCTGGGCGGTATCGTTGGGCAGGTGGCAAACCCTGACCTCCCGAACGCCGGGAGCCCCAAGGCCAGATGGGATTGGTGGGCACCCGCGCAACCGTGGTTATCGCTGTTGGTTCGGCTAGGACTGGCGGCAGTGACCCTGGCCGCCGCGATTCCCAAGCTGCGTGACCTGCGGGCCAGCGAGCTGTCGGTGGCGCTCTACCAGATTTTCCCTCCGGCCATTAACCAGATCATTGGTGTCGCCTTGCCGATCATCGAGGTGACACTGGCGCTGCTGTTCGTTAGTGGGCTGCTGACCCGATACGCCTCGGTGGTGTTTGGGCTGATGCTGGTGGCATTTATCGCTGGGATCGCCTCTGCATGGGCTCGCGGATTGAGCATTGACTGCGGCTGCTTCAGCCCTGGAGGAGCGCTCGCCCCAGGCGAGGAAGCCCAGTATGGCCTGGAGATACTGCGGGACATTGGCTTCATGGCGATGGTGGCTTTCCTGATGATCTGGCCGCGTTCGGTGGCGTCAGTAGACAACTTGCTGGGCCTCAACCCGCGTTCCCGGGCAGACATCGCGGCCGAATTGGTGCCGCCTGAAGACGCCTTGGACGAGGTCCTTGAAGACCAAGAAGAGGCCGATGCCGCCCTCGAAGTATCCGGAACCGGGCAAGCCGCGCAGGATGGGCAGGATGGGCAGGATCGCGAAGAAGAAACCGCCGAACCGAACGAACTACATGAAGTGGAGAACGCCAGCCCGGCGGGCCCGCCGGAAGAAAAGGATTGATAATGGCAAATAAGAAGAATCAGTCAGGCAAGGCGAAAACGGCCGGGACCAGCCGGGAAGCGGCGCGGGCGGAGGCTGAACGCCTGAAGGCCGCCCAGGCAGCCAAGGAACGGCGAGTCAAACTGATAGCAATCAGTGCCGCCGTGGTGGTCGTAATCGCTGCGGTCGTGGCCGTGGTGTTCGTGATTCGGGAGGCGAACAAGTCGAATTTTGCTGACGTCCCCAAACCGGTCGGAGGAAACGAGGCTGGAGTGATCGTCATCGGGCAAGATCTGGCGGCGGGCGGCACACCCGCGGAAGGTGACGAGGTGGTGGTGCTGCGGATGTATTCGGACTACATCTGCCCAGGTTGCGGCAGTGTGGAACGGCGCCTGGGAAGCAAACTTGAGGAACTGACGGCAGACGGCAAAATCAAGCTGGAAATAGCGCCGGTTCCGTTCCTGGATTACATGTCCAACGGCACCCAGTATTCAACCCGGGCAACCAACGCGGCCATGACGGTGGCCAACTACGCTCCGGACAAGTTCATGGCGTTCCATGCCAAGTTGTTTGAAACAGGAATCCAGCCGGAAGAGAATACCGATGGCCTGAGCGATGAGCGCCTGGTGGAACTGGCACAGGAAGTCGGCGTACCGGAGGATGTGGCCGCCAAGTTCGCTGCCATGGAGTTCATCCGGTGGTTGGATTACAGCGTGCAGGAAGCCCGCGCCCAGCCGGTTGAGGGCACGCCATCAATGTGGATCGGCAAGTCGGATTCGGATTTGACGTTGATCGACAATCCCAGCTCTATCAATTTGGACGAGGCTATAGCCGATGTCCTGGCCGGCAATGACCCCAACAAGGAATGAGACGGCAAGATCGTGAGTGATAAGGAGGCCGTTGCGCCGAATGGGGACGAGCCCAACGTGGTTGTGCCTGAACCGACGCCGGTTGACGCTGCGGTTGACGTTCCCGTTGACACGCCCCTGAACGTGTCTGAACCCAAGCCAGAGGAGGCACCGCCCGCGTTGCCAACGTCAGCGCCGGCCCAGGTCCCGCCCATTAACGAATTGGCGCGGCAGGGGACTCGTGATGCCCGGTTGCGCGTGGCCGCCATCAGCGGTGTGCTGTTGTTGCTGGTGGTGGCCACAGTCTTAGCGATCATTCTGACCTTGGCCAATAAGAAGGATTCGCCGCCTCCGGCCGGTCCGACCAAACAAGGCGCGGTGCCTACCCGGCCAGAGGGGGCCTTTGAGGGCGGCGGCATTCTGCTCGGACGCGACCTGGTGCCAGGCGGGGATGCCCCGGCAGCGGATGAGGCCGTGACCGTTGAGATTGTTAGCGATTTCCTTTGCCCCTGGTGCGCCCTAATGGAGGAGGCTCACGGCCAACAGCTAGCGGCCAAGGCCAGGGCCGGTGAAATCCGCTTGGTCATTCATCCGGTCAACAACGCTGTCTTGGCAGATATTAACGACCACTACTCCTGGCGTTCAATGCTCGCGGCTGACACTGTGGCGGCGCTGGAGCCGGACAAGTTCTGGGCTTTCCAAGCGGCGCTGTGGGCGAATCAGCCGAAGGAATCTAAGACGAGTGGCGACTTGACCGACCAAGCGATCGCCGACTTGGCCAAGGAAGCTGGTGTCAGCCAAGCAACTATTGACCGGCTGATCGATTCGCCCGTCGCTGAATGGGCGAGGTGGTCATCTGATCAGGGGCAGGGCGGCACGCCAGTGACCTACATGTCATTCGCCGGCTCGGAACGGGTCGTCTGGAGCGGTTGGCTGTTGAGCGGCACCAACGCGGACGGCGAGGAACAGTTCGTAGCGGGTGATCTGGATAAGGCCATTGCCAATGTCAAGGATGGGAAAGCGCCGGACGCCGAGTAGTCTTAGGCACGGCTCTTTTCGCCGCCTGCTTGGTGGTGGCGGCGATCTGAACTCTCCGGCAGCGGAGTTGAAACCCGCTGCCGGGCAGCGCCACCTTAGCTCAGTTGGTAGAGCTCCCGCCTTGTAAGCGGACGGTCATCGGTTCGAGTCCGATAGGTGGCTCCACTGTGGTGGTGAGGGGCTTGCTCCCAGGGCGCGATGGCCTTACATCGGTCCCGACCCTCCGTTTACCCTCCACTTTGGGTTCCGAACCCCGCGAACAGCGCCGACTCAGGGTGTGGTCCAGATCGGATATCACGCCCTAGATGGGTGATTCCAAGGGGTTTAGTGGTCGTAGGCGGTCAGGGAACGGAGCACGGGTGCGCCGATTCGTTCGTTGAACCAGATGACAGCGTTGAGCGCGAGGACTCGTTGGGCGACTCTCGCG
>JAIRXP010000109.1 GCA_031268215.1 Bifidobacteriaceae bacterium | reverse complement strand
GGCTGGCGGTTCCTTGATCTGACCAGGGATCAGCATTTCCGGCGGCACGGTTCCGACTTCGGGGCTGGGTCCGTGGAGGAGTACGAGCAGATGGCCTCCGCTTTCGCCAACCGAAGAGGCTCCGATGGCGTCGAATCGTTCGTGTCCCACACGGGACTCATATTCATGTACGAGCCCGCCACCAACACCTTCTTGATGTGCAGATCAAACCCGCATCTGATCACCTTCTTCAAACCCACGTCTGCTGCCTATTGGAAAACTCAAAGGAACTCCCATGAAGCCACCGAATAAGATCTGCGCCTGCTGCGGTTTCCCGACTCTGCCTCCCGACAGCTTGTTCGAGATCTGCCCCTTATGCGACTGGCAGGACGACAATGTTCAGAACGCCGATCCGGACTTCCGAGGGGGGGCCAACGAGCCGAGCCTGAACGAGTACCGCGCAAAGTGGGAGACCGAGCACCACCGCTGGGGCGGAGAAACCCGCGTCGATTGAGGCTGTCGCATCCACTAACCTGAAACAAGAGGCACTGGCTTTCCCGTTCCATGAGCGCTACGCCACCGCGACCCGTGTCTTTTCACGTGTGGCGGCGCTGGCTGTGGCCACCCTGCGCGAAATCGAGTCGTTGCGCGCCGCAAACCTGGTGCACCTGGATGAAGCGCCGTGGGAGGAGGATGTAGTGGTTGGCGCGTCGGACCTGGTCTATGAGGGGCGAGCTTTCGTCGCTCCGCCCAACACCCCGATGCCGGACATGCGGGCCTCGTTGGAGTTGCGACATGAATGGAACAGAGCCACCGTCACGGAACTCTTGAGGCGAGAGTCAGCAAACAGGGTTCGCGTTGTGTTGCGGGACGGCGACGGCGAGGAAATCGCGTCCTAGGACGCGGCAATGCTCCAACGAGGCGCAGACGATGCTAAAGCCCGGTGGTCTGTCCTCGTCGGAGGCAGCGTAGGGGCGGGAATGATAAACGTGGGCGGCTCGGAAGTGCCAACTCCGCGCGCATTCATGCACCACCCTGGCATGACTGTGACTGAAACGGGTCTTGCCCCTGAAGCAGGGCCTGACGCCAAGACCTTCCAGAGTTGCCCTCCAGACGGCGAGCGGTTCTTCGCGTGGGCTCCTGACACCGTCCAGCTATCTCCAAGCGACAGCCTTTCGGCGACCGAGCGGTGGTGGCTCACTGGCATTGACGAGGACTCGTTTGCCTTTTGACGTCGTCGCCGCTAAGCCGAGGCTGTTGCCGCTCGGCGGAAGACAGAGACCGGCAGCCGACGTCATAGACAGAACATTACCGTTACTGGTAAATTCTTGTCTGTGAGTTTCCGACGCGACTTGTGGGAGGTGGCGGTCGACCAGTACGGGTACGTTACGTCCGCGAACGCCCGCGCGCTGGGTGTTCCGGTAGTCGAGTTGGGGAAGCTGTCCGCGAGGGGTCGTCTTGAGCGGGTGTCGCAGGGTTTGTATCGGTTCTCGGAGTGGCCGGTGTCCGCGAACGATTCTCTGATGGAGGCGGTGCTGTGGACTAGGGACCCGAGGGCGGCGCTGTCGCATGACACGGCCTTGGAGGTGTACGAGGTTTCAGACATCAACCCGGACAAGATCCACGTCACCATCCCGCCACGGGAGAAGAAGCTGCGTCGGATCGACACCCCGCCCACGCTGGTTGTGCATTACGAAGACCTGGACAACAGCCAAGTCGGCTGGTGGGAGGGAATTCCGACGGTGACCGTGGGGACCGCCATCGACCAGTGCATCGCCTCGGGTGTCCGCCCGGACCTGGTGTCCCAGGCTATCGCCGCAGCCAGGAGCGAGGGGCGAATCGATGAGGCGACGTCCGCCCGCCAGCGCCTCGGACTGGCGCGAGCGGTTCGGTGAGCAGGCTCGGCCTGCCGGACAAGGACCGCCCGGTCCCGTCGGTGCAGGCGTTGGAGAAGTGGGTCCACGACGCCGAGCGGTTGACCGGTGTGGCCGCGAAGCGGCTTGGGTGGTTGGTCGCGTCCACCGTCGTGGCGGCGGCCCTGCAGCGGGCTGTGGGCGGCGATGCTATGCCGTTTTTCCTGGTCAAGGGCGGTGTGTACATCGAGTTCCATTTCGGGTTGAAGGCTAGGGCGACCAGCGACGTGGACACCTTGTTCCGGGGCGGCCCGGCGGATTTCGAGCGCCGGTTGGACGAGGCGCTGGCCGAGCCGTGGGGGCCGTTCCAACTGGTCCGCACGCGGATTGAGGCCATCGAGGCCCCGAAGCTGGTCCAGCCGCGCCGGTTCTGGGTGCGGTTGATGGCGAAGGGCCGGGTCTGGCGGCGGATCAAGGTGGAGGTGTCGTTCCCCGAAGGGGCGAGCGCGGAGCGCGGAGGTCGTGGCCGCGCCGCGCATCGGGTTCTTCGGCATCGACACGCCCGAGTATCTCGTGGGTGTGGCGATGGACTATCTGGTGGCGCAGAAACTGCACGCCGCTTCCGACCCTGACGAGGACGGCTACGAGAACCAGCGGGTCCACGACATCCTCGACCTGCTCGCCGTGGAAAAGGCGTTCTACCCTGGCGCGCCGCTGTCGCTGAAGGCGGCGTGTGTCGACATCTTCGACTACCGGGCGGGGGAGGCCCACCGATTGGGCCGGACCTCCCGCCGGTGGCCGCCAGTTTTCCGCGCCAATGACTACTGGCGCGCGGCCTATCCGGCGCTGTCGGAAAGCCTTGGCGTCAGCCTCCCGCTAGAGGAGGCCGTCGCCGCGGTCGAGACCTGGGTGGCGGAGATTGACGCCTGCTAGTGTCCTGCGTCTTTGATTCGTTCCAATAGTTTAGCTATAGAGTTGAGGATCTGTTCCGCTGTCTTCGTCCAGATGAACGGCCTGGGGTTTTCGTTCCAGCCTTTCACCCATTCGCGGATGTCCCTCTCCAGGGCTTGGACCGAGCGGTGGTCGGAGCGTTGCAGCAGGTCTTGCGTGACGAACCCGAAGAACCGCTCGACCTGGTTGAGCCACGACGAGTAGGTCGGGGTGAAGTGGACCTGGAAACGGGGGTGGTTCTTCAGCCAGGTTTGGATCGCCGGGCTCTTGTGGGTGCCGTAGTTGTCGCAGATGATGTGCATGTCCAAGCCGGCCGGGACTTGGCCATCGATCTTGGCGAGGAACTTCCTGAACTCCTGGGAGCGGTGGCGGCGGTGGATCGAGGAGATCACCTCCCCGGTCTGGGTGTCGAACGCTGCGAACAGGCTGGTGGTGCCGTGCCGGACATAGTCGTGCGTGCGTTTCTCCGCCATGCCCGGCATCATCGGGAACGCTGGCTGGGACCGCGCCAACGCCTGGACCTGCGATTTCTCGTCCACGCACAGGACGACCGCCGACTCTGGAGGGTCCAGGTACAACCCCACCACGTCGTAGACCTTCTCGATGAACAACGGGTCGTTCGACATTTTGAACCCGTCCTCGCGGTGGGGTTTGAGCCCGAACGCCCTCCAGATCCGTCCTATGGTCGACTTGGACAGCCCGCTGCGCTCGGCCATCTTCTTCCTCGACCAGTGTGTGGCGTTCTTCGGGGTCTCCTCCAGCGTGGCCACGACCACATCCTCGACCTGGTCGACTGTGACGGTGCGGGGCCGGCCGGGACGGTCCTCGTCCACCAGGCCGTCCAGCCCGGACTCGGCGAACCGGGACCGCCATTTGCCGACCGTCGCCTCGGAGCAGCCCAGTTCGGCCGCGGCCCGCTTGTTCGACAGGCCCCCGGCGCAGGCCAGCACGATCCTGGAGCGCAGGGCCAGCGCCTGGGACGAGTTGCGGCGCCTCGCCCACCGCTCCAGCCGGTCCCGCTCCCCGCCGGACAACGCGAAGCCGGCCTTGGGGCGTCCGGGCCTGGGCGCCTCGCGCAGGCCGTCCAAGCGATCCGCTTGGAACCTGGCGCGCCACTTGCCGGCCACGGCGTACCCGCAGCCTGCACGCTCGCCGGCCTGCTGGTCGGTCAGCCCGTCGGCGCACGCCAGGACGGCTTTGGCGCGGACCGCGAGGCGTTTGCCCCGGCCGCCCCCGGCCCAGCGCTCCAGCTCGGCCCGCTCGGTTTCCGACAGTTCCACGGGGGCCTTTCGGCTACCAGTTCGAGTCACACTCTATAATAGCATATTTACTCCCCGAATCAAAGACGCAGGACACTAGAGCTCCAAGAGACCGTTACTGGGTCAAACGGTGGAGGTTGTATCTGCCCCACCCGGGACAGGAGATGGTCTCGTGGCTCGCCAACTCGACCTCACCGGCTTCAAGACCGATGCCGTGGAGAAGGTCGTCCGCCTGCTTGCATGCTGGGCGCGATCAACGCCGATATGCGGCTTGCCTCGATGTCGTTGGACATAACACAACAGTATGTTATAGTGTGTCCATGCAAGAGGTTGTGACCGATCTTGACCGGCTGCGGGAAGTGGCGCTCGACCAGCACGGGTTTGTGCGGGCTTCGCAGGCGCTGGACGCGGGGGTGAGTGAAGCCTCGTTGGGGATGCTGGCCAGGCGCGACCGGTTAGAACGAGTGGCGCGCGGCCTATACCGTGTGCCCCAGGTGCCCGCCACCCGCTTTGACCCATACATGAAGGCTGTGCTGTGGACGGGATTTCCGGAGGCCTGCCTAAGCCACGACAGCGCCTTGGACGCTTGGGAAATCAGCGACATCAACCCTGGTCATGTACATGTCACGGTTGGTTCCGCTCGTCGGATTCGACGCCGCACAGTGCCTGACGGCTATGTGATCCACCGGCAGGACCTGACTCCTGAGGAAGTGACCTGGTGGGAGTCCATCCCGACGGTCACTCCGGCCACCGCCATCAGGCAGTGCCTGGAAACCGGAGTGCCGACTTACCTGATCCGCCAGGCCCTGGAGAGAGCCGGGCGCACCGGCCTGGTCCGCGGGCTTGAACTTGAACGCCTGACCGGCTTGATGGAGGACCGCTATGCCTGATCGGCAGACAAATTGGCGGTCTCCAAACCTCGCCGTTGGGTTGGCCGGCCTCAAGCCGAAAGACAAACAGCCTAATTCGGCGAACACCCTCAATAACTGGATTGCCCGGGCCGAACGAGACATGAACGCCACCGAAGGCGGCCGCCTCGGTTGGCTTGTCGCTTCGACGGTTGTGGCCGCGGCGCTGGGGCGGGCCGCCGCCGGTGACGGCGGCAGCCGTTTCTTGCTTAAGGGCGGCACGATGCTTCAACACCGTTTGGCGGTGCCCACGCGGGCGACCAAAGACGTAGACGGCCTTGTGCGCGGCGACATCGGCTCGTACGTCTCGGCGCTGGATGACGTCTTGGCGGAGCCGTGGGGACCGATAGGTTTCAGACGCGGCGAAGTCGAGATCATCGACACGCCCGCGAAGATCATCAAACCGCGGCGGTTTCAACTGACGTTGACGCTGCGCGGCGTGACGTGGAGGCGAGTGCAGGTTGAGCTTTCCCCGGACGAGGGCCGCGCCGGAGAGCGGCCCGACCTGTTCCCAGCGCCGGTGCTGGCCGGCCTCGGGTTACCCGATCCAGGCACCTTGGTTGGCCTGTCCCTCCAGTATCAAATTGCCCAGAAGCTGCACGCATCCACCGATCCACACGAACCTCCTGACTACGTCAATGACCGAGCCCGCGATGTCGTGGACCTATTGCTGCTGAGCGGGCTCGCGCAAGACACAGGCCAGCCGACGTCACGTGAGATCCGCGCGGCTGCGGCCGACATTTTCGAGGCGAGGGCACTAGAGGCCGCGAAGCTCGGCAGGACTGCGCGGCCGTGGCCTCCCGTTCTGGTGTCACACGCACACTGGGACGCGGACTATGCGGTGGCGGCGCAATCAGCGGCCGTGGACACTCCGCTTGAAGCTGCGGTCGCTGCCGTCAACCGCTGGATAGGAAATGTTGACGCGGCTCGTTGACGCCCTTCGGATGTGTCCATTTACTGTCCACTTTCAGCCGAATCTGGTCGAATCTGGCGGCACGCGGCGCGACCACCGCGGGGCTACCGTGGCTGGTAAAACGCACTCTACGGCGTCGGGCAGCAGCCAAAGAAAAGCTTGAGTCGCTAACCGGCGGCCGCGGCCGCGTCGAAGCGGCTCAGATCCAATCGTGGCGCGGTCGTCGGCTTGGCGATCTCCGCATGTGGGCGGTTGAGATAGGACGGGCGCACATAACACTCTAAGTGGTATGATCGCCGTAAGTATTTCAACTGGAAGTGGCAGCCGATGGCGATCAAGGAGTATCTGGACACCCATGAGGCGTTCAGTATCAGCGACTTCGAGCGCGCTTTCCCGGGCTCTAGAACCGACAGGAACCTGTTGTCACGCGCGGTGGGGCGGGGCGCGGTGGACAGGCCTCGCAGGGGTTTGTATGTGTCCAGGTCGGGGCGATTCGCGCACAGCGCGGCCGATCCGCTGGACGTGGCGGTGGCTGTGGCCGATGACGTGGTGTTCTGTTACTTGACCGCGCTGCGGCTTCACGGCGCGGCGCATGACGTGACCCGTGTGACCCGCTTCTACAGTCGTCACGGGATCGCTCGTTTCGCGTACGGCGGGCAGGTGTTCGTGCCGCACCGCCTGGGGGACCGGGAGGTTGACACGCAGAGCCTGTTGACGGCATCGGGCAACGCCTACCGGGTGACCACCGGAGAACAGACGGTGATTGATTGCCTGGCGCGCCCGGCGCTGGCCGGCGGCCCGGAGCATTTGTTGAGGAGGCTCGGCGCCTTCGCTCACCCAGACGTGGCCAAGCTGCTGGGGTTGGCCGATGCCGTCAGCCTGAGCACGGCGGCGCGCCTGGGTTGGGTGCTCTCCACGAAGCGCGAGGACTGGGGTGTGACTGACGCGCAATTGGCCGCGCTGGCGCGTCAGCGCGGCAAAGGACCCTACTATTTCTGGTCGTCCCAACCTCCCCGGGATTCGCATTGGGTCAACCGGTGGCGGCTTTACCTTCCCCATCCGGAACAGGAGATGGCGTCGTGGCTGAATCTGTGACTCGCCTCGGCTTCGCGGCTTTCGAGCCGCAAGTCGCCGACAAGGTGGTCAGGCTGCTGATGGTCCTGGACCGGATCGGTAGCCACCCGTTGCTGCGGCCCAGGTTGTGCCTCCACGGTGGCACGGCGCTGAATCTGTTTGTGCTGGGATCTCCCCGCTTGTCTGTGGATATAGACCTGAACTACGTTGGCAGCGCCGACCGGGAAGTGATGCTCGCGGAGCGCGCCGGGGGTTGAGCGGGAGGTTATCGACGTGGCGACCAGGCTTGGTTTCACCGTGAGGGCTGGCTCGCCCGAGCACGCTGGCCGCAGTTTCCGCCTGCAATACCAGGGGCTGCGTGGGCCGGACCAAGTCAAGATCGACTTGGACTACCTCAACCGCTCGCCGTTGTTGCCACTCGTACCCAAGGCCGTGATGCTTCCGAACGGGGCCGAGGTCATCTTCCCTCTCAACTCCGAAATCGAGTTATTTGCGGGTAAGACCAAAGCGCTACTCGAAAGGGTGACGGCGCGATTTGTATGACGTGTGCGGAATCGCTTTGGTCTATCCGGAAACCCTGGCAACTGGGGATGAGGTGGCGCTGCGGCGCATCATGCTCTACTACCTTTCCCTCTCGGCTCCGTTCCCGCGTCCCTTCGAGGTGTCCGCGCGTTTCGTTGGCCGAGAGCGTGACGTTGTCGCCGCCCTTCACCCGGTATTGCCGGGAGGTGAACGGCCGTCCCTTGGAGACATGATTGCCGCCGCGGAATCCTTCGTTGAGGAAGTCGCGCAGCCGCGAGACCGCTACGAGGTCGAGTACCTTGAGCGCGCAGTGCGTGCCGAGTTCGCGCCTGAGTGCCTGTTCGCGGATTACCCCGAGATCCTGGCGGCAGCGCGGGTCGATCCCGCGGCCACCTGGAAGATGCGGAACCTTGCCAAGACGCTGTGACCGTCTCGCGGCTCTCCGCCGCGTTTGCTTACTGCCTTGTCTTGACCTTCTTGGGCGCGTGTCACGGAATGCGGTTTGAGCCCCGAATCAGATCAAGATCCAGGTCCAGGTCCATGGCCGGCCGGCAGGATTCCGGTGGGGGGCTGCGCGGACGTGACGGCGGTCTGGGTGTCGGAGGCTCGCGATACTCTGTCCGGGTGAAGAGCGAGGCTTTCCGCGCTGATCCGTTGTTCT
>JAIRXP010000088.1 GCA_031268215.1 Bifidobacteriaceae bacterium | reverse complement strand
CAAAATTCGCAACCCCCACAGACCCACCATCAACCCGCGCCCAAGACTCACCAACAACCGCCACCACACGCCCAACCGGATCCACCGGCTCTTCAGGATCCACAGGCTCTTCAGGGTCCACCGGCTCTTCCGGATCCACAGGCTCTTCAGGGTCCTCCGGGTCCTCTGGATCCACAGGCTCTTCAGGATCCACAGGCTCTTCAGGATCCACAGACCCCAGGGACAACACTTTGCCCTTGCCGCCACCGTCGAACTGAACCGCTTGCTCACAGGTGCCATCCCAGCCAACTGCCGGAACAGCGTAAAGATAAACGGGCCTCTCGCCGCGCTGGGTCACTGAAACCGACAAATTCCTAAACCAGTAAGTGCCACCGGTAACCTGCGGATAGTAATCTCCCGCGACCGCCCAATCGGTGTCCGCCACATACGGGGAGTCGAAACCGTAACGCTGCGCCGCCGAGGCATCCTCACAAACAGCATCGACCGTCATGACCATCCGGCTCGCCCCAGTCAAACTGTTCCAATCGAATGCCCACGCAGATGTGATCCGCACCTGGCCTTCGGAGGGCGACGTCAAGTCGCCAGCGCTGATCCAGCCCTTTAGCACTGACTTGGTGGGCTGGAACCAGGTTTGGGCGAGAACTGTTCCGGCGGCATCGTACGCTAAGACGGCTATCCGCCGGCCTTCGGTGCCATCAAAATCCGCGGCCGTAATGGTGTAGGACTTCCCTTCCCCAATCCACCGGCCGGTGCCGTTGTCGTAGTAATACCATCTATACTGGTTGACATTTGGTACTTCGCTCACCAGTTCGAGGGTCTGGCCAATGTGCGGGTTACCCGCCACCTCGAATTTGTGGCTGTCGCGGAAAGTCAGCCCAACCCGCACCAAGTCCTTGTGCGTCTTGCCGGCGCCGTCCGTCCACTGCCCCGCGACAGCCACGTAGCCCGGGACATCCCAGGAATAGATGCCGTTAGCGAGCGTCTGCTTACGGGCCGGGACATCCGCCACGACATTAAATTGGCACTTGTAACCACCATCAACAGCCCCCGATGCCGCCTGGTCAACCGAGATTCCAGGCCCAGCTTGGCAGGTGAACTGGCTCGCCTTAGACACGTCCTCGTTGGTTTGGCCGGCCCGGGCCTCGGCGGTCAGGATCAGCACGTCTCCGACTTTCGCGCCAATAGTGCCGTCGCGATCCCCATCACCCCAAACTGGATTAGTGAACGCCTTCCGCCACAGCGGCTCTTGGCCGTTGATCTTCATTCCGCCGGCGCCCACCCGGTACGGCGCAGCCTGGTCCGCCACCGCCTCCTCGGGGGTCAAATCCGCTCCCGGCACTGTCACGGTCTTGGCCGTGGCAGGTGAGCTTACGCCGGTCAACAGGTACGGCGGCTGATAGGTCCACACCGACCGACCGGTCTCGAAGGATGTGATGGAGCGGCCATACATGTTCTTGGCCCGAGCGTCGGGGCCAAACGAAGCGAGGGTCTTTGAGCGATCCCAGGTCACGGCCGTCTGGTCAGAGAAATAGACAGTGGTCCCATGGATCATTCCCTGAGCGTCCGTTGTGGTTTCAACCGACACCACTTCCTTGTTCTCCAAGTGGCGGATCAGTGCCGCCGCCGCCGCCAAGGCTGGCCGCGGGCTCAACGCCTGTGACCGCCCATCTTGATACATCTCTGAGTACGTGTCGCGAGTTAGCCCCCACACAGAACCGCAAGCGGCCGTTGACTGGACGCCGGTATCGCATTGTTCCAACAGCGTCTGCCAATAGAAGTAGTAGACCCGTTCGGCCCCGCCGGACAAGCCGGCACTGTAAACCTCAATAAGGTTCGCCGCCTGTTCTTGCTCTTTGTCAGCCAGATTGAATCCGGCCGTGAGCGGATGCAAAGCGACGCCGGATTCAGTCACCCACACGGGCTTGTTGTCCGTCCCCACGGCCTCGTCAAGGGCGCGCTTAGTGTCAATGTCGAGCCGAGGCAGATCGCCGGCGATTTTGTCTGTATCTAGCCAACCGGTCTTCTGCCAGACCGGCACATCCGGATACCAGTGCTCATTGCGGGTGTCATATGACGCGGCCGTGTTGTTGGCCATGATCTCCTGCTCAAATAGAGCCCCCCAACGGTTCTGGGTCCAGTAGCCTTCCTGGTTTACCGATGAATACGAAGCGGTCAGCACCCGCATATCCGGACGAACCGATTTGACACCCGCGGTGTACGCCTTGAGCACGCTGGCGTATTGGAACGGGTAGCCGTTGAAGAATCCGTACACCGGCTCGTTTCCGACTTCAATAGATGAGACATAATCGCCCATGCGGGACGCGAATTGCTTGCCCGCGGCGAAAGCCTCGGCCAGGCTGTAAGCGTCCCTCGTCCCGGTGCGCGGCACTCCGCTGTTTCCCACGGTCACCAGATCCAGGCCTCCGGTCTGGTTCAATACTTGCGCCGCTTGCTCCAGGCACGGCCGCTCGCTGCTGCATGTATCAGGATTCCTGGTCACGTCCGCCAGCCCATAGCGGTCCCGCATCGATCCCAGGCCAATCGTCTTCATCGCTTCGGCTTCATACGCGAGTTGGCCCAAGGGCGGCGGCTGATTCTGGTTGTTTCGGTACCAGCTCAGGCCCGCGTCCACACCGAACCGGCGCGTCAAGTCTTGGTCTACCAGCCCATCCACAACCACCACTGACCCAGTCCAATCGGCGGCGTCCGGGAGCGACGCAGCGACATCGTAGTACCCGGGTTCCAGTTCGCCCGGCGCGATCGTTACCGTAAATACGCCACCCGAGCGAGTGGCCGGCCATACGCTCACGATGCCGTCGTCCCGGGTCAGCTCGAACGTCAAGTCTCCTGCAGCGCTACCCGGTGCGACCGCGAGGTTCCACTGGGCACCGTCCTGCGTGGTCACCGCGAAGGGCGCCCGCCCGCTAGCCGCCTCTGTCAGGGTCACGCTGGGCTGGCCGTCTCCGTCCGCCTGCGCCCTATTGCTACCCGCAGCCAAGACCTGGCCACCCAACAGAAGCGCGAATCCTCCGGCGGTAAGCGCGAAACCAATCATTGCACGGCGTACCGAGCGCATTTTGAACCCTTTCAACTCGGGGCTGCTAATCGATTTTGGGCATTACCAGGCTATCTAGGCACGTATGCGCGGAAGCAGGACTGCACCTTTCTCATTAGGCATCTTCCGCTTAAACTTCGCTTATCCGTGCTCGCCATCTTCGCGCGCCTAGGCACTAAGGCCCGGCCGTTATCCGCTCGTGTCCATTCATGTCAGGCAATAGCCCACGGATCCACAAACCCCCAGGTCAGCGTTACAACACTACCGAAAACGCCTTTAGGTAATTCTTACCTTTTGTTGCCTGTGCTTCGCCGCAAATACCCTCTCTTGCCCGCGTCCATATTTGCTCGAAGGATATCGGCGCTGATAGCAGCCCCGCCTCTGCCGCTACCCCATGGCACATCCGCCCGGTTAGGACCTCGGTAGCAATAGGCGTCAAGCGCGCTGCGGGCCGCTCCACACGCGAGTGACCCCAGGGCGCTTCTACCCCCGTCTCATGGTGGCGACCCTCACACCGCGACAGGTGCCCCAGGGGGCGACAATACGAAGTGCCTCAAGCAGGGCCTCGATTGATTCCGGACTGCCCCCAACGATGATGCTGCGCGACTCGAAGCCATCGACAGTGATTGTGGTGTCCCTGTACAGGTCAACGTGATCGTTCAGCTGGTGCACTGCGTGCTCAAGCTTGTCCGCCCACGCACCACCCGCTTGCACGGCTGCGCCGTCCCCACCCGTGAACGTACAGCCAGCCCACTGGCCCTTGGCAACTCTATACACAGCCTCGAACGAGTTGACTCCCGACGCCGCAGCCGAGAGGCAAGAGACGCCGCTCACGCGTGGATTGATCTCCAGCGCATAAACCTTCCCGTCGCTTATGACGAAATCGACGCAACAAGCGCCGCGAAACCCTAGCACGCCCAAGAGGCGTGTTAGTGCGTCCAATAGGTGGGCAGATAGCTCGCCCGTGAACAGGCCGCGGTGGGCCACCCGTATTGCCTCGAACGCACCACCTACGCCCCCGGCACCGGACCCCGTCCAGCAAACCGGCCGGAAGAAGTAGTCGCCTGGCTCTCCCACGATCTCCAAGCTGCCGGAATGTCCCTCAATGAACTCTTCAACCAATAGGTCACGAACCGGGCAATCGCCGAGGGCCTGTCGCAGGTCAACAGCGCTGTTCGCGATGCTCGCCCCATGGCCAAGGCAGTCCCAAAGCGGCTTCACAATCAGCGGGTACCGCAGACCTTCCGATAGTCTTCCCTCAAGTCGATCACGGAAGGACGGGCCGACCAGGCCCCCTGCGATAAACCCCCGATCAAGGACCACTCCGTTCGGAGTCGGGATTCCAAACCGGCAGAACAGCGACTTAGCCGCGCGCTTGTCAGCGAGTGCGTACACCGCAGACAACGGTCCTGGCACAGCTACAGCGTCGGTCCCCGCTAGCGAAAGGTCCTCAAGGGTCCGCTCGTTCGGGACGGACCACGACACCACGGCTCCACGCGCCGACGGCAACCCCAACCGACCATCGATCCCATCAGCGCCGCCGAATCGTTTCGCTTTGGGTACGTCACAAAGATAGCCAGTCGGTTGATTGGCGATCCAGATCACAGCTTCTGGCTCCTCGAGTAAGACGCAACGCCAAGCGCGCCGCAGGAATGGCTCCGCCTGTGCCAGATCGAGCGACCGAATCACTAGTGTTGCGCTATTCACGTAAGCGACAGCCTGGTCTCGGAGTCAACTTCGCATAAGGCCGCAGCAGCGCTTTCGCCGTCACGGGCTTTGACCATTATCCATCCCACGCGTTCGACATTGGTACTTCCCGCCACAACACCGGTGCCTGGCTCCGCTGTGACGCGCGTCTCGACAATCTCACCTGCGGCCAAGCGCTCCGGGAAGGTGATGGCGTTGAAGACCCCGGTCCTCGGGGGCATGATGAACCGGATGGCAGCAGCCCGGCGGGCGCGGCGCGGGACGAATCCTGCAGGCAGACCGCCGGTCGCCTGGCGGACGTACACGTCGGTGGGGCTTTCTCCGGTCGCGAGCCGGACAAGCTGTGGGATCAAGTCCCCGGCCGGCCTGGGTCCCGTCTCAATCAAGCGCGGCTCTCCGTTCGCATCGAGCTTGATCTCCGTGTGGCTGATGCCGTCAGTAATCCCTAGTGCGGCCGTCCCTTCGCTTGCTAACTCAATGATCCCCGCCGCCAGGTCGGGGCTGATTGGCGCGGGGAATACGTGCCCAGTTTCAGCGCAAGCGGCGCCCTCGGTGGTGTTCTTCATGGTCACACCCCAGGTGAAGAACCGTCCACCGTCAGAGACACCTTCAACGCTAAACTCCTGGCCAAGAAGGTAGTCCTGTACCAATACGGACCGGTCAAAGGGAATGCCGTGCGGGAACTCATGTGTCCAGGCACTCGCCTCTTTGACAGCATCCGCCATGCCGTCCGCCCTATCCACGACCGTGACACCAAAGGATGCCGAGTTTTCAGCGGGTTTGACGACAACCGGGTAGGTCAGGCATCGCAACGCGCCTTCATGAAAGGTCACCGGATCAACCACGGCCAGCAATTCAGGCACTGGCAAGCCGGCAACCTTCCAGGTAGCTGACATCTCAAGTTTGTTCCGCCGCGCGTGAGCGTGCTCTAAGTCCGGTCCCCGCAGGCCCAGAGCCGCCGCCACCCTGGCGGCCACATCAGTCAGGAATTCCCAAGACACGACTACCCCGCAAAACCCGTAGTGACGGCCAGCCAGGACGAGCGCGTTGACCGCTTGGTCCCCATCTGAGAAATCCACGTAGATGGTTTCATCAATGAGATCGGCCACGGCCAGAAGACTGTCTCGATGCACTTCTGGAGTAGTAGCGACTACTGACCGGAATCCTCGCCGCCGTACAGATTGGAGTAGCACCTCCCCACTCGCTCCCATGGGTTCCACCACGAGGACGTTGCCTCCGCTAGACTCAACTGTCATTTCGTTTCCTTTCTATTTCGCCATCCTGTTCCGAAGACGAGGCACGCCACCGTGAGAAGAACTAGCGTGATCCAAGCTGCATCAGGTCCAGTTGTCAGGAGCCACCCGAAAAGCGCCGGGGTTAGCGTCATGCCGACCGACCAGGTGAGCTGAAAAGTCGCCATGTAATGTCCGTTCCTGTGTGACGGTGCCAACTCCAGGCTGAGGACGTTTGACGCCGGCGTCGAAACCATCTCAGCTCCGGTGTACAGAGCCATGGCTAACACCAGCGCGGAAATTCCGAGCACTGCTCCGCCAAGGACCATCGCACCGGTTGCCCCCCAAGAAACGGCGAACGCCACAAGGTTACCTACATATCCAAGTCTAATGTTCCGCGACGGCGAACGCCGCTCAGGGGTGTGAGTCAGGTTTGTTGGTTGACAGTCTGGGACCTGGCGGTCTGGGGATAGGGCCTATCCCAGATGTGGTCGTAACGCTCGTCGTGGCGGGAGTCGTCCGAGCGGTGTAACGCC
>JAIRXP010000001.1 GCA_031268215.1 Bifidobacteriaceae bacterium | reverse complement strand
GCCGAGTGCTGCAGGCAGGTGCGGCCAGAACAGCGATCAGGGGGAGTAGGACGATTGCTGCGCGGCCTGACCGGCGTGTTAACCTGCTCATTTCCGAGTTGCACCTCTTCAGTTGGTGGTGGATGGTGGGGCCGACCGCAGCGAGGTCGACCCGATTCGCTCACTTAGATGGGGCCAAAGGCCAGGGCCAGGCAGAGCCCGTGATGGCATTGCTGGAGCATCCGCGCCGGGTAGTCGCGGCGGGGTTCCGGCCGGTGACCGAGCATCGCGCCAGAGGGCGATTCAGCGCGAGAAGTACGCACGGACCGGGCTCCTGTAAGGGGCCTCGTCACGATCTAGGACCAAATCCCTCCTTGTGTGTAGGGCAAGGGCAGGCCTGAGGCAAGACGGACGGACGGGTCGTGAGTTTGTCGGCGTTGTCGATCGAGCGGCGCAGCACTGCCGAGGATGGCCTCGAACAGGAGCATTGGTCGGTGCACTTGCGGCTGGTCAGGCAGCAGCGGTCGGTCCTCGACCCGGACGACCGGGCGGGTTTGGTTGCCCAGCAGCAGGCTTGGCTGGATGAGGCCTGCGCGCTGGATGGCGTCTCGCCTGCGGCGCGGGTGGCGTGACCGGCCTGGAGGTCGGATCCGAGGGCTGGCGGTACCCAGCGGGCCTCACCGGTGAACGGTCAGGCCGAGCCTCTTCGCGGGCTCCGCCAACGCTCGGTCGAAGGTGGCCAATTCGGCGCCCAAGTGCTGCGCCACCAGGAGTACGCAACAGTCCGGCAATTTGCGGCCGGTGGTCGCCCGCAAGCGGGCCAAGGCCACCGGTTCGTCTGGCGAGGTGGCTGCCACTCGCACGCCGATCCGGTTCAAGGCCCGTTCAAGATCGACTTCGCGGCCGGCCTGGGCGGGGCCGGCCAGGACCTCAGCCAAGGTTATGGAGTGGACCAGCATTCGGCCGGGTTCGGTCCGCTTGAGGATCTGGACCGCATTGGCATGGTGAGCGTCAGCGGGCTGGAGGTAGGCGATCAGCACGCTGGCGTCAAGCACGATCATTCCGGCCAGTCCTGCCTCAGCGCGGCCAGGTAACCCGAAGGATAGAACTCCGCGAATTGGCCCGCCGTCGCCTCCACGGCGTCTTGATGCTCCTGCCCGCGGATCGCCCTCGCCCGCTTCAGCGAACGGGCGCCCTCTTCAACCAGCTTGATGACTAAGCGGGAGCGCGGCTCTGTGGGCCATTCCGAGGCGGCCAGGTCCAGGGCAGCGGCCACCGGCTCGGTCTCTGTTACTTGATGGCGGGGCCTGGCCGTTGGCATGAACTGAGTGTATCACCGAGAGCGGCGGTGAGGCACCTTCCCATCTTCCAGGCCCAAGCCCAGACCCTGCGCCCCTGCGCCGCTGTGCGGCTGTGCCGCTGCGCTCCTCGCGCCACCTCGCGCCACCTCACGCCCTCGCGCCGCCCGGCGCGGCCCCGCCGTCCGGCACCCCGCCTCGCCGCCGCGCTTCCCGTAACTCCACGCCCCTGCAGCCCGCAAGGCCGTTAGGCCTTGGAATCGGCCGAGGCAGACGTGTTGAGTTGGGCCGCCAGCCGAGTGCCCTTCATGAATATGACAGCCAGCAGCGAGACAACGGAAACGACCGCCGCGATGAGGAATAACTGGCCAACCGAATCCCCATAGGATGACCGGACGGCATCGGCCACCGGCGGTGGAAGCTGAGACAGATCGAGCGACATGGAATCTGGGTCCGCGCCCCCTCCCGTCAGCGGAAGCTTGGCCCCGCCCAGGGCCGCGATGCGCTCCTTCATCAGGCCGGAGACGTGGGTCGCGAAGATCGAACCGAGCACCTGAATGCCCAGGGTTCCGCCCAGGGACCGGAAGAACGTCACCACGGCGGAGGCGGCGCCCACGTCATGGACGGAGACCGAGTTCTGGACCGCCAGCACCAGGTTTTGCATGGTCATACCCACTCCAAGGCCGGCGACCAGGCCGTAGATCGCGATGAGCCAAAGCGGGGTGCCAAAGCGCATTGTCGCCATCAGGCCGAATCCGGCCATCAGGATGACGGATCCGGCCACCACGAACGGCTTCCAGACCCCGACCCGTGAAACCCAGCGCCCAATGAATACTGAGGATAGGAGCACGCCTATCATCATCGGGATCATCATCAGCCCGGCGGCGGTGGGGGAGTAGCCGCGCGCGACTTGGTAGTACTGGCCCAGGAAGACCGAAGCACCAAACATGCCGATCCCAACTGCGATGGACGCTATGACGGCCAGCGCCGTGGTCGGCTTACGGATCAGCCACAGCGGAATGATGGGGTTGACAGCCCTGGATTCCACCCAAATGAACAGCACAGTAGTGACCGCGAAACCGCCCAGCAGAGCGGCTGTCTGCCAAGAACCGTAAGCGAATGAGTGATCAGCGAAGGAAATCCAGATCAGCAGAGAGCAGACGGACAGGGTGACCAGGCCCGCACCCAGCCAGTCGACCTTGGTGTTGGCGCGGCCGGTGCTCTTGGGTATCTTGAGCTGGAGTTGCAGCACCACGCCGGCCGCCACAGCGAAGGGCACCGCTGACCAGAAGCACCAGCGCCAGCCCAGCCAGGGGACGTCCACCAGGAACCCGCCGACCAGCGGTCCAACCACGGTGGCGATGGCGATTACCGCCCCGGTGTAGGCCATGTAGCGCCCCCGCTCGAGCGGTGGGATGACGGAGCCAATGATCGATTGTGTCAGTGACATCATTGCGCCCAGCCCAAGTCCCTGCACTGCCCGGAAAGCGATTAGGTACAGGGTGGAGGGGCTGGCCCCGGACAGCAGGGATCCCAAGACGAAGATCGCTAAGCCCAACAGGAAGAGGTTCTTCTTGTTGAACAGGTCTGACAGTTTGCCCCAGATGGGGGTCGATGCCGTAGAGGCGAGCAGCGTAGCCGTCACGATCCACGTATATTGCTGTTGGGTCGAGCCGAGCATGGCTGTGATGGTTGGCAACGCGTTGGCGACTACCGTCCCGGCCACGTTGGAGACGAACATGGCCAGCAGCAAGCCGGAGAGTATCCGCATGATTTGCCGGTGCGAGTATTCGGGGTAGTCGGGTTCGGCGGGTGCCGGTGCGGAGCCGGGTCCGGGGCCTGGGCCCGGGGCGGGTGGCGTCTGGGTGGTGCTCTTAGTGCTCATCAGGTTGTGTCTCGTCTTCGTTTGGATTGCGCTCTTGGTCTTGAATTGCCCGATTCGCGGCCCGGGCGTCCCAGGAACCGGTGATCCGTTGCAGGATGTCAGCGGCGTGAAGCAGGTCTGCGTCAGAAAAGTCAGCTAGGTCGGTGCGCAGCTCTTCGGTCTGCTGGGCCCAGGCCTTGGACAGGGCCTGCCGGCCTTTTCCGGTCAGCGAGACCAGGAAGGCTCGGCCGTCTTTGGGGTCGCGGGTGCGTTCCACCATTCCCCAGCCTTCAAGGGTCGCGATTTGGCGTGATAGCACGGATAGGTCGCTGCGGCTTTGTTCCGCTAAGGACGTGATGCGCCTGGGCGAGTGCTCTTTGAGGGTCACCAGGGTGGCGAATTGGGTGCGGGTGAGCCCACTGACGTCCCAGGCGCTCTTGCACTTGAATGTTCTGACCAGGCGAAAGACTGAGTCGAGCAGTTCGTTCAGGGGAGAGCGGTTGGGCTCTGGGCCGGCGCCGCCGGCCGGGTTGTTGGCATCAGATTCTGCGCTAGGCACGGCGAACCATGCTAGGACGGTTGCTTGCTACATGCAAGTACTTGGGCAGGCCAATCTCACGTGTTGGCGGGATGCTACGGCGGAAATGGGGAGCGGATGGGGAGCGGAAGGCGGGCGAACGGCGCCGAAAAAGCTAAAGGGGCCGCGCCACCTGGACGGTGCGGCCCCTTTAGACGCGGATCAGACGCTCAGGCTTTGCCGAGGATGCGGTTCATCTTGGTGCCGCAGGTGGGGCACACGCCCTTGGCCATGCGACGGTCATTGGTGACCACGACATCGCCGGTTGCTTCGCGCTTCGCCTTGCACTTCACGCAATAGAACTCACCGGTATAGGTTTCCGACACGGTTTTTCTCCATTCACAAAAAAACGCGCTGACCATGTGGCCCGCGCCCTAACATTCGCACTGATCCTACATGGACCGGACGGGACCCGTTGACACGAGCCCCCCGGCCAGCGGATAACCACGGCCCAGTCGGGGCCGTTAACGGCTCCGGAACGGCTTGACCCTCTGCCCCGCCAGCGGAGAGCCCAGCGGCAGGGCGAGGGCCCCGAGCAGGCGCAACTGGGCTCAACCGCACGGGTTTCAGCTACCTAACGGGCTAGGTGAATCTACGGGCGAGGAGCCGCCCCGGGCCCCGCACGGCCCATGCGGCGTGCTCCCTCAGTGGGCCCAGGGCGTTTTGGGGGCCACTCAAGAACCGCACACGCGGCGCGCGCCGGACCGCTCACACGGCCCATGGGGCGCGCGCGGGACCGCTAACACGGCCCACGCGGCGCGCGCGGGAGCCGCCCAGAATGGACTTGCGGCGCCGAATGGTGCAAGGTGTGGCCGTGAACGATTCGCGTTTGGCAATGGTCGCCGTCCATGCCCACCCCGATGATGAGTCGTCGAAAGGCGCCGCCACCATGGCGAAGTACGCCGCCGATGGCGTCCGCGTAGTTGTCGCCACCTTCACCGGCGGGGAGCGCGGCGACATCCTTAACCCCAAGCTCCGGGGCGACCCGGAAATCGAGCGGGACTTGCCCGCCCGCCGCCGCCGGGAAATGGCCCAGGCCGCCCGCGTCTTGGGAGTTGAACAAGAGTTCCTGGGCTTTGTTGATTCGGGGCTGCCGGAAGGCGACCCCTTGCCGCCGCTGCCGGAAGGGTCCTTCGCGACTCTAGATCCGGTCCAGGCGGCGCTGCCGCTAGTGGAGTTGATCCGGCGAGTCCGCCCAGATGTCTTGACCACCTATGACCCGTCTGGTGGATACCCGCATCCGGATCACGTCCACACTCATAAAGCCTCCATGGCAGCCTTGGAAATCGCCGCTGACCCAACTGCCTACCTCGAATTGGGCCCCGCCCACCGCGTGCCTAAGGTTTACTACGACCAAGCCATATCGGCTGACCGGGTCAAGGCTCTCCATGAGGCGATGGAGGCCAGCGGCTTGGATTCACCCTATGGCGAATGGCTGAAAGCCCCTCACCGGAGGGTCCGCCGCCAGCGCATCACTTCCCAAGTGCCGGTGGCCGAATTCTTTGCCGCCCGGGATGACGCCCTGCGCGCTCATGCCACCCAAGTGGATCCGGACGGCTGGTTTTTCATTGTCCCGCGCGAGCTTGAACGCGAGGTGTGGCCGCACGAGGATTTTGAGCTGGCTCACTCTGAGGTACCGGTTGATTTGCCAGAGAATGACCTCTTCGCCGGCCTCCGGTAACGGCCGGGTTCTAGCGCAGCGCCGCCATCATGACCGCCACGAAGTGGCAAGAAAAACCCACCACGGTGCAGGCGTGGAAGATCTCATGGAACCCGAAGTACTTGGGTGAAGGGTTGGGCTTCTTCAACCCGTAGACCACCGCGCCCAAGGTGTAAGCGATCCCTCCGGCGAGCAGCAGCCAGACAAGAGCCGGGCTAGAGCGCCAGAACTGGGGTAGGAACCAAACCGCCGTCCAGCCGAGGGCTATGTAGATGGGCACGTAACTCCAGCGAGGGGCATCCAGCCACAGCATCCGGATCAGGATGGCTGCCAGGGCTCCAGCCCAAATCACGCTGAGCAGGATGACCGCGGTGCGAGTCGGCAGCAGCAAAACCGCCAATGGCGTGTAAGTACCAGCGATGATCATCGCGATGTTGGAATGGTCAAGCCGTCTGAGCGTGGCGGACCAGACCGGGCCCCAGTTTCCCAGGTGATAGGTTGCCGATGTGCCGAACAACAGCCAAGCGGTGCCGGCGAAGACGGCGCAAGCGGCTTTGGCTGCGGCACCGTCAGATAACACGATCAGTACTATTCCGGCGGCTATGGTCAGTGGAAACATGATGGCGTGAAGCCATCCGCGGAGCCTTGGCTTGGGCCCGGTTTCATCGGTTGAACTGGCTGCTGGCTGAGAGGTGGAAGCCGTCTTCACAGAACCTACGGTATCGTAGGTTTGCGTCCAGGCCATCATTCAGATGTGCGAAATCGGTGCAGAAATGGCTGAGGTTTGCGACCGGCGGCCCGGCTAAGCACCACCGCGGGAGTTAGAGTTGGACTGATGTCACTGCCACAACCGTTATACCGCCTCTATGAGTGGCGGTTGTTGAAGGGGTTGCCCCGCGAAGGCGTGCCCCGCCACGTTGGTGTGATTCTGGACGGCAACCGGCGTTGGGCCAAGGAAGCGGGCGAATCAACCGCCACCGGCCACCGGGCCGGGGCGGACAAAATCACCGAGTTATTGACCTGGTCCGAGGAAGTCGGGGTTGAACTAGTCACCCTCTGGATGCTCTCGACCGACAATCTGTCGCGGCCGCCGGCGGAACTGGCCCAGTTAATGCTCATCATTGAGCAGTCCGTGGAGGCACTAGCGCAGTCTGGCCGTTGGCGGGTGCAGGTGGTTGGCGCACTCGGCTTGCTGCCCTACGAAACCGCTGAGCGCCTGCATCAAGCCCAGGCACGTACCGCTGAGGTGGACGGTTTGCATGTCAACGTAGCGATTGGGTATGGGGGCCGCCGGGAGATCGCCGATGCCGTCCGGGCGCTGTTGGCGGAAAAGGCCCAGGCTGGGATTTCGATTGAGCAGCTAGCCCAGACACTGGACGTGGAAAACATCGCTGAACACCTTTATACCCGCGGCCAGCCGGATCCAGACTTGGTTATCCGCACTTCCGGGGAGCAGCGACTCTCGGGCTTCCTGCTGTGGCAATCGGCCCACGCTGAATACTACTTCTGCGAGGCCTTTTGGCCCGATTTCCGCAAAGTCGATTTCTTGCGGGCATTGCGGTCCTACGCGGCGCGAGAGCGCCGCCTAGGCCGCTGACGGGTGGGTCATGGACATCACATCGAGGGCCTGGTCTAGCTGATCCTCCGTGATCAGCCCTTGTTCAACCAAGCCCAGGTCAATGGCTGCCTGACGGACGGTCGTTTCATGGGCCACCGAGTATTTGGCCACTTTAGCGGCCTGTTCGTAGCCGATCAGCCGGTTGAGCGGCGTGACAATGGAAGGCGAGGATTCGGCCAGCTCAAGGCAGCGGGCCTGGTTGGCTTGGATTCCGTCAACCACCTTGGTCGCGAGCAGCCGGGCGCAAGCGGCGAGCAGCCGGATGGACTCCAGCAGGGCGGAACCAATCAGCGGAATCTGGACGTTGAGCTCAAAGAACCCGGAGGCGCCACCCCAAGTGATGGCCGCATCATTGCCAATTACCCGCGAGCAGACCTGCAATGTGGCTTCGGGAATGACCGGATTGACCTTGCCGGGCATGATTGATGAGCCGGGCTGGAGATCCGGCAAGTGAATCTCTCCCAAGCCGGCCCGTGGTCCGGAACCCATCCAGCGCAGGTCATCGCAGATCTTGATCAGTGACACCGCCACGGTCTTGAGCTGGCCGGACAGCTCAACCAAAGCGTCACGGGCGGACTGGGCTTCAAAATGATTCCGGGCCTCGGTGATGGCCAGCCCGGTGTCCTGGGCCAGCAATTCGATCACCCGCGCCGGGAAACCTTGGGGAGTGTTGATGCCGGTACCTACGGCGGTGCCGCCCAGCGGCACTTCCGCCACGCGGGCCAACGTGCCACGGACCCGTTCAGACCCGTATTGGATGGCTGCCGCATAGCCGGAGAATTCCTGCCCCAACGTGACCGGTGTGGCGTCCATCAGATGAGTGCGGCCGGCTTTGACCACATCCCCGAAGAGCGTGGCCTTGGCCGCCAGCGCTTCCGCCAGCAAATCCAGGGCCGGGACCAGGTTGCGCCCGGCCGCTTCGGTGGCGGCCACATGGACGGCGGTAGGAAACACGTCATTGGATGATTGCGAGGCGTTGACGTGGTCGTTTGGGTGGACCGGGACTCCCAGGTGCTGGCTGGCGAGCCGAGCCAGCACCTCATTGATGTTCATGTTCGAGGAGGTTCCAGAACCGGTCTGGTAGACATCAACCGGGAATTGGTCATCGTGCTTACCTGCGATCACCTGCGTCGCCGCCCATTCGATCGCCTCGGCCCGGGCCTGATCAAGTACGCCCAACTCGGCGTTGGCGCGGGCGGCGGCCTTCTTGACCCGCGCCAGGGCATGGATCTGGGCGGGCTCCAACCGTTGCCCGGAAATTGGGAAGTTCTGGATGGCTCGGGCGGTCTGGGCGCCATACAGCGCCGATGCGGGGACCAGCACCTCGCCCATTGTGTCGTGTTCAGTCCGGTAGTCGGTCATAGAACTACCGTCACACGAACCGGTGCCCCCAGTGGCCACCCCCGGCGGAGTGTCCAGCCGCGGGTAGGGTTGACGCCATGTCAGACCAAGACGCGGGCCCAGCGGGTGACCCAGAAGTAACGTCCGGCCGTGGCAGGGGATTCGTGCCATGGTACAAACAGTCCGGGGCATGGGTCACAATCGGGGCGGTGATCGTCGCCTTCTCAGCCGCGCTGGCGATTAGCGTGAAGGCGGCGATGGAGCGGACGGCATCGGGCACCCCAACTGTCTCCGTTGGCCCAAGCGCCCCGGCTCCCGTCGCCAAAGTGGACTGCCCAAAGGCGGGAGACAAGGCGACCGCCAAACCTGGCGAGCCGGCCGGCGCCTCTGAGGACGGCGGTATCACGCTGGGCTGCGACGGCGCACCCGGCGGCCCGTTGGCGGACGAAACCAAGGTGACGGTCCAAGTCATCTCCGACTACATCTGCCCGGTGTGCAAGCGGTTCGAGGATGAGCTGGGGGCAGACCTGGAGCAGGCCATGCGGGACGGCCAGGTCAAGGTCACGCTGTACCCATTGGGCTATCTGGACGCCTATTCGACCAGCGGTTACTCGTCGCGGGCGGCTCGGGCGGCGGTGGCCGTGGCCGGCCTGGCCCCGGAGAAGTTCCGGGACTTCGACGCCCTGTTGTGGGAGAACCAGCCGCCTGAGGGCGGCGCCGGTTTGTCAGATGAGGAGATCGCCGGCCTGGCTCGCCAAGCGGGCGTCTCGGACGCGGTGATCGCCGAGTTCACCAGCGGCGCATATGACGATTGGGTCTCCAGTACCACTGCCGCAGTGATCGGTTCAGATGGCTTCCAAGGCACGCCGTGGGTGCTGATTGGCGACGGCACCAGGGTTTACATATGGAATTGGTCCCAGGGTGACCTCCAGAAGGCGATCGCGGCAGTGGCCGCTGGTGAAGAACCGTGAGGCGGGCGGGCTGACACTTCACCGATTGATCCCCTGCCCGTAACCCGGACCTGGCAAGCTGGTGGGATGGTTCATGATAATTCCCCCGTCTGCCGGCGGATCGCCCTAGTGGCACACGACAACAAGAAGGCCGATCTCCTCCAGTGGGCCGAATTCAACCGCGAGACGCTTTCCCATCACCAACTGTGGGCCACCGGCACCACCGGGACAATGCTTGAATACGAACTTGGGCTTCAGGTCAGTCGGTTGCTGTCCGGCCCGGTTGGCGGCGACCAACAGGTCGGCGCGATGATCGCTGAAGGCCGGCTGGACGTACTGATGTTCTTTTGGGATCCGCTGGAGCCACAGCCCCATGACCCTGACGTCAAAGCGCTCTTGCGCTTAGCCGCGCTCTGGAACACTCCGGCGGCTTGCAACTCCTCGACCGCCGATCTGATGATCTCCTCGCCCCTGTTCGCTTCGGATTACCAGTGGGCCCGGCCTCATCTGGAACCCCGGGAGTGGGACGCCAATGGGATAGTTTGAAACCCGCGGCTTGCCTATCGAGTGGGTTCGCTGGGATCGCTGGGATCGTTGGGATCCGGGGCGGCGGAGGGTTCGGTCTTGGCGGCGA
This sequence comes from Bifidobacteriaceae bacterium, assembly GCA_031268215.1. Classification (GTDB taxonomy): domain Bacteria; phylum Actinomycetota; class Actinomycetes; order Actinomycetales; family WQXJ01; genus JAIRTF01. The sequence continues at coordinate 1,682 of JAIRXP010000001.1, read as the reverse complement.
TCCGGGCCTGGGCGCCATCAAGCCATTCGCGGCACCGGTCCGCCAGTGCCTCGCCCCGCTCCCACAGGGTCATGGCCTCTTCTAGACTTTGCGACCCGGCTTCGAGTTCCTGGACCACCTGGACCAGTTCAGTCCGAGCCTGCTCGTACGTTAGGTCTTCGGCGGGTACCGGCGGTTTCATGAATCCAACCCTAAGGCTTCGGCGCCAAATGCTCCTCCGGCCACCCGTACTCGCAGCCGGTCGCCTTCCCGGGCCTGGCCCGGATCGGTGATCAGAGCGCCGTCCTTGGTCACCAGAGCGTAGCCGCGATCCAGCGTGGCTTGCGGTGAGAGCGCGGTAAGTTGGCCGGTCAGGGTTCTGAGCGCGGCCCCGGCCGTGGTCAGGCGTTGCCCGATGCCGCGCCGCGCGTCATTCAACAACGTCGCCACCTCCGCCGCTCGGTTGGCGACTATCCAATGCGGGTCTTTCAGAGCCGGGCGGGACCGGAAGACCGCCAAGGACTCTTGCTCGCGGGCCAGCCGGGCCGTGATGGTGCGGGTCAAGCGAGCGGAGCAGGTGTTCACCAGCGCCAATTCGTCAGCGAAATCTGGCACGATCCGCTTGCCGGCGTCGGTCGGTGTGGCGGCCCGCAAGTCCGCCACCAAGTCCAGGATGGGCGAATCCGGCTCGTGCCCAATGGCGCTCACAACTGGGGTGGTCGCCTGAGCGACCGCCCTGATCAGCGCCTCATCCGAGAACGGCAGCAGGTCCTCCAACGAGCCGCCACCGCGGGCGATCACAATCACGTCGACCGATGGGTCTGCGTCCAGTTCGCTCACTGCGGCGATCACCTGGCCAGCAGCGGCCGGTCCCTGGACCGCAGTGTTGCGGATGACGAAGCGGGCGGGTGGCCAGCGCCGGCTGGCCACCTCCACCACGTCATGTTCAGCCTTTGAATCGCGGCCGCAGATCAGGCCAATCAGCTTTGGTGCGAAAGGCAGTGGGCGCTTGACGGCCGCAGCGAACAGGCCCTCAGTGGCGAGTTTCCGCTTGAGCTGTTCAAGCTGGGCCAGGAGCTGGCCTTCGCCAGCCAACCGCACTTCCCGGATCTTCAGTGAGAGGCGTCCCTGCTTGGTCCAGAACTCGAACTTTCCATTCACCACCACCCTGGACCCTTCGCGCAGTTCCAGTCCAACCATGGCCGCGGTCGGTATAGAAATGTCAACCGACACATTTTCGCTGATGTCTCTGAGCACCCCAAAGGCGATCCCGGCGCGCCGGTTGATCTGAACCACTTGGCCTTCCAACCAGACCGCACCAAGTTTCCCTATGTACCCTCTGACCAGGTCAGATATATGGCTGACCGACCACGGGGCATCGGGCGATGAATTGTTCACAGTCTCAATTGTGACCCACCGGGCGGGCCGGGGCCCGCCCGCCGCGCGCCCACTGGCCCGCCGCGCGCCCACTGGCGCGCCGCGCGCCTACTGGCCCGCGGCCGCTTTCCGGCGGTGTCCGGCCCCTAAACGCTCAAGCCCCGGCCGATGCCGTCATCAAGGGGGTCAAAGTCGCGTCAAGTTGCTGGCGAACCCATCTTCACGTCAGTTTGTCCCTCCGCTCAAATTGACTCCCAACCGGCCCAATGCGCTGACCTGGGATAACGCTGAGAGGTCAGTGGGCGGCATCGGGCACCAGGGGGTCT